>NZ_CP098747.1:1564583-1877500 GCF_023746535.1 Sneathiella marina | reverse complement strand
TTCCCAAGTCCGCATACTGTCCGATTTCCATTTGGCGGTGCATAACGAAAAACAGACCGACAGGCGCATCAAAAAATCGAAAATTCCGGGAAAGCTGCTTAAGCTTTCCGGGCAAGTCATCCCGCGGAACTCCGATAAGTTCGTAAAGCGCCTGACCAACAACCCGCCGCCTTGTTTTATAGGGATCCACCAACTCCGGAGGGTAAACGTTATATTCCGGTTCTTCCTCAATCCCTTTGCCAATTTTTTCATCGATATCACTGACAAGGGCTGCCAAGGGATCACCGACCAGCACATGCACGTTCCAGGGCTGGAGATTGCCACCCGAAGGAGCTCGTTTGGCAATCTCCAGAATTTCACAGATCGTCTCCTTGGCAACAGGTGTCGGTAAAAATTGACGCACTGTCATGCGCGTCTCAATCGCTGTTGAAACTTTCACCTTATTCTCCTGCTTATCGAAACCTGCTGAACGGTATCAGGCTATCTCAGCCCGACCGTTATTCAGAACTACCAAGTCACGTTCTTTAACCCGACATCGGAAAGACGTTACTGTATCGTCATGCCACATTTCCGTAACGATGGTTTCCCCCGGATATACCGGCGCGGAAAACCGCAACTTCAATGATTTAAGTTTTGCCGGATTATACCCACATGCCTGTTTCACCAATGCATGTCCTGCAACGCCAAGTGACGCCAAACCATGTAGGATTGGGGCTTCAAAGCCTGCGGATTTTGCAACCCGGGGATCCGCATGCAATGGATTGAAATCGCCACTTAATCGATAGATAAGGGCAGCTTGGTCCAAAGTTGGAAGCTCAACAACACTATCAGGCGCACGATCAGGTAATGTATGAGGTTTAGGTGCGTCGACTGACGGTCCACCGAAACCACCATCACCGCGACAAAAAGTTGTGGAAGAAAGCGTCGCCAAGAGATCACCACTCGCTTTTTCCCGAACTTCGCGTGTGGAATACATCAAGGCACCCTTACCTTCACCCTTATCGATGATTTCGGTAATTTTCGTGGTGCCAACGACAGTTCCCTCAGCAGGTAGAGTTTTGTGGATCTCAATGCCTTGCTCTCCATGCAGAACTTTCACCCAATCAACACCAAATTCAGGTTGTTTAAGGAAAAATCCCGGATAGGCAAGCACAACAGACATGGTCGGCAAAGCCAACATGTCTTCTTCATAGGTGAAGCGTAGTTGATCCATATCCAGAGGATCCATGGATACACCGACGCCTAACGCATAAAGAATGCTGTCCTTTGTCGTATAAGTCTGTTCGATATCATCGAACTTCCAGTTTATAAGTTTATCATAGTCAATCGCCATACTTCCTCTCCTTACACCGGATCCCAGCAAAATACATCGCCGGAACGCTCTAATGGTACGAGAGAGGATTTCACCGCAGGTCCGAAACGCGAGGCGACAGTCTCCGGTGTCCAACCTTCAGATGCCTGCAAATTCCGGATCGGGCGTGGTTGGCTCATTAGACAGATTTCGTTATTCCGGACGACAAATATTTGCCCTGTGATATCCGCTGCAGCGTTCGCCAAAAGATACACGGCAAGCGGTGCAATTTTTTCAGGTGTCATTTGCTGAATTTTGGCAACTCGCTCACGTTCTGCATCAGTCCCTTGCGGAATAGTACCAATCAAGCGCGACCAGGCAAAAGGTGAAATACAGTTTGATCGTACACCAAAACGAGACATATCAAGCGCAATTGAACGAGACAGGCCGGCAATACCGAGTTTTGCAGCCGCATAATTGGCCTGACCAAAATTACCGATCAATCCGGATGTCGATGTCATATGGACGAATGAGCCACTTTGCTGCTCCCTGAAATAGGGTGCCGCAGCACGGCTCACATTGAAGCTTCCCTTCAGATGCACTGCAATCACTGCATCAAATTCCGCTTCTGACATTTTGTGAAAAATGACATCCCGAAGAATACCGGCATTATTGACGATACAATCAATACTTCCAAAGTTCGAGCGGGCATCTTCAATCATTTGACCGGCATCGTCAGCATTCGCCACATTTCCGAAATTGGCAATCGCCTCTCCGCCCGCATCTGCGATTGTCTTGACAACCTCCATCGCCGGAATTTGATCTGCACCGTCGCCCTGCTCTGTTCCGCCAAGATCATTAACAACAACTTTTGCGCCATGCTCAGCGGCCATAATCGCTATTCCACGGCCAATCCCACGACCTGCGCCGGTGACAACAACTACTTTACCTTGAAGCATTTTCTCTTCTGACATCTCAGTCCCTTTATTCTTGTTTTTTGTTAATCCACGAGACACTAACATTCATGAATGAATGTTTCAATCGGCAAATTAAGGCGACGGAAATAATCATGGACATTGGATTGAATTATAAGCAATGGCCAGCCGCAGTCGACAAAAATATTGCGAGACAAACAGAGGCTCTACGGACAGTTAGGTCACCCTACTTTTTACCCGCTTTGGCAAGGGACTGTATAGAAGAGGACGCCACCACTTTTCTTTCGTTGGCATAGGCTTCATGATTTCGCTCAATGTCTTTCGAATTATAGTAATAATTTACGAGCAATCCTGCGGACTGAGACAAACCGTTCGCTGATTTATCCCCCATCCAATTGAGTTGCTCCAGCCGAGCGCCATTACCTAGATGAAAGCGAGCCACAGGATCGAGCGGTCGTTCGCGGCTTTTCTCATTCACTAAATAATGTGCACATAGTTTTTCAAGCGGCTCCTTCACTTGATCAAGGATTGATGCATTGTTGAACCATTCATTTTCCCTAAGTAAAGACTTAACCGCCCCGATTTCTTTAAAAGGAATACCGCCAATTTTTCCTTTGACTGACGTGAGCCATTTCATAAAGCCGGGAACGGGAGACAATGTAGCGAAATGCTTCAAATTCGGGAGTTCTGTTGAAAGTTCTGCCACGACCTGTTTAATCAAGAAGTTTCCAAAACTTATGCCTTTCAGGCCATCCTGACAGTTGCTAATGGAGTAAAAAATAGCCGTATCCGCTTTTCGCGGATCTCCCCGCTCCGCTTCCTGCTGTAAAAGAGGTTGTACTGCATCTGCCAACCCTTTAACCAAAGCAACTTCAACGAATATTAACGGCTCATCCGGCAAGGCTGGATGAAAAAACGCGAAGCATCGCCGATCACTATCCAAACGACGACGCAAATCTTCCCATCCGTCAATTTCATGAACTGCTTCGTACTCAATCAGCTTTTCCAAAATAACTGCTGGGGTACGCCAGTCGATCCGTTCCAGAGACAAAAAACCACGATTGAACCAGGAACTGAGAAGGTGCTTCAAGTCGTTGTCGACAGATTTAAGCTGCGGATATTCGTTCAAATAGCCTACCAGGTTCTTTCGCATACCTACAATCGCCGCCGTCCCACCCGGCGCAAAGTTAATCCTGCGCATAAGCTCTTGCCTGGGCGCCTCAATCGCAGCACTCAAATATTGGTAATTCTGCGGGCTCTGATCCATTTGATAAGCTGCTACCGCTTTATCAATTCGAACCTGATCCGGTGACATTTCATTATCGAGAAACAACAGGAAATTAAGCTGTTCTTCCTCCGTCAACCCTGCCCAAACCTCGACCGCTTCACGGGCAAGCGCCATACCGGACGCCTCCCCTTTTTGCGTCAATAAATCCCGGCACAACCCCTCAATACTATGGTTGCGGGATTTTCCCGTTCCCAGGTCAAGCAATTCCCGTCCGGTGTCGGCAATCGAGTTAAAAATCTGCGAAACAAATGTCGGACTCATCGTTTACTTTATCCCATAATTTTCGTTGGTAGCCAGGTCGCAATCTCAGGAAAAATACATAAAATTACAATGCCAACGATCATACAAAGCATAAATGGAAGAGCGCCTTTCAAGATTGTGGGCAGTGAAATTTCAGGAGCAATTCCGTTAATAACATACAGGTTTAGTCCCACCGGTGGCGTAATCAAGCCGATTTCCATATTTATAGTCAAGATAACCGCAAACCAGTAAGGATCGAATCCTGCACTAATTATTATAGGGAGCAATATTGGCGCCGTCATGACAATCACGGCAACGGGCGGCAAAAAGAATCCAGCGATCAGCAAAAAGACATTGATCATGCCCATCAATACCCACTTATTCACATCAAGTGCCGCTATGTATTCCGCGACAGACTGGGTCACGAATAGGCTGGATAAAGTGTAAGCAAACAGGGCGGACGACCCGATAATCATCAAGATCATAACGCTTTCACGTGTTGAGCTACTCAGGATTTCCCAAATCTTTTTTGGTTGAATGATTTTGTAAATCACGGCGACAAGAACAAGGCAAAAGAATGCGCCAACACCGGCCGCCTCTGACGGCGTCGCGACACCACCATAAAGGACAAATAGAATACCGACTACAATGGCCAAAAACGGTGCAACACGCGGAAGGATTTCAAATTTTTGGCGCCAGGAAAAACTTCCGATTTTTTCGCGAAAATCATAGCCGCTCCGCCAGGCGAAGAAAATGGCCCAAGCCATGAATAAAGCTGTTAGGAGCAGCCCTGGCAAAACGCCGGCAAGAAACAACCGCCCAATAGAGGTTTCCGTCGCAATTCCATAGACAATCATCGTAACCGACGGCGGTATCAATATGCCCAACGTCCCGCCGGCAGCTATGGCGCCTGTTGCAAGACTATCGGGGTATCCCCGCTTTTGCATTTCCGGGATACCCATCTTGCCTATGGCGGCACAAGTCGCCGGAGATGATCCACTCAATGCGGCAAAAACCGAGCAGGCGCCAATATTTGAGATTATTAATCCACCTGGTACGCGCGTCAGCCATCGATCAAGCGCCTCAAAAAGATCTTTACCCGCAGGTGACGACGCTACCGCAGCCCCCATGACAATAAACATCGGAATAGAAACCAGTGAAAACTCACCGATACCGGCAAAGAACGTTTCCGCAATAACCGTGAGACTATCCAGGCCTTCGAAAAAAACCAGGAACGCGATGGATACGAGACCTAATCCAAACGCTACAGGCATCCCTGTCGCAAGAAGAAGGATAACAACGATTGCAGCAAGCAGGCCAATAATAAGGGGATCCATTTTATTCCCCTTCCAGAAGATTATCGGGCTTGGCAAAAGGCTCTTGCAGATTAAAGGCAACCGCGAAGATATCCGCAACATATTGCACACATAACCAAAGCAAGCCCACGAACATGGGTAGGTACGGAATCCATAAGGGCAATTCCCAAACTGTATCTGTTCGCCATCCTGTCTCATAGGCTTCGAAGAAGAATTCATAAGACTGCCAGGTCAAAACTGCACAGAAAGTCAGCGCTAATACTGCTGCAACAAGAGCCAGCACCTTTCGCCCTCCCGGCGACAGGTAATGAGGCAGCAAGTCGACATTTACATGCCCTTTTACCAGCAGGACATAAGGACTACCCAGAAACGTGGCCGCCACAATCGCATATGTGACATATTCCGTTTGCCAGGCTGTTGACGCATTGAGAAAGTAACGTAGAACAACCATTTGGCAGACGACAAGTATGGCAGAGGTGACAAGTAACGCTGCGAATACCCCGAACACCCTTGAAAGAAATTGAATAAATTGGATAAAACTGGACATATCGGTTCCCCCTCGCGGGTAAGCGGGTATAACGAAAAACTCCCGGCATTGCCCCCTCGACAATACCAGGAGTTTTCGGCAATCGGTTTAGTCGACGGCCAATGCTTTCTTGATCAGGACATCACCACCCGGAACTTTTTCTGAAAAGGATTTATATGATGTTTCATTGGCGATATCGCGCCATGCTTTCGCTTGCTCCGGCGTCATGGTGACAACCTCAACACCAGCATCGGTGTAAGCTTTTACAAGCTTGTCATCGAGGCCCTTTGCGGCGCCAAAGAAAAAGTCTTCAGCAACTTTACCAGCCGCCATTAAGGCATCCTGTTGCTCTTTCGTTAGCTTGTCATAACTTTTCTTGGACATCAGAAGCGGCTCATACATAAACCACAGGGCGTTGTCGCCCGGTGCTGTCAAACATTTTGCCTGCTCGTAAATTCGATAAGAAACGAAACTGCCGGAGCTCGTGTTAGCCGCATCGAGAACGCCTGTTTGCATTGCATTATAAATTTCTGAGCTCGGCATGGAAGCAATGGAAGCCCCTGCTCCAACAAGCATTTGCTCAAAAGCTTTACCCGCCGCGCGCGTCACTTGCCCTTTCATGGTTTCGGGGCTTGTAATACATGTTGTTTTGGAGGCAAATCCACCTGCCAGCCAGGCATCTGCCAATACGACAACGCCCGCATCATTTATAATTTGCTTGATATCGTCCATAAAGGGCGAACTGTTCAGGCGCATGGCATGATCGTGATTTTTCACGAGGCCCGGCATAAGTGTCGCGTCAAATTCCGGGTGGCGTCCGGCGGCATAAGCCAAAGGGAAAGCCGAAATATCGAGCTGCCCCTTCACCATTGCACCCCATTGCTCCTTCGGCTTATAAAGGCTTTTTCCCGGATATACTTTTACATCAATACCGACATCTGCATTGCCCACTTCACGGGCAATGATCTGTACCATTTCGTCACGCACATCGCCTTTACCGCCAGGCCATTGATGCGATGCCTTTAATGTTTCTGCTTGCGCTGTGAAGCCTGTCAATGCGGAAAGCCCGACGCCAACTGCGATCGCCAAGGGTACAGTTTTTGATATAATATTTTTAGTTTTCATTTTGTTGTTCCTCCCAGAACCAGAGCCGCTTTGAAGCGATAGAATTAAGTGCCGCCCACTTTGCACCTGAAGCGAGCCGCCGCAAAGGATTGTATGTGACAATTCATCTCTTGTATACAAAAAATAATTTCCTGCACACAAAAATAATGCTAGAGTAACCTTGAATTAGGATTGGATGCATTATGTCGACTTCGCGCGCTAACGAACTCTTGCCTGTCTTGGAACAGGAAATTGTGACAGGAACTTTGCCACCTGGGACACGTTTGGATGAAACCATTCTCGCCGAACGATTTGGTGTCTCCCGGACGCCGGTCCGTGAAGCCTTGAACAGGCTTTCGGCCACTGGACTAATCGAAATCCGGCCACGTCGAGGGGCAATCGTCGCTGAGATATCTGTCCAAGACCTAATGAATATGTTCGAAGTAATGGCAGAGCTTGAGGCAACTTGCGCCAAACTGGCCGCACGACGCATTACCCCCGAAGAGAAAAAAGCTCTCTTGAAAGCACATCAGGCATGTGATTCACTGGCTAGCGGCGAAGAGCATGACTTATACTATGAACGCAATACCCACATGCATAATTTGATTTATCAGGCAAGCCACAATGCCTTTTTGGAGAAACAAACCAAAGACCTTCGTCAAAGACTGTCCCCGCACCGTCGGTTACAGGTTCGAATTCCTGGACGAATGATTTCTTCATCAAGTGAACATGATGCACTGGTCACGGCTATTCTCAATGGTAATTCTACCCTTGCAGAAAAGCTTACGCGCGATCATGTTACCATTCAGGGAGAGCGTTTTACCGATTTTCTGGCAACGCTCCCTGCGCACTACCTCCGCAACTCAGCTTAGTAATTTAAAGTACCCATAGCACATTATGACAAATAAAAATCTTTACACTCTTTTTGAAGAGCATTTCCCGGCTGACAAATCCTCAACAGCGTTTGAAGGGCCCGATGTTCAAACTTATAGTTTCGAGCAAATAGGCACGCAATCCGCTCAGATGGCTAATTTACTGGTCAACACTGGCGCAAAACCGGGGGACAGGGTCGCCGTGCAAGTTGGAAAGTCCGTAGAAGCGGTCATTCTTTACCTCGCCTGCTTACGCGCGGGGTTAGTGTATTTACCCCTCAATACGGCGTATAAAGCCGCTGAAATCGACTATTTTGTCGGTGATGCATCTCCAGCCATTGTTGTATGTGACCCCTCTTCCCTTAAGGAGATATCTGAAATCTCTAAGAAAGCTGGTGTTTTAGAGGTCTTGACCCTCGATTTAAATGGTCACGGCAGCCTATCAGAAGGCACAGCTGCTTGCTCCGTGAAATTCGAAACGGTTTCCTGTGCGGCTGATGATCTGGCGGCAATCTTGTACACTTCCGGGACAACCGGCAGATCAAAAGGCGCCATGCTGACACATGACAATCTGGCTTCTAACGCAAGGTCATTACATAAGGCATGGCATTTCGATCAACAGGACGTTTTATTGCATGCCCTTCCGATCTTTCATGTACATGGATTATTTGTCGCCCTCCACTGCGCACTGTTAACCGGCATCAAAACTATCTTTTTAACGAAATTCGATGCGTCAACAGTGCTTGACTATCTTCCCAAATCAACGGTCTTTATGGGAGTACCGACATTTTACGTGAGACTACTTTCCGAGCCCAATCTATCAAGTGGGTCCTGCCGTAATATGCGCTTATTCACAGCGGGATCTGCGCCATTACTCGAAGAAACTTTTAATGCTTTTTCACAGAGAACCGGCCACACCATCCTCGAACGTTATGGCATGACGGAAGCTGGAATGATTACCACCAATCCTTACGATGGAGAACGTAAAGCAGGCACAGTTGGTTTCCCACTCGATAATGACGTACGCATCACCGATGACACGGGCAAACCGGTACCGGAAGGCGAGATTGGTATTCTTGAAATTAAAGGACCAAATGTTTTTAAAGGATATTGGCAGATGCCGGAGAAAACAGCCGCTGAGTTCAGAAGCGACGGCTATTTCATTACGGGAGATATGACACGTAAAGGAGATGACGGGTATTATCGAATTGTCGGCAGGTCAAAAGATCTCATCATTTCAGGAGGATATAATGTTTATCCCAAAGAAATCGAAAGTTTTATTGATGAAATGCCCGGGATTGAAGAGAGTGCCATTGTTGGGCGCCCTCATGCAGATTTCGGAGAGGCCGTAATAGCATTTGTCGTCCCGACTGCAAGCACCACCAATTTACAGGCGACGGATGTCATCGCTTTTATAAAAGAAAAGCTTGCGAATTTTAAAGTGCCTAAACAGGTTTATGTTGTTGACGCATTACCGCGCAATGCAATGGGGAAAGTTCAGAAAAACGCTTTACGTGATCGCGCATTGGAAGACATGTGAACTGGAAACAATCAGGCTTCCTGCCGCTTCAAATACGCGTTGACCTTAGCCCGATTTCCGCAAGTTGACATAGAGCACCAACGCCGGCGGCCATTTCGAGATAAATTTACGAAATACAAACCACAATCGTCATTTGCGCAAATTTTTGTTTTCTCTGGATGATCAGAAGCCAAGAAATCTGCAATGTCACGGATAATCGGAAAAAGAAGTTTTTCTGGCCCCTCTTCCGCAATAACAGATTTGAGTTCCATTCCATCTTCCGTCGGTACAACTTTATGGAAACTCTTAAATACTGCGAGATGGCTGTTTATTTCCTCGAAAAATCCGGGATCGGCAGGCCAACCCTGCGCCATTTGCGTAAGCACGGACTTAAAGGTCGTCCGTAATTTAGTCAAACTGTCCACGACAGCCTGGCAACGGCCCGGATTTTGAAACAGAAACATATGCAGATCGGAAGCTTCATCCTCATGAAGATGACCGTGGGACTTCAAAAAAGTTAGGAGATCTTCAAACGTACTGAGACCGTCAGCCTCCTGGCCAATGCGTTCGTGGCTATTGGCAAAATCAATTGCCAATCGCCCCCCCAAAGTATAATACCCTTCTGTATTCACAACTCCGGCTTTCACAAGAGCACTTAACTTCGCCACACGCCCACTCCGATTTTCCATTCCAAAAATGCATCACTTTGACGACATGCCAAATCCTACACCAATATACACGATTATACTAGTTTAAATACCAAATATTAACCATATTTATTGGAAAACTACAACATCTAAAAAATAAAGACAGACTGCTAAACAATTG
Source organism: Sneathiella marina (assembly GCF_023746535.1). Classification (GTDB taxonomy): domain Bacteria; phylum Pseudomonadota; class Alphaproteobacteria; order Sneathiellales; family Sneathiellaceae; genus Sneathiella; species Sneathiella marina. Next base: position 1,867,581 of record NZ_CP098747.1, on the reverse strand, counting down.
TTTTGTAATACATATATGATCAACATCACTGGTTAGTGTTTTAGACAGGGGGCTGATCTGCTTTTATAAGATGTCGCATATTGCCAATAGAATGACATAATCGTGAAATCTGGCGAAATTATGGTTGATGACGAGACAATTACCAGTTTTCAGCAACAAGAGCTGATAAGCAATTGTTTTTTAATAACGTTTCTTCAAGTCTCGTTCTATCTTCAACTTTACTCAATTTATCTTTCAGTGCCTGCAGGGAGCGTGCCGAGTATTTCGCGACTTGCTGGGTAAACAGGCCCAATGGCAGTTCAACTGAAAAGTCACTGGCGTCTTCAAACACGGCTTTGGAATTGGCAACACTCCATGGCAAATACAACTCACCAATCTCACCCTTGATCAACGGCTCCAATGTCGGTGCAATATGCTGCCAATCTTCCCACTCCCCCATTTCTTTCGGATCCAGCATCCGATCAATCCAGGAAACAATTTCAGGAAAATTCTCTAAAATGATGGTCTTTGTTGTCGGCTGTAGCATACAGCTATATACCTGCCCCCAAATTCCGAAATCCGCAAAGCTGGGTCGTCCACCAAATATATACGGCCTGCGCTTTAAATGACCCTCCAGCCGCATCAAAAGCGTATCAAACGAACTTTCAATGATATTCCTAGTTCCCTCATGGGAGCCAACGAACCTCAATCTTGGCACCATTCTAGTGCGAATTTGAGCAGCTAGCTTCTCTCTTGCGTTCGCATCACCATTGGGCAACGCAGATTGCGCCAAACCGTTAGCGACAGCAATTTGATCAGCATCATTCCACCAACGATAATGAAACATAGGTTTATTGACCCATTCATCTCCGTAATCTTCTAGCAAAAAGGATAAGAATGACAATTCGGCATCTTCTGGACAAATGGATTTTTCCGGATACCGCGTTTCCATCAATTCCATGATAGGTGTTGAATCCTGTAAAACTTCGTTTTCCGGCCCCGCGACAAGAGGCACAAGCGGCAATTTGGCGAGCTTCTGGAATTCTGCAAGATTATCATGCGTTCGCGGGCGCCATTCATGCGGAATGTTTTTATATCTAAAATAGGATCTGACTTTAACCGAAAACGGTGAGTACTCAGAGCCATAAAGTATGTAATTATCTTCAGTCATTTCCCCATATCCATTTAATTTGGCTTCATAGTTTTTATAATTTACTGACGCAGTATGACAGTAAAGAAAATTCCCGAAAAACTCAAAAAAGTTCGTTAAATCAGAGGAGGCTGCTATAATTCGAGCTTAAAATATAAAAGGAAAAGAAGCCTGATTATGAATATCCCAGATTATTTCTCACCGACCTATGCCATAGCCCGGCATCAATTCCTGGATGCCTGCAAAACTCTTGAAATTTCAGTAGAGAGCCATTTGAATAATGAGGCAAAGGGCGCGGAAGGTGAAGAGCTATACATGGACGTCGCCAGAATTGGACCTAGTGACGCCAGTAAGGTTCTGATTATCTCCTCCGCAACACATGGCGGTGAAGGTTTTTGCGGCTCCGGTGTGCAAGTCGGAATGCTGCGAAACAATATGTTTGACAGCTTGCCAGACGATACAGCTGTTTTACTTATTCATGCCATCAATCCCTATGGGTTTTCACATGTCCGGCGGGTAAACGAGAATAATATAGATCTCAATCGAAATTTCCTGGATTATTCAGAAGGCCTCCCGGCGAACCCCGACTATGCGGAAGTGCATCCCTTGATTATTCCAGACGACTGGGATGGACCTGCACATGCAGCGGCGGATGCAAAAATTCAAGACTATATTGCTGAAAAAGGACTTCCGACGTATCAAGCTGCGGTTACCGGAGGGCAGCATATTCACAAGGACGGGGTTTTCTTTGGTGGATTCGAGCCTTCCTGGACGAACAAGACCCTGCGCAGCGTCGTCTCCAAACATGCTGGAGAAAGCAAGCATCTGGCCTTGCTGGATTTTCATACAGGCCTAGGTCCTTATGGACATGGTGAACCAATTTATGTTGGCAACCCCTCAGGACTTCCTCGTGCTATGGAATGGTATGGGGATGATGTTACGTCACCAGAGGCAGGGACTTCATCGTCAGCTGTGGTACGCGGTACAATCGACAACGGTGTCACCCAAATGGCGCCGAATGCATCACATACTTGCGTTGCAATCGAATATGGCACTCTTCCGGTCATGGAGGTGTTAAATGCATTGCGGGCAGACAATTGGCTTTATGTTAAGGGGGACATAAACAGTGACCAGGGGAAAGCCATCAAAAAACAAGTCCGTGATGCCTTTTACTGCGACGCAGACGACTGGAAGGAAATGATCTGGAATAGGGGCATTTCCATGATTCATATGGCGTTGGCCGGACTGGACAAAGCATAACTGACGAGATCATACTAGGAGTAGTTCTTACCAATATTACTGTAACAACTACTCCTATAACGCTTCCGGAAATTGAGTTTTTCCGTGCTTTTTTTAAATGTTTTTAAACGCGTGCCTTATGCTTCTTCAAGCTCGAGGCCCTTGTGGGACAATTTATCCAGTCTCGGCATCAAGTCGAGCAGTTCGCGCGTATATTTCGCCTTCGGGTTCTCAAACAGAGTTTCCGTCGCCGAGACCTCAACCAGCTTTCCCATTTTCATGACGCCAACGCGGTCACACATCTGACGAATTACGGGTAGATCATGACTAATGAACAGCATCGTCAGGCCTAATTCTTCCTGCAAATCTTTGAGAAGATTCAAAATTTGCGCCTGAATAGATACGTCCAATGCTGACGTGGGTTCGTCACATACCAAAAAACGGGGGCGTGTTGCGAGTGCCCTGGCGATTGAAATTCGTTGCCTTTGACCACCTGAAAATTCATGGGGGAATCGGACTGCCGCTTGCGCCCCTAAACCCACATGGTCGAGCAAATCGGTTACAATTTGTTCGACCTCCCGGTTGTTGGACGCCAATTTATGGAATCTTATTGGCTCCGCGACGATATCCATAACGCGCATACGGCCGTTCAAGGATGAGAAAGGATCCTGAAAGATCATCTGCATTTGTCTGCGGAAGTAATCCAACTGATCCGCTGACCTAATTTTCGTTAAATCCGTTCCCGCAAAATTCACTTCGCCCGCCGCTGGTGTATAGAGACTACACACCATGCGCGCTACCGTGGACTTTCCACTTCCACTTTCCCCGACCAGCCCAAAAACTTCACCTTGTTCAATGTCGAAGGACACGTCATCCACGGCATTAAACATGACGCGATTACGCTTTAGCAACGCAGGTTTGGTAACAAATGTCATAACCAGATTTTTCAGGCTCAACAGAGGACCGTCCACATCGTCAAAATCCCTTACTTTCCCAAGCCAATGTGTTGAAAGATCAAGGTCTTTGGTTCGCTCCCCCTCTTCCTCAATATAATTGACCATCGGGAATCTTTTCAGGCGAATATCCGGGCGTGGTACAGCACTAATCAGGCTTCTGGTATAAGGATGATCGGGATCTCCAAGAATTTTGGCCGTCGTCCCTTCTTCTACCAATTTACCGTGATACATGACGGCCACGCGATCCGTGATATCCGCTATGACCCCCATATCATGGGTAATAATCAGCATGCCGACTTGTTTGTCTTTACATAAGCGGCGCATTAACTCCAGGATTTGCGCCTGGATAGAAACATCAAGCGCCGTTGTCGGTTCGTCCGCAATAATTACTTCCGGCTCGGCGCATAATGCAAGTGCAATAACAACGCGTTGGCGCATGCCTCCGGAGAACTGATGCGGAAAGTTTTTAATCCGCATTTCTGGTTCAGGAATACCAACCTGGCGCAGTAAATCTACGGCACGTTCCTGAGATTTCTTCTCACCAAGCTTCAAATGCAACTCAATGGTTTCCACCAGTTGCTGTTCAACCGTTTGCAGCGGATCAAGCGATGTTAGCGGATCCTGAAATATCATCCCAATGCGGCGACCACGAATTTTTCGTTTATCTTCCTGGGATAATGTATCGATCTGCTCCGTTTTTAAAAGCACATGACCTTCGGTCATTTCACCCGGTGGCTCCAACAGACCAATAACGGCATTACCGATCGTTGACTTACCTGCACCGGATTCACCAACCACACCCAATACTTCACCCGGCTGAACCGTCAATGAAACATTATCCACCGCAACGACCGTTCCATGTCGGCTGGGGAATTCGATCCGGAGGTTATTGATATTAAGTAGGTCCATACTCGCCTCCTACCTCAACTTTGGATTAAGGGCGTCACGTAACCAGTCGCCCAAAAGATTAACAGCAAGTACCAAAATCACCAGGGCAGCGCCTGGAAAAATAGTGATCCACCAGTCACCGGAAAACAGATATTCGTTCCCGATACGAATAAGCGTACCCAGAGAAGGCGTTGTTGGCGGCACACCAACCCCCAGAAACGATAATGTCGCCTCCGTAATGATGGCAAGTGCCAAATGGATTGTCGCAATAACCATCACCGGCCCCATAACATTTGGCAGAACATGACGCCGCAAAATCGTTAGCGGGCGGATCCCGATCACGCGAGCTGCTTGTACATATTCCTTGTTTTTTTCAACCAGCGTGGAGCCGCGGACCGTCCGCGCATATTGCACCCACCCCGAAATACCGATCGCAAAGATCAATACATAAATAGATAAATCGGTATGCATCTCTTTTGGAACCACACCCCGGGCAACACCATCAATCAGCAGGGCAATCAAGATCGCGGGAAAGGACAGCTGAATATCGGCGATACGCATGATAATTGCATCCGTTCGTCCCCCTACATATCCACTGATCAATCCAAGGGCGATGCCCACAATCATGGCAAAGATCACAGACGAGAATCCAACAATTAATGAAATACGGGCTCCATACAGAATAGTCGAGAGAATGCCTCGCCCCTGATCATCTGTACCAAGCAGGAACCGCGCATCGCCATATTCATTCCAGGCCGGCGGCATGCTTGCATCCATAATGTCGATGGCCGCCAGATTAAAGGGATCTTGAGGAGATAATACCGGTGCAAAAACAGCCCCGAGTATCATCAAGATTGTTACAACCAGCGACGTAATCGCAACTGGATTGGATTTGAAACTGAACCATACATCGCTGCTGAAAAAGCGCTGCAGGCGTGTCTTTTCAATTGTTTGTTCCATGCAGCTCTCCTAGCTGTCGCTATCCGCACGCAAGCGCGGATCAACAGCATAATAAAGAATATCAACGACCATATTTATGACCACGAAGAAGAAGGCAATCAAGACGAGGTAAGCAGCCATAATCGGTATGTCCACATCGGCAATAGCTTGCACGAACAAAAGACCCATCCCGGGCCACTGGAAGACGCTTTCCGTAATAATGGCAAACGCAATCAAAGAGCCGAGTTGCAATCCGGTAATGGTAATAACAGGCACCAATGTATTTTTCAAAGCATGCTTAAAATGGACAGCCCGGTCAGGTAGTCCGCGAGCTTTCGCGAATTTCACAAAATCTGTGCGCAGCACTTCAAGCATTTCTGCCCGAACAAGACGCATAATCAAGGTCATCTGAAACAGGGCGAGTGTAATTGATGGTAAAATGAGTGATTTTAAGCCTGATATGGTCAGAAAGCCTGTTGTCCACCAGCCAAACACATCGACAACGTCACCCCGCCCAAATGTCGGCAGCCATCTCAAGATAACGCCGAACAGTAAGATAAGAAGTATGCCTATCAGAAATGTTGGTAAAGAAACCCCAACAAGTGATAGCGTCATGATAGATCTGGACAATGCACCCTTACTTCGAAGCGCCGTATAAACGCCACAAGGAATGCCAATACCAAGAGCCAATATGGCCGAAACAAATGATAACTCCAGCGTAGCAGATAATCTTTCAAGTATTAGCTCGCTGACCGGCCGACGATATTTATACGACGTTCCGAAATCACCCTGAATTGCGTTCAGAACAAAGCGGCCATATTGAACAATAAATGGATCGTTCAATCCCAACTGCTCTGTCAATGCCGCCCTTTCTTCGTCGGTCGTATCCTGGCCTACCATGTTATTTACAGGGTCACCGACATAGCGAAACATGGAGAAAGCAATCAGTGCAACTGTTAGCATTACGACAATTGACTGCAGCAATCGTTTGAAAACAAATGAAATCATTCTTTAAAACCAAATACAGACACAAAAAAGAAACAAGGCCTGCTTCTTTAAAAAGCAGGCCTTGAATATAGCGGGTCTATTTTACGACGACGTAGCGGTAATCCAGTACGTTATCCGCACGCTGGTTCACAGTAACGCGATCGCTTACACCCCAAGACAAAGGCTGCTGATGAATTGGCAAATAACCATATTCATTCTTGAGGATGTCAAATGCCTCAGAAATCATTGCATTCCGCTTATCCTGATCGGTCTCACTGCCAACTGCAGCGGAGAGCTCATCAATTTTTGGATTGCAATAGTTGCCTAAATTAAAGAGACCACGTTTGGTTTCTTTATTCTGACATGCGATCAGCGAGGATAATACATTTTCACTATCCATCGTGCCTGGTGTCCAACCTAGCAGATAAAAGCTTGTATCATATCCACCGGTTTCCAGAACTTTACCAAAATATTTGGATTTTGGTTGCGCCAGAACATTAACTTTAACACCGACTTTTGCCCACATTGACGCTGCGGCCTGACAGATTTTCTCATCATTGACATACCGGTTATTCGGGCAGTCAATTGTCACTTCAAATCCATCCGGATAACCGGCTTCTGCAAGCAACGCTTTCGCTTTTTCCGGATCATATGGATATGGAAGGTTCAACGCTTCATTAAATCCATTGATCTGTGGTGCAACCATCAAGCCAGCTGGTGTAGCTGCATTGCGCATTACTTTTTGCTTGATTGCATCAAGATTTAACGCATGGGCCATTGCCTGACGAACCTTGATATCCTTAAAGGGATTTTTACCCTTGATGTTGGAATAAAGAAGCTCATCGCGCGATTGATCCATACCAAAGAAAATCGTCCGGGCTTCTGGTCCTGCCAATGGTTTTACACCATCAGATTCTTCCAAACGCTGCCAATCCTGCACGGGAACCGGATAAACCAGATCCAACTCGCCCGACACCAAAGCCGCCACACGTGTTGCAGCTTCCTTAATTGGTGTAAAGTCAATTTGAGTTACGTTTGATGGAATATCCTTCCAGTAGTTCTCATTGCGAACCATAACTGTCTTAACGTCAGCCTGGTTGCTTTTTACCATGAACGGGCCCGTTCCATTTGCATTCAAGTTAGCAAAGTTTCCTTTGTCATCCCCTGTTGCAGATGTCGCATTCGTCGTACCGTTTGCCTCTGACCATTCTTTATCCATGATGTAAAGGAAATTCAAATCCCGCACCAAAATCGGATTAGGTGCTGGCGTTTCTACAAGTATCGTATAATCATCAACTTTCGTGATATTTTTAATTTTACCAGCACGGGTTTTTTGGTCAGACCCTTTGCTTCCAGCCCGCTGCCAGGTGAAAATCACATCATCCGCCGTGAAATCCTGTCCACCGTGAAACTTGACACCCTTACGGAGTTTAAATTCCCATGTCGTTGGATTTACCGTTTTCCAGGATTCTGCCAATCCCGGTATCACCTGCATATTCTCATCATAAAGGACCAATCCTTCATAAATATTGCCAAGTGTGCCGAGCAAGAATGATTCATTGAGTGAATGCGGATCCAAGGAACTCAAGTCTCCCTGGAATGCAAATTTAAACTCTTTAGCCTGAACCGGTGCTGCAACTGCAATTGCGGCAGCAGCCACCGCGGCCAATAGTCCTGTACGTAATTTCATGTTAACTCCCTGTAAGTTAATTAGTACCTGTTAGTGTGCTAGCCCAAAGAAGGGCTGTTTTTAGCTACATCATTTAAAAACATGTGCAGCCGTTGGAATTGAGACTAACCAATAGTTTTTTCTATGTCTATGGGCTTACAAGCATATTCATTACTTGCCTAATCTGTCGATTAACTTGGTAATAAACTGCTCGGACGCCTTCACCTGGCTAATTTCAATATACTCGTTGGGTTGATGGGCAACGCCTATGGAACCGGGTCCACATATTACTGTAGAGAAACCCGCTTCCTGGAACTGCCCTGCTTCTGCTGCATATGATACAGCGCTTACTTCATTTTGCCCCGTAATAGCTTTGCACAGCATTTCCGCTTCACCATTATCCTCCGGCCGCAAGGCGGGAACAGTCGATGTAAGCTCAGTGACGATGCTTGCTTCGGGGGCAATTTTTCTCATTTCCGGCAATAGCTCTGTTTCACAGTAATGGTTGAACCTGTCCACAAAACTCATGGGATCATCTTCTGGTATGTGCCGGATATCCCAGAGGAAAGTACATTGCCGCGAAATAATGTTTGCTGCCGTGCCGCCGTTCATTACCCCACAATGTATTGTCGTATAAGCTGGTGAAAACGGGCTAGATGGATCGGAACGTTGTTTGTTTTCGGCCATCATGTCAGCAATAAAGCTTACCAATTTTGCGCCAGTCATCACGGCACTGACACCATCTTCAACCAGGCTACTATGGGCTTCACGCCCCGTAATAGTTGTCTTTAATGTAATAATTCCCTTATGGGCCGAGACGATATTCATCATCGTTGGTTCCCCGACAATGACGGCTCTGGGTGCAGGAATATTTTCGGCGATGCGTTCAATCATCAACGGCGCCCCAATGCAGCCTACTTCCTCATCATAAGATAAGGCAAAATGGATTGGGGACGTTAACGGCTTTTCAAGCATTTTGGGTACAAGTGACAATGCGATCGCAGAAAAGCTTTTCATGTCAGACGTCCCGCGCCCGTAAAGCTTTCCGTCTTTTTCAACAATGGTAAAGGGGTCGGTATCCCAGGGCTGGCCATCGACCGGAACGACATCTGTATGCCCGGACAGGACTACGCCACCTTCAATATTCGGCCCTACAGTCGCATATAGATTGGCCTTTTGCCCCGTCTCGTCAAATACCTTTTCAGATTCAACACCATGCTCTGCGAGGTAATCCGCGACAAAATCGATCAGACCCAGGTTGGAGTTTCGCGAAACTGTATCGAAGGATACAAGCTTTTCAATCATCTCAATCGCAGAATAGGTTGGCGTCACGTATTACTCCCCCAATATTGTTTGACGTCCACTTATATTCGGAACCATATACCAGCTTTTCACAAAGAGATAGCCCTGATTTTAACTTCGCATAGGAGGTTATTGTGAGACCGGAGTTAATCAAGCAGCAGGACAAGAATACCCAATATAATCAGCGAAATACCGGTCGCTTCGATCTTGTTTGTTTTTTCCTTGAAATAGAAATATGAAACCAAAAAAGTGAAAACCAGTTCAATTTGGCCCAAAGCGCGAACATACGCGGCATTTTGTAATGTCATCGCAGTAAACCAACCGACCGACCCAAGCATACCGGTTAAACCGACAAATATGGCGACACGCCAAGCTTTCATCACTTTGACGATTTGTCCGGGCTCTCGAATTGGTAGATAAACGGTCATAACAGCCGTTTGAAAGAAAAGAACACATACGAGCGTAAAGGCGGCTTGTACAATGGCGCCCTCGCCACCAAGCGCAAGTGCGGCGGCGCGATATGATACTGCCGAAATACCGAAAAAAGCGCCAGACAACAAGCCATAAGCTGCCGCCTTACTGGTCCAGCCTGTCAAAAATTCACGAAACCCGAATGAACTGCTCGACATTGAAATGAGAAGGATACCAACGAAGCTGATTACAATTGCCAAGCTAGCGCCATATCCCAAACTTTCCCCCAGGATTACGATGCCGAAAATTGCTGCTTGCACGGTTTCTGTCTTTGAATAGGTCGTTCCGACCGCAAAATTCTTCAAGCTAAACAACGAAACCAGAAGAGCTGTAGCCAGAATCTGAGCCAATCCACCGACGACAGCAAACATGCCAAATTCAATATTCGGTGACGGAATGGATAAGTCTGTAAAATGGTCAAGACCGAGGATGTAAAGGAGGGCAAATGGTGCGCCGAATATAAACCGGACATAAGTCGCCCCGCCCGTACTCAAACGATCCTTAAGATACTTTTGCATTGCTGTTCTGACATTTTGAAAGAACGCAGCAAAAATTGTAATTGGTATCCAGGCTTCCATCGGGGAGAATGTCTCAGATTGGTTCTTGGTTTCCCCTATTGGCGCAGAATATCCATGGATGTCAACATCTCAAAATAATGTCCGGCCCGACCAGTTGGAAACAATCTGCATTTTTAACGTGAATTTAGATCAGTAATCGCACTCCACATCGCCAAGTTCTACATAGACACTTTTTACCTGGGTAAAATGCTCGATAGCTCCTGCGGCGTTTTCACGGCCAATACCGGACTGCTTATAGCCACCAAATGGAACACCGATGGGTGTCAAATTATAGTTATTGATCCAGCATGTCCCTGCCCTTAACTTCGCGACGACGCGATGTGCCCGCGCCAAATTCTGAGTAAAAACACCTGCGGACAAACCTAATTCGGTATCATTTGCGCGGTTAATAACTTCTTCCTCTTCCCGAAAACTCATCACCGACATGACCGGACCAAATATTTCTTCCCGGCAAATCCGCATATCATCCTGGCAAGCGGTAAAAATTGCGGGAGACATAAAGCTACCGCCGGAAAGTTTTTTTACGGCAACTTCCTCTCCACCTGATACTAGATACGCACCCTCTTCGATGCCCAATCGAACATATTCCAGAACTTTCTCCAGGTGGGATTTATTAATAAGCGACCCTATATGCGTCTTCGCACTCATAGGATCGCCGATTACCATGGCCTCAGTTCGTTCTTTCAACGCTTCTATAAAATCGTCATGGATGTCTTCATGGACATACACTCTCGTTCCATTAGAACAGACCTCACCCTGAGTATAAAAATTGGCATTCATTGCTGCCGAAACTGCATTATCAAGTTGGCTGTCATCAAATATAATAAGAGGTGATTTTCCGCCTAATTCCATGGTCACATATTTGACCGTTTCAGCTGCATCCTTCAAAACCAGCTTGCCTGTCGGCACGGATCCAGTGAACGAGATTTTATCTATGTCCGGGTGGCTGGCGAGAAAATGACCCGTTTCGCCCATGCCATGAACAACATTGTAAACACCATCCGGCAACCCCGCTTGTTTCAATATGCCTGCAAGCATAAACGCATTTGTGGGAGTCATTTCAGAAGGCTTAAATATCATTGAATTGCCACAGGCCAAGGCAGGTGCGGTCTTCCAGCAGGCAATTTGCATAGGATAATTCCACGCACCGATACCTGCACATATCCCCAAAGGTTCCCGACGGGTATAGGCGAAGGCACTCTCGCCCAAATCATGGTGATCGCCCTTGATATCCGCCGCCAGACCACCGAAAAATTCCAAAGCATCTGCCCCGCTATCGATATCGACAACCAAAGCTTCAGAAATAGGCTTACCTGTGTCCCTGACTTCAATTTCTGCCAGCTCTTTACGGCGCTCACGAAGGATTTGAGCAGCTTTTATCAAGATACGCCCGCGTTCCGTACCACTCATGGCCGACCAGACAGCAAATCCCTTCCTCGCTGCGACAACAGCCTTTTCGATGTCACGTCTGCCGGCTTGTTCAACGTCGCAAATTTTCTTCCCGGATGCCGGATTTATATTTTCGAATTTTTTTCTAGAAATTGCCTTACAAGCTTTGCCGCCAATGAATAGTGGTAAGTTCGTTGTGCTAGCCATCTCAATTCCTTAGTAATGTTGGTTAAATAGAAAACTATCTTTGTGCATCTTGCCAGTTGCGGGATTTGTAGACAGCGGCATTACTTGCCGGTAACGGCTCCACATTCCTGATCAGGTCCGCAATCTTTTCCGCCATCATAATAGTTGGTGCATTTAGATTGCCGCTCACAATATTTGGCATGATCGAGCTATCGACAACTCTTAGATTCTCAGCTCCATGTACCTTGCCGGCATGATCAACTACAGACAATTCGTCAGTCCCCATCTTGCAGGTACAACTTGGGTGGTATGCTGTTTCCACCGTCTCACGCACAAAGGCGTCAATTTCGTCATCGGTTTTGACGTCTGCGCCAGGCGCCAGTTCTTTCCCACGATAGGGATCAAACCCGGCCTGCGCAAAAATTTCCCGTGTCAGCTTAACCCCATCTCTTAGTTCACGCCTGTCTTCTTCGGTGGAATTGTAATTTGGCTCCAATATTGGAGCATCATCTATATTTCCGCTGCGAAGGGTCATATATCCAACACTATTGGATCGCATCGGCCCGACATGTGCCTGATATCCATGCCTATCTGTCGGATTTCCGCCATCATATCGAACCGCCATTGGCAGAAAATGATACTGTAAATTCGGATGCTCAATTCCAGGCTCACTTCGAATAAAACCGCCGGATTCAAAGTGATTGGTTGCTCCCAATCCCTTTTTAAGGAACATCCACTCCATTCCGACTTTCATCTTTGCCAGCGGTGACATTACTTTATATAGGGTAATTGGCTGCGTACATTCCTGCTGGACATATAGCTCAAGATGATCCTGAAGGTTCTGTCCAACGCCAGCTAGATCGATTTTCGGCGTTATCCCCAATTGGCGAAGCTGCTCCCCCGGACCGATACCGGAGATCATCAACAATTGTGGCGAATTAATTGACCCGGCGGCGCAAATAACTTCCCTTGTGGCTTTTACGGTAGATTTCTCCCGGCCCGTACCATATTCAACACCAATTGCTCTGACGCCTTCAAATAAAATCTGCCGCGTGGACGCGCCTGTCCGAATGGTCAGATTGGGTCGCTTTTTCGCTGGCTCAAGATAAGCGAGTGACGTACTCCAGCGACGTCCGTTGTGGACTGTCATATCCATCCGGGCAACGCCTTCTTGCTGATACCCGTTCATATCTTCTGAAAACGGATACCCTGCCTGCTGCCCAGCTTCTATCCAGGCATTGTATAATGGATTTTCGCAAGGTCCAACTGACACGTTAAGCGGACCATCCCCTCCCCGATATTCGTCAGCCCCGCGATCATATGTTTCCGCTTTCCTGAAATAAGGCAAACAATTTGCATAGGACCAATCCTCCAGGCCCGGAAGTTTTGCCCAGCCGTCATAATCCAGCGCATGTCCTCTGACATAACACATACCGTTAATTGAAGAGGAACCGCCGAGCGTTTTGCCGCGCGGCCAGTATAATTTCCGATTGTTCAGATATTTTTGCGGTTCCGTATAATATTGCCAGGCAAGAGACGCCGTATGCATAGGATAACTCAAGGCAGATGGCATATGTATACGCCAATCCCACCAAGGGGCTCTGCCGCCGGCCTCTAAAAGCAATACCGTAACGTCCGCATCTTCAGAAAGCCGGTTCGCCAGCACGGATCCGGCCGATCCGGCTCCTATAATCACATAATCAAACGCGTCGGTTTTTGCCATCGTCTCAATCAATTTAAATAATGAATATGGGAGACTATAGCCTGCCAGAAATCTTGAGCCTGTTTAAGGGGCGACATTGAATAAAACAAGCTCGTCATCAAGATATTTACATAATTATGCGATTGAGCCCTGTTAATTCAGGAGTTCTTTCAACAGTGATGCAGCTTCTTCCAATTGCGCCTCTGTATGTGCTGCTGAAATCTGGAACCTCAGCCGCGCTTCGCCTTCGGGTACGACAGGAAAACCAAAACCAGTAACGAAAATGCCCTGCTCTAGAAGTTTCGACGCCAGATGGATTGCCGTTGCCGTCTCGCCAACAATGACTGGCACAACAGCGCTATCTCCTGAAAGCGGATTAAGACCGAGCTCATTAAGTCGCCTCCGAAATGCGGCTGCTTTCATTTGCAATCCGGCGACGCGTTCCGGGTTCTGCTTCAGCAACTGCAAAGATTTTCGCCCCCCTGCCGCAACACTTGCAGGCAACGCATTGGAAAATAAATGTGGCCGGGATTTTTGGATAAGAGTTTCGGTCACGACTTTCGGGCCAGCCACGAATCCACCCGTACCTGCAGCGAGTGCCTTGCCAAGTGTACCGGTAAATATGTCAATCTGATCCATCACGCCGAAATGTTCCGCCGTGCCCAATCCTGTTTTACCCATAACACCAAGGCCATGTGAATCATCCAGCACAATGAGGGCGTCATATTTCTTTGCAAGGGCAACGATTTGATCGAGTGATGCAATGTCTCCCTCCATCGAAAACACCCCATCTGTTACAATCATTCTTGAAGGGGCATCTTTATGATCTAGCAGTTTCTTTTCCAGGTCATCCATATCGCTGTGCTTGTATACGGTGCGTATGACACCTTTGCCGGTCATTCGAATGCCATCAATAAGGCTTGCATGGTTCAACTCATCAGACAAAATAACATCGCCCGGTCCGGTTATGGCAGAAAACAGGCCGGTGTTTGCCGCCCAGCACGAAGAGTAAGTCAATGCCGCTTCCGTTCCATGAAACAGGGCAAGTTCATGTTCAAGCTTTTGATGAATATCCTGTGTCCCGCATATGAAGCGAACTGAGGCTGTACTGGCACCGTAGGCATCCAGCGCTTCTTTCGCAGCTTCAATAATCTCTGGGTGATTGGCAAATCCCAAATAGTCGTTTGACGAAAGGAGAGTTACCTCCCCCTTATCATGAAGTTTTATGCGCGCTCCGATCGGGCTTTCAATTGATTTCAGCTTTTTGTAAGTACCTGCCTCATCTGCAGCGGCCAGCTCTAAACCCAGCCGATCAATTAATGTCGAATTCATGCCGATAACCTTTTTTCAACCTGCTGAAAATCCAGGACAACTTTACCGCAAGCTCCCTCATCCATCAGGTCAAATCCGTATTGAAAATCTGTGGCCGGAATTATATGCGTAATCACCTTGTCCAACAAATCAGGATTTTTAAGCATAAAGGCTTCCACCTGATACCATGTTTCATACATACGCCGGCCGGTTACACCCAGAAGACTAATACCTTTCATGACCACTTTTCCTCCAAGATCAAGCTCGACCGGCCCTCCGGGAATACCTAGGAGCGCGACTATGGCTCCCGGAGCCGCAAGGTTGAGGGCAGCGTTTAATGCCGCGCCGTTACCGCTGACTTCAAGAACAACGTCAGGACCATGCCCGTTGGTAACTTCCAGAATTTGAGCATCACATTCGGGCGCTCGGGGATTGACAACAAGATCTATATCCAGGCTTTGGGCAATAGCAGCACGCGATTGGTTCGGTTCCTGTACGATGACGGTTCGCGCGCCATGAGCCTTTGCAATTGCCGCCGCAAATAATCCAATTGGGCCGCCACCGACAATCAAGACATCCCGGGCTGTGACTTTTGCTGTCACAACCATGTGCATTGCATTTCCGACAGGATCATATACCGCGGCATGGCGATCCGGTATTGCATCTGGAACACGCCAAAGGTTAGAAGCGGGAATTTCTACTTGTTGGGCAAAAGCCCCGGGTCGATCAACGCCAATAATACAGGTATTTTCACATATATGCGCGTTCCCTGTCCGGCAAAAATGACATTCACCGCAGGCGATATGGCATTCAGCAGACACGCGCTCCCCCAAACGGTAACCCGACACACCTTCACCCAGGGCACTAATGACACCAACAAATTCGTGGCCAATTGTCATCGGTGTTTTTATCCGGCCAGATGACCAGCTATCCCAGTTATATATGTGGTAATCCGTACCGCATATTCCCGCTGCAATCACATCCACCATAACCATGCCACGGCCCGGACCTTCAGGGAAATTCCGGTTTGCAGACCAGATACCGCGCGTGGCTTCGGTTTTAGCAATTGTAAACATAGCGCACCTATTTTCTAGACGTTGGAAAAAAATCCGTTATACTGTATTTGTACATTATATTGGATTTAATTCCTGTCAATAGGAAAACAATGTCAGATCAAAAAAATACTCCCCCGGCCGTCGGGCAGAATATTAATCGCCTGCGTAAGGAAAAACAGCTCACGCTCGATCAGCTCGCCGCTGTTTGTGGTGTTTCAAAGTCGATGCTGTCGCAAATAGAAAGAAACGAAACAAATCCGACACTGGCAATTGTCTGGCGTTTGGCTGAGGCGCTTGGGGAATCCATTGATGACCTCATCAAAGGATCCGAGGATCAACATAGTCTCACTGTCATCAATAATTCCTCCGTCCCTGTTCTGAATGATGCCAATGAACAGTACAGCCTGAGAGTTCTGGGCCCGGCAAGCTTGGTCAATGATATGGAATGGTATGAAATCACCCTTAAACCCGGCGGACAATTGACGTCAGGTGCCCATACGGCAAGAACTACGGAACATCTGACAGTGCTAGGCGGAGAGCTTGAGATTACTGCGGGCGGCGAAAAAGATCGTGTCCTGGAGGGAGAAACCGCGCGATATGCAGCGGATCAACCTCACGCCATCCGCAATCCGACAGATCAAACCGCCCGGGCTTTACTTGTCGTGCTTATGGGAAAGCAGATCTAATTAAAGAAGATCCAATTAGATAATAAGTATTGCGCGAAAGTCATTCACATTGGTTCGGGTCGGACCTGTCTTTATTAAATCACCAAGTGTCTCAAAAAATGTATATGAGTCATGCCGTGCCAAATACTCCCTAGCATCCAGTGAATTCGACGCGGCTCTCTCCAAAGAGGTCGGGGTCACCATAGCACCGGCATTATCTTCCGTGCCATCGATACCGTCGGTATCGCACGCTAATGCATATGCATCCGGCATGGGATCGAGAGAGACAAGCAAACTTAAAAGAAACTCGCAATTGCGCCCGCCCCGGCCGGGTTTTCCATCGCTTTCCCGTACCGTTACCGTCGTTTCGCCGCCCGACAGCAATACACAGGGTTTTGCTGCTGGTTGATCATGGTCTGCTGTTTGCCTGACAATAGAAGCAAATACCTGCGCGACATCCCGGGCCTCTCCTTCAATACTATCGCCTAGAATAACCGGTGTAATTCCATGCGCTTTTGCTGCCTCTGCAGCAGCTTGGAGTGACACCTGAGGCGTGGTGATCATTATGGTTTTGCTGTTCTTAAAGGCTGGATGACCTGGTCCTGGTGTGGATGAGTTAGCAGAACCCAAAAACGATAATACGGATTGCGGAGCCGAAATCTTGTATTTGGACAAAACAGCCAATGCATCCGCAGATGTCGAAACATCCGGAACAGTCGGTCCGGACGCGATAATTGCCGGATCATCCCCTGGAACATCTGAAATCATATATGTCATGAGTTGTGCAGGAGCCGTGGCGAGGGCAAGTCGCCCTCCCTTGATTGCAGAAAGATGTTTACGAAGAATATTCATTTCAGTGATATTTGCACCGCAAGCCAACAGCTCACGGGTCACCTGTTTCTTTTCAGCCAATGATATGGTGCCACCAGGTTTCGCCAACAAAGAAGACCCGCCACCGGAAACAAGGCACAAAACAAGGTCATCCTCGCTAAGGTCCGTCAGTAATTCCAAAATTTCATCCGCAGCCTTGGCGCCTTCAATATCTGGCATCGGGTGCCCGGCCTCGACGACCTTAATGTTTTTTAGAGGCAATCCATGAGCATATCTTGTAACCACAAGACCTGTCAGTGGTCCCTGCCAATTATCCTCAACGGCTTTCGCCATGGAGGCAGCCGCCTTCCCGGCCCCAATGACAATCGTTCGTCCCTTTGGCGGATTTGGTAAATGTGCGGGCAGGCAGGCCATTGGATCAGCGGCAGCTACTGCAACGTCGAATAGAGATTTGAGAAATTCTTCGGGTTGTTGCATCTCTGCCTCTTTCTAGATTTAGAGATTTTTATCCTATGCTTATACGAATTGACCAGCAATTATTTAGGAACTGCTCAATAAATCGTCCGCATGTCGATCGGCTTTGCGTTGTGGCAAGCCATCCTTGATTTCATAATAATCACCTGCGAATTCGGTGAAAATATGAATGCCCGAAGTAAGCCCTGTGGGCTCGTCAAGCGAACCGGCGGCAATACCCATATTTCCACCTTTTATCTCTGTCCAGAATATACTGGAACCGCAGTTATCGCAGAAGCCACGCTTGGCGTGTTCAGAAGATTCGTACCATTTCAAACCTTCGTCTTGTAAAAAAACGAGGTTTTCAGGGTCACAAACCGTAAAGCCCGCTAAATATCCAGCGGATTGTCGGCATTGTTTGCAATGACATATCGAGATTTGCCGCAGAGGTTGATATATCTCGAAGCGTATCTTTGCGCATAAACAACCGCCTGTGGCGCGCAAAGATTTTTTCTCGTCTTCCATATATATTCCCTTCTGCTTGTTAAACAGCCACTACCTCAACTTTACAGTCATTGAAGCAAGCCCCTTCTGACAAATCCGCTTTGGTTGTCGGCGCCAATGCAGATACGGTTTGATCATTTGGTGTCGTCCTGAACCACGACCCTTTCGGCGAGTATAACACACCCGGACGGACATTTTCAGTGACTTTCAACGGTAGAAAAACCGTTCCAAGATCATTATAAACCCGAACCTGAGCGCCGTCCGCCAATCCACGGGACCGCGCATCTTCCGGATGCATTTCCAATAAAGGCGTGTCGTCATTGGCTTTCACACCCCCAAATGTTGAGGTGATCATCTTACTTGACGAAGGTGTGACCAAATACAAAGGGAAACTATCTTCCAACTTAGTATAAGTCGGAATATCCTGGTTGAAGGTTTCTGCGAGATAGGTTGATTTCAACTCAATTTTTCCGCTCGGCGTTGACGGGATTACATTGTCAAACATAACTGTTTCACCCTGCATGGATTCCATGGAAAGTGCTGTTCCGAGTGGAATTTCACTCGGTTTATATCCCATTAATCGCGGATCAGATGAATCCAGTGCATCGTCGATCAATTCTTTATCCGTAGCTTTGAAAATTTCTTCGTTAAAACCGAATTTTGCAGCGAGCCGACGAAAAATCTCCGTATTAGGAAGTGCTTGCCCTACTGGATCGATTACCGCCTCCGCCCGTTGAACATAAGGCTGTCCATAAGCACAGAAAATATCCTCATGTTCAAAATGGGTACAAGCAGGAAGCACGATATCCGCATATTTCATACTATCCGTCATCGCAACTTCGCAGCCGACGATAAATACATCCTCGCGTTCAAGACCCTTCTTCAGGAGATTTTGATCTGGGCACACAATGACAGGGTTATGGTTGTAGATAAACAATCCCTTCAAAGGAATATCGAGATCCTCTTCGACTAAATGCTGTCCGATATCCAGAATATTCAACGTTCTTGTACCCTCTGGCACCAGGTCAGGTCTCTGTAATTTTCCAAGGGTTTTCGGAAACAGGTTACCGGAACCGCCAATTAATCCCCCGCCAGCAACCCCGAATTTGCCGCATAGGGACGGCAACGCAAAAATGGCCCGAATACCGTTTCCGCCATTCTTGTTCCGTTCAAGGCCGTTTCCAACGGAAAGTGCCGCAGGATTACTGTCTTTGTAGAGTTTTGCAAAAGCACGTATATCCTCAACGGAAATTCCACAGAGGTCTGAGGATTCCTCAATACTGTATGCGCGTGCTTCTTGCATAAACTCGCTGGCGCCTTGCACATGCTGGTCAATAAAACTCTGATCGAAGCCGCCAATGCGCTCCAATTCCATCGCTATAGCCCAGGCGAGGATCAGATCCATGCCAGGTCGCACCGCAAGATGCATGTCAGCCTGCTCTGCAATCTTGATACGCTTTGGATCAATAACCACCAATTTCGCACCATTTGCCTTTGCAACTTTTATAATTGGCGCCAAATGGAGATTGGAATAGGTGACATTGTTTCCCCAAACCACAATCAATTTTGCTTTTGCAGCCTGCTCCGGCTGCATGGAGGCGCTGTCGCCGAAAGTTCCCTTATAGGCTTCCGATTTAATACCGCCGCATAACGACCTCCGATGCAATAGGGACGCACCAAGTCTGTAAAAAAACCGAAGGTCCATTGAGCCGCCGGCCAACAACCCATGCGGACCGGAATAATTGAACGGCATAATTGCTTGAGGACCATGCTCTTCAATTATTCTAGAGAAATTTTCATGCACAGTATCAAGTGCTTCGTCCCAGGAAATTGCCACAAACTCGCCGGCGCCCTTTTTTCCAACCCTTTTTAACGGTGTAGTCAGACGATTTTCACCATGAACAAATTCGGGATAATATCGCGCGACCTTGTTACACACGACACCACCTGTTATCGGGTTTGCTGTCGACCCACGGACTTTCTCAACTTTACCTTCATCCACCGTTACGGTGAGACTACAAGTATCGGGACAATCCAGCGGACATACACTTGGAAGTTCAAGAGACATAATAAGTTCCTCGTCACTCTTCAAAACAAAATTCTTCGATTTTATTATGTCCTTACATTGGTCGATAAAAAAGAACCAATTCACTATAAAAGAAGGTACCAATCTCCATTTCAAAACTCCAAAATTCGATTGATGACGTCTGTAAGATTTTTGAGCTATATTGCAAGACCAGAATTAGGGAAAATATTGGTTTTTATGGCAAAAACAATCGCACCGGCAGAATATAAGGCTGACGACTTTCTTGAGCGCCCCATAACTTTGCGGGCTTTTGATATGGAAGCTGGAGATAACGTCGCACCGCACCGCCATAAATGGGGTCAACTTGCCTATGCATCAGTGGGCGTCATGACCGTTTCAACCGAAGATGGCCGTTGGATGGTCCCTCAAGAGCGGGCTGTCTGGATTCCACCAGATATATCCCACAGCGTCCAGACCAACGCCCTGCTCAAATTTAGAAGTATTCACATTGCCGCAGCATATTCAAAAAGATTAACAAGCCAATGCAGAGTCATAAAAGTGAGTCCCCTGTTAAAAGCCCTAATATTCAGGGCCGTCGATATCCCCAAAAATTACAATTCCAATACGGCAGACAGCCGGATAATGGCTGTCATACTTGACCAGATCGAAGAAGCCGAAGATGCCCCGTTACATCTCCCCATGCCGACAGATACCCGATTGCTCCGGATAGCGGAAATCCTCCTGTCAAATCCAGCAAACACTAATTCTTTGGAAGAATTTGCAAAATTCAGTGGTGCCAGCGAACGCACATTGGCCAGATTGTTCAAAAAAGAAACTGGTTTGACATTCGGAAAATGGCGTCAACAAAGACGATTGCTTGCTGCAATAAGTCTCTTAACCGAAGGTCAGCCGGTAACAAATGTCGCGCTTGATTTAGGGTATGACAGTGTCAGTGCATTTATCGCTATGTTTAAAACAGCGCTGGGAACGACCCCTTCTCGATATTTCTCTCAAAATAATTCCTGATAGGAGTAAATAGTGCATGCCTGAACCTTTAAAAATTGGTGTCGCTGGCTGCGGTGAAATGGGATTTCCCATGGCAATAAACCTCGTAAAAAATGGATTTGATGTCCGAGGTTATGATATTAGACCCAAGCACGAGTTTCCAGGCATCGAAAATCGAATGTGTAAATCCGCTAATGAACTTGCGTCGCATTGCTCCATTATCATCTCCGTAGTTCGAGACTGGCAACAGACGCAAGATCTCTGTTTCGGCACAGATGGTCTGTTTAGCGATAATGAAGGTCCGGATATTCTTGTTATCAGCTCCACCATTTCCCCAAATATGGTGATTGATCTAAAGAATAGGATTCCCGCGACGACGCATCTCATTGACGCCCCAATGTCAGGCGCGCCTTATAGGGCAATAGAGGGATCTCTGACGTTCATGGTGGGCGGAGATGAAAACATCATACCGGGCCTAATGCCTGTCCTGAAAGCCATGGGATCCGAAATAAATCATCTTGGACCAGTTGGCGCAGGAACGACTTGTAAAGTCTTAAACAATATGTTGGCTGCCGTTTCTGTTGTTACAGTCCGGGAAGTGATGGAAGCTGCAAAAAGCCTCGATTTTTCAACGCAAACTCTCCTCAATGTTGCTAAAACCAGTTCCGGAAGCACATGGTTTGGGGACAATATAGAGAAAATCTCCTGGGCCAATGAAGGATACACACCGGACAATACAATCGGGATTTTAGAGAAAGATGTGAAGTCGCTCCTTGATGCGACGCAGGGTCATCCTGAGCTTAGAATAAATTCCTTTGCACGCAATGTTATTGAAGAGCTCAGATTATTGCCTCCGATTGAGGAAAGGTAAAAAAAGTTCTCCTCACTTTGGCGCTTTTAGTCCATAATTTTCAACAATATACACAGGTAGAATAGCCAAGTTGGGGAAGGTGGATGTACGATTATATTGTGGTCGGGAGTGGTTCAGGCGGATCTGTCATTGCAAGCAGGCTCACCGAAGACCCAAACATAAATGTTTGTTTACTAGAGGCCGGTAAACCGGACAATAGTATCCTCATACATGCACCAATAGGTGTCGCTGCCATTCTCCCTCGAAAATTCTATAATTGGGGGTTTCAAACAGCCCCACAACCCCATTTAAATAATCGCAAAGGATACCAACCGCGCGGAAAAACGATAGGCGGATCCAGCTCCATAAATGCCATGTTATATGTTCGCGGACATAAATCCGATTATGATGACTGGGCTGCACTCGGCAATACAGGATGGTCATTTGAAGATGTCCTCCCCTATTTCAAAAAAGCAGAAAATAATGAACGGGGATCCGACGACCTGCATGGAACAGGCGGGCCATTGAATGTCGCTGATATCCGCTCTGCCATGCCGATCAGTGATGTCTTCCTCGATGCCGCTATGCAGGTACAATATCCCTCAAACAATGATTTCAATGGCCTCAATCAAGAAGGTGTCGGGAGTTATCAGGTTACCCAGAAAAATGGCGAACGATGGAGTGCAGCAAAGGGGTATTTAACTCCCAACTTATCCCGTCCTAATTTGCATGTTATCACGGGCGCTCAAGCAACCAAATTACTGTTTGAAGGTAAAAAAGCGACCGGCCTGACTTATATGAAAGACGGTAAAGCTCATGAAATTTCAACAAGACGTGAGATCATACTATGCGGCGGAGCGTTCGCTACTCCACAGCTGCTCCTGCTATCTGGTGTAGGCCCCGCAGCGGAATTGGCCAAACAGGGTATCGAAATTGTGCATGACCTTCCTGGTGTTGGACAGAACCTTCAGGATCATATTGACTATGTATCTGCTTATAAATCATCCTCTCGTGACACAATGGGCATCTCACTCGGTGGTGGCATTGACCTGATCAAAGGTATTTTTCAATGGCGCCGCGACAGGTCAGGTATTATCAGCACACCCATGGCGGAGCGCGGTGCATTTTTACGAACCGAACCGGATCTTACCCGCCCTGATATTCAGCTTCATTTTGTCGTCGGCCCTCTTGATGATCATGCGAGAAAAACGCATCTGGGCCACGGCTTTAGCTGTCACGTTTGTGTCCTTCGACCTAAAAGCCGCGGGTATGTTGGCTTGGAAAGTAAAGATCCATTAGCTGATCCGCTCATCGATCCTAATTTTCTTTCCGAACCTGATGACATGGATACGTTGGTAAAAGGCGTAAAAATGATGCAAAAAATTCTTGAAGCTCCGGCTTTTGACAATTATCGCGGCAAGCCCCTCTACGCGGTTGATATGAACTCCGATACGGAAATTCAAAATGCCATTCGCAGCAGGGCCGATACCGTCTATCACCCGGTTGGCACCTGTAAAATGGGATCTGATCCACTAGCGGTCGTTAACCCCGAACTTAAAGTGCATGGTATGGACGGGCTCCGCATTGCCGACGCTTCAGTCATGCCGACACTTATCGGCGGGAACACAAATGCCCCGACAATAATGATAGCTGAAAAAGGCGCGGACATGATAAAAGCTGATACCGCGTAAATAAAACTGGCGACGCGGATATCAGAGGAGTGAATCTTATGTTTCTGCAGCTGACGGTCGGTACCGGCTTAATTATCGCATGTGTTGTCATTCACGCTGTTTGTCTTGAGCTACTGATGCGACGACTTAAAATTGTCGGACCGAAGTGGGACCGTAGATTACCAACTTATGGCCATATAATTATTATGATTATCGTCGTATTGGGCTTGTTTGGTGCTCATACCATTGAAGCCTGGGTATGGGCAATATTCTATTGGGTAACAGGCGATGTTTCAAATTTCGCCAATGGAATATATTTTTCCACTGTTACATATACGACCCTTGGATATGGTGACATAACCCTCAGTCCAGATTGGCAAATAACGTCTTCATTGCAAGCTGTAAGCGGCATCATTCTCTTTGGTTGGAGTACAGCTTTTCTGGTCAATGTCCGGACATTTTTCTGGAAGAAATGGGGAATTGACCAGTATAAGAACTAGTCTTGAACCGTTCCAAACCTGTATGTTTGGAACGGTTTTGGTCTGCTTAGTCGCCCGTAACGCGATGTACGACTGATTGTGGATACGGAATGCTAATGCCTTCTTTGTCAAAGGTCTGTTTAATGGCTTTTGTCAGCGCAAATTTAAGTGGGAAATAGTCCCCATTGTTGCACCAGACACGTACAGTGAAATTAACAGAACTATCCGCAAGCTCAGCAACTTCTATGACGGGTGCAGGGTCTTTATGGGACTTTTCGTCTGCAAGAATGACTTTCTCGATGACAGCTTGCGCCTTGTCAATATCATCTTCATAAGCAATGCCAATAACCAGATCCATGCGTCTTGTTGAATGAAAACTGTAGTTGCTGACCGCACTCCCCCACACGGATCCATTCGGAATAATAATCTGAATATTGTCCGGCGTCGCCATTTCCGTCGTGAATAAACCAATGGTCTTAATCGTTCCGGCATATCCTGCCGTTTCGACAAAATCTCCAACTTTCATCGGCCGGAAGATCAATAACATAACGCCACCCGCCACATTGCTGAGGGTACCCTGTAATGCCAAGCCAATCGCCAGACCAGCCGCACCAAAAATGGCAACAAGACTGGCTGTCTGAACACCAAACTGAGACAAGACAAAGATAATGGTCATCGCAAGGACCGTGAACCGTGTCAAGCTTCCCAGGAAATTGCTTACGGTTGGATCAAATCCTTTTTTGTTCATCATTTTGATGAGCGACAAGGGTATCCTTTTTGACAATATATAGCCAACCAGCAGGATGATGATCGCACCTATCACGTCCAATCCATACTGGGTTATGATCAATACGACTTCGTCTATTACTTCTTCCATTTGCACCCCCTAAGTCATTCCAATGTTATATTGGTAACTTACACTCAATTAGTTATAAAATACGATAACCGATGAAATATACTTTACTCATCGCCAACAATTACTTGGCCACAACATACGCAAATAGTCAAAATTTAAAAAGTAGTAAATCATCAAACGCAGTGTTCTGCACCGCATTACTGCTTGACATTCTGACACGAACAGATCATATGGCGGGTAACAGCGCTAATCCGCTGTATTTGGTGCCAACAAATATACTTTTTTGTTGCAACCAATTGTCAGGTTTTGAACGGTATTTCCCCAGCAATTGTTGCTGGTGACGGTCAGATTTTCCAAAGGATAATCCGAGCCAGGTCGAGGAGAGACGGTTCCTCACCTTTCTTGGACTTTACGATTGCTTTGCACCATAGAGCAATCCCTTTGATGTGGCTACCTGAGGACACAGTATTTATGACCGAATTTACAGAGCTCAACCTTGTTGGGCCGCTTTTGCGTGCGATCGAAAAACAGGGCTTTGACGCCCCGACGGCTATTCAGTCCGCCGCCATACCAGAACTGCTTGAAGGCGGTGACCTGATGGGTGTTGCGGAAACTGGTGGCGGTAAAACAGCCGCATTTGTACTTCCCCTATTGCAACGCTTACAACATGAGCGGGTTCGCCCAAAATCGGGCAAGCCAACAGCGATCATTCTCGCTCCAACGCGTGAACTTGCCAGTCAAATCGGCTTATGTATTCGCGTTTTCACCCGAGGCATGAAATTGTTTCATACGGTTGTTTATGGTGGCGCACCATATGGTCCGCAGCTGCAGCAACTATCTCGTGGCGTTGATGTCCTAGTGGCCACACCCGGCCGTCTTATGGACCATATGAAACGCGGCACTGTTCAGCTCGATATGGTTCAGACTTTGATTTTGGATGAAGCCGATCGCATGCTTGATATGGGTTTTATCGATGATGTTAATTTGATTGTCGATAAACTTCCCGAAGAACATCAGACAGTTATGTTCTCCGCAACAATGAGCCCTGCTATCAAGAAACTGTCACAGAAACTCCTGAAGAACCCAAAATATGTCGAAGCCAAGCGCCAGACTGCTGTCGCCTCTACAATCGATCATTCGGTTCTCATGGTACGGCAGCCAGACAAAAAAGACCTCTTGATGCATCTTCTCGCAAAAGGCGACAAAGAACGCGTCCTTGTGTTTGTTAGAACAAAAGCGACAGCTGACATTCTGGCGGAAGAAATCGAGAATGAAGTCGAGGACATAAAAACCGCTGCGATCCATGGAGACCTTCACCAAAGAGCCCGTGAGAGAACGCTCCGCTCCTTCAAAAATGGAAAATTTTCCGTGCTGGTCGCGACGGATGTCGCGGCACGCGGTATTGATGTCAACGGGATCACCCATGTCATCAATTACGATTTACCCATGGAACCGGAGAATTATATCCATCGTGTTGGCCGAACCGGTCGTGCTGGCGCGACAGGTACTGCGATTTCAATTTGCGAACCTCGTGAACGCAATCTTCTTCGCAATGTTGAACAAATTATCAAGCAAAAGGTACGCGTAGATGACGACCATCCCTTCCCCGCGCCGGCGTCAGTTCAGGAAAAGAAAAAGCATCGTCCAGGACGGTCAGGACGCCCATCCCGCAAGCCGGGTGAAAAGAAAACTTCAGCAGAAGTCAAACCATTCCGCAAACGCCCAAAGAAAACCGTCAGTAAAAATAAAGGCAAGCCGGGATTTAAGTCTGATAAGTCCGAAAACAAGAATGCAAATCCGAATTTTAAACGTTCAAATGCTAAACGGCAGAAATTTAAGCGCGCCAGCTAGTAAAATTCGACAATAACAGGAAAAGGCCAGCCTCTAGCTGGCCTTTTCTATGCTTCATGCGCTCCGTAGTACAAATTGACCGTATGTTTTGCTTCTGCAAAAAACAACCATCGTTCGACCAATATTCCCATGGCCAGCGAAACTATCGATATGCCGGCAGCAAATCCGGCGCCAATTGCTCCCAGCATTAAAGTTAACATCAACAATATGGCCGGAACAAAAAAAGCACAGACAAATACTATTTGCCGAAGCCGAACGGAATGTTTTCGAGCGACGACAAATCCCATTTCCTTATTTAGATAATTTGCTTCCGTGTGAGGCACTTCGAACTGCCGAACTTTACCGAATTCGCCAAGTCCTGTTGCTGATTCAGGAGAAGACGCACTTTTAGATCTATCTAAAAATTGCCAATAAGAGTGCTTCCAGGCCGCTGAAATAAGCAATAAGGCAACGGCGAAAACGCTTATGAAACTAGCCTGATAGCCCCAAAAAAACATTAAAGCGCTCAAAATCACGCATCCGGTCGTTAAGGACAACAATAAATATCCGGCGGGCACCCGCCAATTCGACCAAGCATGGACCGTTTTTAGGCTCGCATATATCATAGCGGTACAATAAACAGTAGAAACACAGCAAACTACGGCGATAACCCCAATAATTTCAATGGAAAGAAAATATTCCTCCGAAAAGAAAATAAGGTATGAAGCATAAATACCTGCTGGCACAAAGGTCAGCACCGCAAGGACACCTTCTCGGCTTAACCACGAAGACCGCCATTGACTTAACGCCCTCCAGGCTCTTTCAGGATGTCCGAGATGGAATGTAGATGACAACAGACCACATCCAATCAGGACAAACGAGACAGCATAAGCTGACAAAAGAAAATATGGATATGTTGGCAGAGCACTTAGTATATTCCCCAGAATGAGCGCAAATAGCAGCCCATAACCGGCGCCAGAGGAAGTCGTAAAAAATATTACAGATTTTGCCGGATGCATTTGCCTAAATATTCCCAAGAAGTAACAAGATCGCTAAACTAGCTTTAAAGCTTAGCGTTATCCGCTCCAGACTAATAGCCTAAGCTTGCAGAAAATATTTCGCCCTCCCTTTTAGTCCCTTCAACGAAAAACTCACGCTATATTTAAGCTGTAGACGAGAATCGAGTTACCCGGACCAAATATGAAGGAGTTTTCTGCGTAAAGCGCTTCGACCTTGCTGTACTCTTTTCCGTGCGTTGTCATTCGTAATCTCCAAAACTTTTGCGATGTCATCGTAATCCTCACCTTGCACCAACCGCAAAATTACCGGTTTTTGTAAACGGTCTGGTAATTCCCTAATTGCTGTGAGAAGCAATCCACTCAATTCTTCGTTGAGTAACGATCCTTCCGGGGATAAATTCGTTGATTCAAAAATGGAAAAATCAACCGTATTTATTTCCCTGACGCGTTCACATAATGTTTTGAGCCGCTTGTTTGAGCGATGCTTATCAATACAAATATTGTGCAGTAATCTCGCAAACCATGCTCGTTCATTGCTAATTTGGCTGGCATGAAACTCGTATTTTTCGTACGCTCGAATAGTTGCCTCGCTAAACGCGTCTTCTGCGTCCGCCGCACTCACATTCATCCAGATCATGCTTAGCCGTTTTAGGTATTCTCTATGGCTATTCCAGGCTCGCCAAAAATCTTCCTGTTTACAACGGGAGCTTTCTGAAAGAACCGGATCAACTTTTACAGGTGCATTTTCCACACCATTAGATGCCGGCTGTGCATCACATTCTTTAATTAGCAGAGAGTTTTTCGATTTTCCTGCCAGGATAGCTTTTGTAGCACTCTCATCTACTTGCAGTAATCGGCCGTTTAGTTCCACATTTCCCCCCTTTAAATTTGGACCAAGAGATAGACGCGTGGCCTTAAATTTGCCCGCCGCCTAGACAGTATTTGGTTTTGAAATTTCTATTTTAAAGAGGATATAATTATTTTTATAAATCTAATACGTGTGTATTCACTGCTCGGTAGCATGAAAAATTACATAGAAGAAAATAATAAAAATAAAAAAGAATAATAGATTAATAATATATTGATTTTTATTAACACAATCCCATTTAAATAAAATAATTAAAATTTTTAATGCTTAGGAATATTTGAAATGACGCAAAAAGATGATCAAATTATTGAATCAATATTATCTATTAATGAAATAGTGCTTGGAAGCTCTGCTTCCAAATCCATGTCGACAATGTATCTAAATTTGGCTCAATCTGCAGGAATGGCGACACAGAATGCTGTATCTAATCAACAGCACTTAAACATTATTGGCATGGCGGCAGCAGCGGCAAGTGTGAGCGGGATTTTACGCACTAACTCAGCAGATCAAGTTGAAAAGCTTACGCTTGAAGAGAGAGTTAGCTATCTCAAAAGCCTTTTGTCACTGGCAGGAAACACTCCGGAATCTAGCGAAAAGCCATCGACAGAAGAGGTGGCAAAGCAATCAACAAATCTGCCGGATAAAGACAGGGAAACAAAGTCCTCGCCAGCGACCGAAACTAAAGGCGCGACGAGATAAATTTTGAAACCTGTAATCTGCAACACTCTATTCTCCAGGACACCTAATGACCCCTACCCCAGATTCAGCTGAAACTTCGACCGACAGCACTTCACCAAATGCAGAGATACGGGATTCCGCTTCTTTCGCAATGAATTTGCTTTACCAGTTTGCCGCACATTCTTCGGGATTATCACTGGAAAATGCGACAATCAATTCAAATTTATTAAACAGTGTCAATAGTTCCGGCGCGGCCGCTCTGGTTGCACTAAAGAATGCTGAGGCTGTAGCGATCAGTGCTCAAAAGGCGACGATAGGTGAGTCCTACAATGCTCAAACAGCGGCAATAACTCAGGCATTAAACGCGCAAACTCAGGCTGCCGTTACCAGCCTTAACGCCGTCACAAGTGCCGGCGGCACAGCATTGGCCGCACAAACCAGCCAGGAAATTGCCGGCATTACGGCAGATGCCGTGGCGGCAACTGCAGTAGCAATGGATAAGATCGTCAAGCAAATGGGTGGATAAGGAATGCCTTTTATGTGCTAGAAATACACCCACCCCTAATTCAAAACATTCAGTCCTCGGCCAGAAATTGCCGAGAGTTTTTGCATGCCTGGCAAGAAATTCTTACTTTCACGTCACAGTTTCTCAAAATCAGTCGTCTTGTCCTCATTGAAAGAGGATAAAGCTTTTTAGCTGGAATAGTAATTGAGAAAAGGGACCTGACGATGGCAAATGACACGCCAGTCAATAACAAGATTACCGACGCCGTAACTCAATCGAACCTGACCGTATTAGGCGGGGCACCGGCACAGTCGATGGCGACAGCCTATCAGATGATGGCCCAAGCAGTTGGTGTTTCCATGCAGAACGCTGTCGCAAATCAACACAGCATGAATACGATAGATAATGCGATTGTCAGTCAGGGCATCGCAATGCTGTACAGCATTGATTCAGTATCGGAAGTAAAAGCATCCCAGGAAATCTTATCCGGAAATGCAAATGCAGAAATAGTCTCCGCGCTCAGGGCTATCATTCTTGAATTGAAAAAAGCGCAATCATCACAGAAGTCAGATACCGATTAATCCATAGACATAAATTATTATACGAGGAGATAATATCATGGCAGAACCCACACCAATGAATGCAATGATCACCGATGCAATTACTCAAACAAATGTCAGCTTGATTGGTGACGCCCCGTCAATCGCAATGGCAAATTCATATCAAGTGTTAGCTCAAGTTGTTGGAGCTGGTATGCAGAACGCTGTTTCCAACCAACAAGGTGCAAATAGTATTGATCTGGCAGTCACCACGCAGGGAACAAATGTATTGTACGCCATGTCCATGGCGGCAGATTCAAAATCTACGTCGGAAATGCTAGGTGGCAATCCGGTTGCTGAAGCATTAGTCGCCCTAAAAGGTGCCGCTAAATCATTCTAATCTAAACCCCATCACTTTACAGATAAAGGAGCCTAATAATGGCAGACAAGACCTGGGTAAATGATCAAATCACGGACGCAATTTCGCAAACTAACGTAAAGGTTCTAGGTGATGCACCGGCGGAATCTATGGGCATGCTCTATCAAATGATGGCGCAGTCCACTGGTATGTCCATGCAGAATATGGTCTCCAATCAACAACATAAGAATACAATAGATTCTGCGGTTGTTACAGGGGCAGTGACACTCCTGTATACACTGGATGTAGCGGCAGAAGGCAAGGCTACTCAAGAGATTTTAAGTGGAAATCCGGTTGCTGAAACAATTACGGCGTTGAAGGGTGTCTTGTCGGGATTCGAAAAGCCCGACACTACCCCAAGATATAACACAGCGTAGATTGACATCGGAGGAATAATATTTCCGACACAGTTTTGAACATTACGTCCTCCTTTTAACAGGGTACGTAATGTTCAGAATTCCGGCTCCAGCAATTCACAGGAAATATACATGACAGAAAAACAAAAGGGACCTGCATCAATAAAGTCGGTCAATAGTCAAGTTACTGACGCCATTACGCAGGCAAATACCATAAACCTTGGGCTCGCACCTGCCCAGGCAATCGGGACACTGTATCAAACCACTGCGCAGTCAATCGGGACTTCGATGCAAAACTCTGTTTCTAATCAACAGCATATGTACAGCCTCGGATTAGCTTCTCTAACACAGAATCTACAATCCATATTGTCTCAAACTGCCAATCTCTCCTCTCGCCGACTAGAATCTCCTGCTTTCTATGATCAAAGGACATACGGTCAATATGATTTTCAGCAGCCGGTCCAGTCGCCCAATCACATGAATAAACATATGGACAATTAGTACTTTCTTACAAAAGATTTCCCTCAATCAGATAGTTGATTTGCAGATCAAGTAAAGGAGACAGAGAATGACATCGGAGTCATATGTGAACAGCCAGATTACCGGCTCGATTGCTCAAGTAAACTTGAGCGTTCTTGGAGATGCACCAGCCGAGGCCATGGGAATTTTATACCAGCAAATGGCCCATAGTATTGGACTTGCATTGCAAAATGTGATTGCTCAGCAGCAACATAGTTTCTCCATTCACAACGCAATAACAATTGCCGCGTCAAAACAACTGCTTTTAACTGATCCTGCTGCTGCAGCTCAGGCTTCACAAGACCTTATCTCAGGAAGTGCCATTCCAGAAAACCTCGCTGCATTGCAAGCCGTCGTAAACGAAATCGGAAAAAAATAGATATTTCTGGATTACCATCTCCCATCGAGGGCGTTCAATATCACGAAACATAAAATTGAATTCAGAAGGAGATTACGTTGATGCTGCTTAATGAGATTCAGTCTCTAAACAACAAGAACCATGTACCTTATTCTTTTAGAGGCAATAAACTGAACTGATATCTATTTCTCCTGTTGCTTGAAATAGGTATATCTTTATAACTTGTTTCATGTCGCTTAAACCGTTAGACGCTCTTACAAATACATTTGGGTACCCCGCATTTCGAGGCCAGCAAGACAAGGTAATTGATCATGTCCTGGCTAAGCGAGACGCATTGGTTTTGATGCCTACTGGAGGTGGCAAATCACTTTGTTACCAAATTCCGGCCCTTTGTATGGATGGCGTCGCGGTTGTCATCTCTCCTCTTATCGCTTTAATGCAAAATCAGGTTGAGGCACTTCAACAGCTGGGCATCGCAGCGGCGGCCCTGAATTCATCCCATCCACGTGAGGACCAGGACACCGTCAAGACGGCGTTACTAAAGGGTGAGCTAAAACTCTTATATATTGCTCCGGAGAGATTATTCGCTGTGGGATTTATAAACCTGCTGGCTAAATGCAACGTTTCTCTTTTTGCCATTGATGAAGCGCACTGCGTCTCGCAATGGGGCCATGATTTTCGCCCTGAATATTTGAAGCTGAGTATTTTAGCGGAAAAATTTGGAAATGTACCAAGATTGGCGCTAACCGCAACGGCGGATACTCCTACAGAAAAGGATATTATTGAGCGGCTGGGATTACAATATGGGAAGATTTTTCGGGCCGGATTCGATCGCCCAAATATCTGTTACCGTCTTACAAGTAAATCAGGGGGAACGGCACAGCTGCAATCATTTATCGACAGCGAGCATTCGGAAAATGCCGGTATTGTTTATTGTATGTCCCGCAAAAAAGTCGAACAAGTTGCAACTAAGATAGCTCAATCGGGCCGTATTGCTTTACCGTATCATGCTGGCCTTTCCGCCGATATTCGTAAAGAAACGCAATCGCGGTTTTTGAAAGAAGACGCCGTTATTATTGTTGCGACAATCGCTTTCGGAATGGGGATTGATAAACCGGACGTCCGCTTCGTGGCGCATCTGGATCTTCCCAAAAACATGGAATCTTATTATCAGGAAACCGGTCGGGCCGGCCGGGATGGGCTTCCCGCGGACGCTTGGCTCGCCTATGGATTGCAAGATGTCGCAAAATTAAAAGCTCTTATGCAAAATCCTGATAAAAGCCAACAGCAGCAGAACCTAGATCATCGAAAATTGGATTCACTTTTACAATTTTGTGAAAGCGCACTTTGTCGGCGCCATTTGCTTTTGAAGTATTTTGGTGAAGATGCGCCTTCCAGCTGCGGGAATTGCGATAACTGCCTGACACCTCCGTCCCAATTCGATGCAACTGAAGCAGCGCAAATGGCTTTTTCCTGTATATACCGCACAGGTGAAATGTTTGGTGCCGGCCATGTCACGGATATTTTGTTGGGATCCGAAACCGATAAAATTGCGAAATTTGGCCACGACACCCTAAAAACATATGGTCTCGGCAAGGCCTGGAGCCGCGCTGACTGGCAATCTATTTTCAGGCAATTGCTCGCCCTGGGAATGTTAAATATTGATATGGAAGGATATGGAGGTTTATCCCTTCACGAATCCTGCAGGCCCATTTTAAAAGGCGAGAAACCTCTTCAGCTCAAGAAGTTGACTATTCCTAAAAAAGGAAAAGCACGGACTGCCAAATCTCGACGGGTTTTTGCATCAAAGGAAGAAGAAGCTCTTTTCACACTTCTTAAAACCGTCCGCCTTACATTGGCGAAAGAGCAAAATGTGCCGCCATATGTTATATTTCACGATAAAACATTACTTGAAATGGCCCAGTTCAAACCC
Organism: Sneathiella marina; assembly: GCF_023746535.1. Taxonomy (GTDB): domain Bacteria; phylum Pseudomonadota; class Alphaproteobacteria; order Sneathiellales; family Sneathiellaceae; genus Sneathiella; species Sneathiella marina. The sequence continues at coordinate 1,833,418 of NZ_CP098747.1, read as the reverse complement.
AGAACATTGTCTGCTTTTGGGGAACTATCAGGCGTCGGCGCCAGTAAGAAAAACAAATACGGAAATCAATTTTTACAGGCGATTGGCGAAACTTCCCCTTAATATTGCTCTTTAGTCGTATTATCTAGAACAATAGTAAATCGTCACATGCACAAGATGCATGTTTTGCGTAGAATGCTTTGACCCAATTGAAAGGCTCTCTTTATATGTTTGAAATATCTGTAAACAGCAAAGCAATTAACGTGGATGTGGAACCAGATACTCCCTTGCTATGGGTTTTGCGAGACACCCTCCAATTAACCGGCACAAAATTTGGATGCGGTGTTTCGGCTTGCGGCGCTTGCACCGTCCATATTGATGACGAACCGGTTCGATCCTGCTCAATTACGATTGAAGATGTTGCGGGATCAAATATTACGACCATTGAAGGGTTGGCCGAAGAAAATTTAACGGCCGTCCAGCAAGCATGGATTGACGAGCAGGTCCCGCAATGTGGTTATTGTCAATCTGGGATGATTATGGCGGTTTCGGCTTTTCTAAAGGAGAACCCTGCTCCTTCAGATGATGAAATAGATAATGCAATAGATAATATTTGTCGTTGCGGAACATACCCAAGGATTAGAAAAGCAATCCATAATGCAGCCAAAAAGCAAGGGGGACAGTAAAATGGCGAAATTTGGTCTAACACGCCGTAAATTCCTCGTTGCGGGAGCATTAGTTGGCGGCGGCCTCGCTATCGGGTACGGATTTAAATCAGATAAACCAGACAATGCGGCCCTTTCTGCCTCAACATCAGAAGGTGAAATCGCCTTAAATGCCTGGATCAAGATTGACAGCAAAGGTGTTGTGACAGTTGCAATTCCTCGATCTGAAATGGGTCAAGGGATTTACACGGCTCTTGCAATGCTTGTTGCCGAGGAGCTCGACGCCGACTTCGAGACCATAAAAGTTGAGCAAGCTCCCATTGATGACGTTTATGCCAATGTCAGCATTCTGCAGGATGCCTTGCCATTTTCCGATAAATTTCACGACGGCGAAGATACAATCGGCGCCACTGGCATGGCAAAAGTAGCTGGACTGCTTGGTGTCCAAGTAACTGGTGGCAGCACAAGTGTGCGCGATGCCTGGGGTCCTATGCGGCAAGCCGGCGCAACCGCCCGGAGCATGCTGGTTATGGCGGCAGCCAGGACATGGAACGTTTCCCCGGATGAATGCACTGTTGAAAAGGGTGTTATTAGTCACTTAAAAACTAATCAGAGCGGCAATTTTGGTGACTTTGTTGTCAAAGCTGCATCAGAAACAGTTCCCCTGTCAGATACCCTTAAAAAACCAGATGATTTTGAAATCATCGGAAAATCCAAAAATCGACTGGATATTCCGGAAAAAGTGACCGGTAAAGCTGTTTTCGGTATTGATATCGCCCTGCCAGATATGGCCTTTGCCGCTGTAAAGCTGAGCCCTGTTTTTGGCGGAAAACTATCCTCTCACGACGAAAAGACGGTCCTGGAAATGCCAGGGGTGTTGAAAGTGGTCCCTTTTGAAACCGGCGTTGCTGTTGTCGCGGATAGTTTCTGGCGCGCTAAAACAGCAGTTGAAAAAATATCTGCCACTTTTGACAGCGGCGAAGCCGCCTCAACGTCCTCTGATCAGGTTATCAAGACACTGACAGATAATTTGAGCAGTGACGATGCGCGCATATACGCCGAAGTTGGGGATGCGCCTTCAGTACTTTCATCAGCACCCAACAAGGTGACAGCCAGTTATACGGTACCGTATCTTGCTCATGCTTGTCTGGAACCAATGAATTGTACAGCGAAAGTGACAGAGACAGGTGTAGAAGTCTGGATGCCTAATCAGGCCCCTACTCTGATTAAATGGTTTGCAGAAAAAATTGCCGATGTGCCCGCAGAAAATGTCAAAGTTCATACCACCCTGCTCGGAGGTGGTTTCGGACGGCGCGCGGAGATCGATCTTGTCTTGATGGCTGTTACAATTGCGAAGTCGCTGAAAAACCGGCCGATAAAGCTCGTTTGGACACGCGAAAACGATATGCAGCACGATATGTACCGACCAGCTGCCGTGTCAGAATTTCAAGCGTCTTTGGGTGCGGATGGCAAAATTGAAGCCTGGAAGAACAGAATTGTAAGCCAATCCGTTTCGGGTTCCTTTACTGCGAGACTTATCCCATGGGCTACAATGGATGCCCCGGATAATACGACATCTGAAGGTGCTGCGGATATCCCTTATGAATTTTCAAACCGGCTTGTTGATCATGTGCCGGTGAAGTTTCCAATTCCTGTTGGATTTTGGCGAAGTGTCGGTCATTCTTATAATGGCTTCTTTACGGAAAGCTTTATGGATGAGGCTGCGTTTGCCGCAAATCAAGACCCGGTTGAGTTTCGGTTGGCTCATTTAGGAGAGCACCGGGATTTTGCAACTATATTGCAAAAAGCCAAGGAAATCAGTAACTGGTCCTCCCCTCTGCCCGCCGGCAAAGGTCGCGGGATCGCACTTCATGAAAGTTTCGGCTCCATTGTTGCTCAAGTGGCTGAAGTATCAGTAAGTGAGGATAAAACTGTGACTGTAGACAAGGTGTTTTGCGTGATTGATTGCGGGACAGTTGTTAACCCCGATACGGTCATTGCTCAAATGGAAGGCGGGATTATTTTCGGCCTTTCTGCCACGTTATTTGGCGAAATTACGATCGAAAATGGCCAGGTTGTGAACGAGAATTTCCCTGACTACGATATGGTCAGGCTTGCAAACTCACCCGTTATTGAAACTGTTCTCGCCCCAAGCGGACGACGGCTTGGCGGCGTCGGGGAACCGGGAACACCTCCTATAGCACCGGCTGTGACAAACGCTATTTTTGCGGCGACCGGCGATCGGATCCGTGAATTGCCTATAACCAAATCTGGCTATTCCGCGTAAAGGAAATTACGATAGATCCGCATGCCAATTGAAATAACGTGAGGCCTTATGATTTCATTCGCGGAAATACAAAAGCAAGCTGAATTAAACAGCGGTAGCGCAAAGGATCTGGCGGTCAGAATGCCGGAAATATTACCCAATGAGAAAATTCGCCAAATCGACACCGTCGATTTTTTCTCAACCATGACGTTCCGCGTATTTTCTGCTGGTCTAAACCAAAAAATGGTCCGCAACAAATGGCCTGCCTTCGAAGAGGTTTTTCTTGGCTTTGAACCCAGCAAGATCGCTTTTTTTTCGGAAGACGATATTGGTCGTTTAATGACGGATACACGTATTATCCGCCATTTGGGTAAAATCCGGGCAACGCATCACAATGCTTTGGCAATGCTGGAGTTGGAAAAAGAGTACGGATCCTTTGGAAATTATCTGGCAGATTGGCCGGAAGCGGATTGCGTCGGCTTATGGGAGGATCTCAAGAAAAGATTTACGCAATTGGGGGGCAACTCTGGACCATATTTCTTGAGAATGATGGGTAAGGACAGTTTTATGCTGACACCTGATGTTATTCAAGCTTTGAACAAACTTGATATTGCCGCGGGCAAGATAACGGCGAAACGGGACCGTGCCAAAGTACAAGCAGCATTCAACACATGGCATGAAGAGACCGGGAAAAGTTACGCGCAGCTTAGTAGAACTTTAGCGATCTGGAATGGGTGAAATCATTCCCCTTGAATAGCCATGAAAATGAGTTCATAGATAGAATAATAACAATTTAAAAAAATAGAAGGTTCCTATGACTGGCCCCCTCGATGGTATTCTTGTCGTTTCATTGGAGCAGGCAGTAGCCGCCCCTTATCTCTCATGTCAACTCGCTGACGCAGGAGCGCGAGTGATTAAGGTTGAACGACCGGAGGGTGATTTTGCTCGTAAATACGATACAGTGGTCAATGGACAAAGTGCCTATTTCGTTTGGCTTAACCGCGGCAAGGAATCCATTAAACTTGATGCGAAAAATGAGGAAGACCTTGCTCTTTTAAAACGCATTATTTCCAAAGCAGATATTTTTATTCAAAATCTGGCTCCGGGCGCTTCAACACGTCTGGGTATTGGCAGCGAGCAGCTGCGTTTGGATCACCCGCGCCTCATCACCGTTGATATTTCCGGATACGGAGAAGAGGGTCCCTATGCCAAGATGAAGGCCTACGACATGCTGGTTCAGTCTGAAACCGGGCTCGCTTCCGTTACCGGTTCTCCCAGCGAGCCGGGCCGTGTTGGTGTATCTGTTTGTGATATCGCAGCGGGCATGCATGGTCTGATTGGTGTTTTAGAAGCGCTTTACGAACGTGAAAAGACGGGACAGGGAAAATCAATTAAATCCACCTTGTTTGGCGGCATGGCGGACTGGATGACGGTCCCTCTCCTGCATCAGGAATATGGCGGCAAGGCACCAGGCCGTGGTGGCCTCAGTCACCCGTCGATAGCACCCTACGAAGCCTTTGAGACAAAAGAAGGCGGGCCGATTGTCATTTCCATCCAAAACCAGACCGAATGGAAAAATCTATGCTGTCAGGCTCTTAAAAAACCCGAACTTTTTGATGATCCAAGGTTTGATACCAATGAAAACAGGGTACTAAACAGGGCAGAGCTCAATCAAGAAGTCGGGAATGTGTTTGGAGCCCATACAAGAAATGAGATGACCACGCGTCTTTCCGAAGCCCGGATCGCCTTCGGTTCCTTGAATAGCGTCGCCGACTTGACGTCACACCCGCAAATCGAAAGAATGTCTGTGGATAGTCCCACTGGTCCTGTAAATCTTGTTGCATCTCCTGTTCAATTCGCCGGTGTTTCACCAACATATGGGCCTATCCCCGAATTGGGAGAGCACTCAAATAAAATTCGTGAAGAGTTCTCTAATTAAAACGTTTCCCTCGACACATCCTTAATGTTTCAGGTTATTTTTCGATGATCAGCCGCAATCAATTGCTGGAAGAAAAATACGGCGCCAAATTTAAATGGTTCGCAGTACTTGCGGTTATTATCGGCTTAATGGCATCAATTTTATCCTCAACGATGATCAATGTTGCCCTAACAAACATCATGGCCGAATATCGAATTACGCAGGCGTCCGCCCAATGGATGTCCACCGGTTTTTTGAGTGCAACAACCATCTGCATGTTGTCGACGGCATGGTTGCTGAAAAATTACGGTGCTCGCGCCGCTTTTATGTTGGCAACGGCTTTGTTTTTCAGTGGTTGTATGCTCGGTCAGTTTGCGCCGAATTTCAACTTGCTGATTTTCTCGCGCTTATTACAGGGTGCCGGTGCAGGAATTTTACAACCCCTGTCAATGGCATTGGTTTTTCTTTTGTTTCCCGCAAACCGGCGAGGCACCGCGATTGGTATTTTTAGTATGGTCGTCGTTCTCGGTCCGGCTGTTGGTCCAACAATCGGAGGAGTGATAACCGATAGCCTGGATTGGCATTACACATTTACGGCCGGGCTTCCTTTAACCATATTCGCCGGAATTCTGGGCTGGATTTTCCTGCCAGACCGAACCGAAATCGGGGCAAGATCTCGCTTCAATTTTATCAGTTTCGGGTTTGTTTCCGTTGCCGTATCCTGTTTCCTCATTGGCTTATCCAACAGTCAGTTTTACGATATTGGTGACACTCTCGTGGCTCCATTTCTTGCAATTTCCCTCATTGCACTCACCATCTTTATTTTACGGGATGCGCGGAGCCAGGCACCGTTGCTTCGGTTGCAGATGTTTCGAAATCTCTATTTTACATCAACTGTTCTAATTGGCGCCATAACAAGTGCCGGTATGTTCTCCAGTATTTACATGGTGCCCCTATTTGCCCGGACGGTCCTCAATGCGAGTGCAACCGATGCCGGGTTAATGCTCCTTCCGGGCGGTCTTGCGCTTGCCGCGGTATCTCCTTTAGTGGGTCGGATGGTCGACAGAATGCCGCCGCACCGCTTATTGTTTACAGGAATTGTTTTATTCTTCATTTCATCAATAGGCATCAGTTTTTCTGATCAGTTTAGTGGCTTTTGGCTGGTCGCTGGCTGGATCATTCTAAGCAGGACGGCGCTCGGTTTTATCCTGCCATCCAATAGCACCCTGTCACTGTCCAGCATGCCCCCGGAACATGTCCCGCAAGCCTCCGGCGCCTTGAATTTTTGCAGGATGCTGGGCGGCACCGCCGGGGTAAATGTAATCGCCGTTCTCATTACGGCCCGATCCAACCACTACGAAACCGATCTAATGGAAATTGGCGCCGCAGATGTAATTACCTATGACGAATATCTTACGGCAACCAGCAGTACATTTCAGGATTGCTTTCTTATTGCGGGAATTTTCTTTGCGCTGGCGCTTATACCGGCTTGTTATATTTCCTGGCAATCAAGCATAAAAAAAGGCCCCGTCCAATGACGAGGCCTTTATTCTTAAAAGCAGGATCTACAGATCTTTAAACCCTTTACCTTCCTTCGCCAGCTTTTCAAGTAGCGGAGCTGGTGTCCATTCGTCACCAAACTCTTCTTTGAATTTCAACATGTCGTTGTAGATATTGTCCAGGCCGATGTGATCGGCATAGCGCATTGGTCCGCCACGATATACAGGCCAGCCATATCCATAAACCCAGATAACATCAATATCGCTTGCCCTAGATGCAATGCCCTCTTCCAGGATTTTCGCAGCTTCATTGATCATGGGATAGACGCAACGCTTAAGAATTTCCTCATCCGAAACCTGGCGACGGTTGATCCCGGCATCCCTTGCGGCATTGATGATGATATCTTCAACAATGGGATCAGGTTGCGGTGTCCGGTTTCCTTTTTCGTAATGATAATAACCATCACCCGTTTTCTGGCCAAACCGGCCAAGCTCACAGATGGCATCTGCAACCGGGCTTGTAACACCTTTACCCTGACGAATGCGCCAGCCTACGTCGTTACCAGCCAGATCAGACATGGCAAAAGGTCCCATCGGTAAACCGAAGTCAAATAGAACACGGTCGACGTCCTCAAGTTTCGCGCCTTCCAAGATCAGTTTATTCGCCTGCTCACCCCGTTGAGCAAGGATGCGGTTACCAACAAAACCTTCACAGACACCAACCATCGCCGGAATTTTACCAATCCGTTTGGCAAGAGCCATACATGTCGCCATGACGGTTGCACTGGTTTTCTTGGTTCGGACTTCTTCCAACAATTTCATGACATTGGCAGGGCTGAAGAAATGCAGACCAATGACATATTCAGGTCTGGTTGTTGCTTCACCGATCTCGTCGATGTCCAATGTGGAGGTATTTGTCGCAAGAATTGCTCCTTGCTTGCAAATTTTATCAAGCTTGCCAAAAATATCCTTTTTCACGTCCATATTTTCGAATATGGCTTCGATAACGATATCAACATCACTCAGATCTTCGAGGTTGATACTGCCCGTCAGCAATGACATACATTTATCCATCGCATCTTGAGACATCCGACCTTTTGAGACAGTCGCGGCGTAGTTTGATTTAATGATATCCATGCCCTTATCGAGAAACTCCTGTTTCGTTTCCACGATAGTCACAGGTATGCCTGCTTGCAGGAAATTCATGGCGATACCGCCACCCATGGTTCCGGCGCCAATAATCCCCGCCGTATTAATATCCAATAACGGCGTATCTTTTGGAACATCGGGGATTTTATTGGCCAAACGCTCTGCAAAGAAGAAATATTGCTGTGCGCCCGATTGCTCACCCTGCATCAATTCCATAAAGAGCTCGCGTTCTCTTTTAAGACCTTCATCGAAGGGAAGATTTACAGCCCCCTCAACTGCTTTGATACAATTCTCCGGTGCTTCGAAATTACGAGATTTACGAGCAATGGATTTACGGAAATCGGCAAACAGGGAGGGATTTTTCCTGGCGTCTTCAAGTTTTTCATTCTGATCACTGATCTTGACCAGCGGACGTCCCTCTGCGACGACTTTCTTGGCAAACTCAATTGCGCCTTCGGTCAGGTCTCCATCGACAATTTCATCGACAAGTCCGACTTCAAGGGCTTTCTTTGCCCCAATTGGTGCACCGCCGGCTATCATTGTCAAAGCCATTGGCACACCGACAACACGTGGAAGCCGCTGTGTTCCACCTGCTCCGGGCAAAAGTCCCAGTTTTACTTCTGGCAGGCCTACTTTAGCGCTGGCGACCGCGACACGGTAATGACATCCAAGTGCTGTTTCCAGACCGCCGCCAAGGGCCGTTCCATGAATTGCAGCCACGACAGGTTTATTGGAAGATTCAATTGTCCCAATTACTTCGTGCAATCCCGGCTCTGTTGGCGGTTTGCCGAATTCAGTAATGTCAGCGCCCGCAATAAAGGTTCGGCCATCACAGGCAAGAACGATCGATGTGACGGAAGCATCTGCCATCCCGGCTTCAATACCGCCTTTGATGCCTTCGCGCACACCTTGGCTCAACGCGTTAACAGGTGGATTGTTTACGGTTACAACCCCGACAGTTCCTTGTGCTTCATATCTGACAAATTCAGTTATAGCAGTCATTTTTCTTGTTCCTCTCATAAGGTATTTTGTGACTGATTAGTTTCTAGTTGGATCATCGGAAACGCGGACCAGCAATTTTCCAAAATTCGCACCCTTAAGCAGACCAATGAATGCTTCAGGCGCATTTTCAATTCCCTCAACAATATCTTCACGATATTTCAACTGCCCACTGGCAATCCAGCCTCCCATATCCCGAAGGAAATCCGCCAGATGCTCATAATGATCGGAGATGATAAATCCTCTCAATGTCATACGTTTAGTCAGCATATCTCGCATTAGAGCTGGTAAAAAGTTCGTCCCGGTTGGCAAAGATGTCGCATTATACTGGGAGATTAATCCGCAAAGTGGGATACGCGCGAAATCATTTAGCAGCGGCATGACTGTATCAAACACCTTGCCCCCGACATTTTCGAAATAAACATCAATTCCATCAGGACAAGCCGCAGCCAGTTGTTCGGCAAAGTCAGCATCTTTATAGTTGATACAGGCATCAAACCCGAGTTCTTCAACCACAAAGGCGCATTTATCAGCGGAGCCCGCGATACCCACAGCCCGGGCGCCCTTAATCCGTGCAACCTGGCCGACAACACTTCCTACCGCACCAGAGGCAGCGGCAACAACAACCGTTTCGCCTTCTTTTGGCTGACCAATTTTCAACAGACCAAAATAGGCGGTCAAACCCGGCATACCCAGAACACCAACAGCTGTGGAAATTGGTGCCAACCCTGGGTCCAGCTTCATCACACCCGTCCCGTCCGTGAGGCTGTATTGCTGCCAGCCCGGATAGCTCATGACATAATTACCGACACCAAATTTCGGGTTATTCGACTGCTCGACGACACCAACACCGCCACCCATCATAGGGTCGCCAATTTGGGCGCTTGCAGAATAGCTCTTCGCCTGGCTCATACGGCCACGCATATAGGGGTCCAGGGACATATAAATGGTTTTTACCAGGATTTCTCCGTCACCCGGAGTTGGGACCGCCGTTTCGACTATTTCAAAATCCGCCGCCGTCGGTTCGCCTTCAGGATAAGATTTAAGCAGTATCTGCTTATTCATATTTGACATTAGAAACGCCTTTCATTTATTTGATTTAATTAAATTTCATTACTGATTTGTCAAGGGATCTGGCATAGAGTCTTTGAACCAGATCTGATCGGTTCGATAACACGGCTGATTGATTGATATATTGCTTATCAGTGATTTCATTTTTATCAATCGACAAGGGCTTCGCCATCACCAGCGCACGCCCTGCACGTCGGCTTGGTGCTTTGTTGTCCAAATTATATTTCTCAAGTTTCTGGCCTATTTGAGCAAGAAAATCTCCATCGACGATAGCTTCACCGTCCGCGGATATAGCTTCATCGCTTTCCCCGAGTTGCCGCAACACGGCTTCAGTTGGGAGTATCAGCAAACCCACGTCATCCTTGTCATGCCCTGTGATAACAATATCCCTTACAATTGGGTCCAAGGCATCAATTAGGGATAGACGGAGCGATCCCGTGCTCACCCAAGTGCCATTTGCCAGTTTAAAATCCTCCGCGACACGACCGTTAAAAACCAACCCTATTTCTTTTTTAGAAGAATCTTCCCATTTCACCGCATCGCCGATGCAATAGAACCCATCTTCATCGAAATATTTAGCTGTTAGATCCGGTCGCTTGTAGTAACCAGTATGCACATTGGCACCTTTAATACGAATTTCAAGCTTATCTCCTACCGGAACGACCTTTAAATCCACACCGGGCGTCGGCACGCCGATGAGGCCCACTTTCTCGGTTTCCCAATAAACAGCAGTGCCGGTTCCCGTGGTCTCCGTTGCCCCCCATCCCGTGCCAAACGGCATTCTCATGCCCGTATATTTTATGGCCAGTACCTGCATTCGCTCGAACATTTCCTGTGAAAGTGCTGCACCGCCATATTGGCAAATCGTTACATTTTTGAAAAAGGCCGTTGCGAGTTCTTCATCTTTTTCGAGCTGGTCTGCCAAAAACCCATAGGCCGCCGGAACGCTGCTGAAGCGTGTCGGCGATACACGTTTTATATTCTCCAATGTCCGCTGAAAAAAGCCGGGAGCTGGCTTTCCATCATCCATGTAAATGGTTCCGGATACGCGGGCAATGGCAAAGAAATTTACGTTCCCACCATAAGTATGATGCCACGGAAGCCAATCCAAAATAAATATCGGCGTGTTTACCGGATCTCTGGGTTCGGAAACCAGTTCCAGCGTTTTTTGCGCCGCGCATAACATTCCTTGTGTATTTGGGACGGCTTTGGGCATCCCGGTTGAGCCAGAAGTAAAAAGAATTTTGGCGAGCGTATTGGCGTTCACAGATGCATATGCAGCATCCACCGCGGTCTCGTCTACTTCGCCCAACAAATCGGTAAACCGAAGACCTCCATGCTCCGCTCCCTGGACCGTCAGAATTTCCACATTTTCGGTATTAACAGCTGCGATTGCCTTGCCAAAAACATCACCATCTTCAGCAAAAATGAGACCCGGCTCAGTCAACTCAACTGCATAACTCAGTTTTTCAAAATCTCCTCCCAACAACGAATAAGAAGGAGAGACCGGCGTGACGGGCACGCCTACCTGAATGGCTCCCATGGTAAGAATCGCATGCGCAAAACTATTGCCCGACAGAATCATCACGGATTTTTCCGGACCAAATCCGCGTTGCAACAACCAGGTGCTGACTTCGTCGGCTTGCCTTTTAGCTTGCGCATAAGACAGTTTCGGCCAGTCATCTTGCGGGCCGCATTTGATCAGGAAGGCTTTTTCAGGAAATTCCTCCGCCGAACGACGCCAATAAAACGCTACGTTTTCTTCAACTTTCCCGATCTCGACATTGCTCGTAAGAAGAAATGAACCATCCTTGTTTTCTGCCACTGAAATATCAGGTGAAGGACGATTGAGTTCCCTGAATGGTACGCTAGACGACATGCCGGCAACGAGCTCCTCTATTTTTTTTGTTCTATTTTTGTCGGCTGACTGTTATTGTGCAGCATACTGACAAAATGTCACAACAATTGCCAGCGGCAGCCAAAAAAAAGAACAAAAAAATATCTGAGGTAGAGTACCCATGAGTGGACCGGCAGGAGTTGTCCTGGCTACAGATCGTGCCAGCAAACGAAAAGAAGAAAAACGGAACAGACTTCTTGAGGCTGCCCGCAAACTTTTTGTCAGCAAAGGCTACCACGAAACACGCCCTCAGGATATTGCCCGCGAAGCTGACGTTGCCCACGGAACCTTTTATTCTCACTACACGGACAAGCGGGAAATATTTTTGGCTTTTGCCAGTTCCGCGCAAGAAGATCTTCATGCGTTTGTTCAGTCAAAAATTCCAGATGTGAAAAGTTTTGAGGAATATATTCGATACAGTCTTACTGCCATTCAGGAATTTGCCGAGCAAAATCCGGGGCTCCTCAGATCTGCGATGGTTGATACGAAAGTATTTGACCCTACGGATTCCACCTCAAAAGAAGTTCGAAGCAAGTTTGCCTCTGGGTTTATTATTAGATTGAAGAATGCCTGCGATACCGGAGAGCTCTATGATGATGTAGACCCGGATCTGATTGGTCATGCCATGGTAGGATTAATTCAGTTTTCCGCACCACATGCCTATCGCAAAGGCCAGAGCCGCCAGGAATTTGTTGATCATATGACACGGTTTTTGACACGCGCTCTTGTAAAAAATCCGGAAAACATGAGCTAACCCGCCGCTTTTATCCCCACGGCCCCGGCTTTTGGTCGGATTCTCTCGATTTTTGATCTGTATAGGGTGTTGATCCTCGACCAGACGGCTTTTCGACCGTGGTATTTTTCACGTAACGTGAATTCGGAGCCCGGTATGTATTAGCCCCACCCCGAACCATGCCTAACGTCATTTCTTTCAGTTTAGCGACCCTGTTCTTGGTTGCCGGATGTGTCGAAAACAAGCTATCCGCCCGTTTTCCATGGAGAGGATTGATAATGAAGAGACTGGCTGAGGCCGGATTTTTTTCTGCCGGTATATTTTCATGGGCCTGCACGCCACGCTCCAGCTTTTGCAGGGCACTGGCAAGCCAGTCAGGATTACCGCAAATTTCACTTCCCGTGTGATCGGCAGAATATTCCCGTGTCCGGCTAATGGCCATTTGAACGAGCATGGCGGCCAGCGGTGCAAGGATCATTATCGCCAATGCACCGATAAGGCCACCGCTATTGTTCCTGTTTCCACCAAAAAACAGGGCAAAATTTGCGAGCATACTAATAGCACCGGCAAGGGTTGCCGTGACTGTCATGGTCAGAGTGTCCCGGTTCTTCACATGAGCCAGCTCATGGGCCATGACACCTGCAAGCTCCTCTGGGGTTAGTAAATCCAAAAGACCTGTCGTGGCGGCAACGGCTGCATTTTCCGGATTGCGGCCGGTTGCGAAGGCATTAGGCTGGGCGTTCTCCATAATATATACTTTCGGCATCGGCAGGCCGGCACGCTCGGAGAGATCCTTGACAACGCGCACAAGTATCGGCGCCTCGCTTTCCGTCACCAAACGAGCGCCGTGCATCTTGAGCACCATTTTATCGGAGTTCCAGTAGGCGAAGCCGTTCATGCCAATGGCGATAACAAATGCAACAAGCATTCCTGTTGTTCCGCCAATTAAAAACCCAACTCCTAAAAAAAGGGCTGTTATTGCTGCTATCAGCATCCCTGTTTTTATGAAGTTCATCACAATGCCTCAATAATAGTAATCGCGGAAACCCATTCTCCGCTTCTTCTTATCAGATATTCAGCAATCAGGATTTTTCAATGCATCAAGGCGGTGCCGGATAACCTTGAAAACGCCTTATTCCTGACAAGGTTTTGCCTCTTCTAACCATCAAATGCAGTAATACCGGTTAGCAACATAGATAGATGTTAGCCGGGCAAGTCTAAGGGAGGACCGTCATGTCTTCAAGATTAAGTATTACGTATGAAGACATGAATTTAGTAGCGTATCCAGTAGAGTACGGAAATCGGCGGGGGGCAGGCCTGCCGATTTTTGGCTCCTCCCGATGACTTATGCCGCCTCGCTTATAGCCGCGCGAATAGCGGCAATAGCGTCAGCCCCCTTCTCTGCATTCGGACCTCCGGCCTGCGCCATGTCAGGGCGGCCACCTCCGCCTTTACCCCCTAAAGCCTCAGATCCAGCTCGAACCAGGTCAACCGCACTGAATTTCGATGTCAGATCGTCAGTGACACTAATAACAATTGACGCCTTACCATCATTGGCCGCAATAAGAACAATGACGCCGCTATCAAGCTTTTTCTTGATTTCGTCAGCCATGGGTTTCAGATCCCGCGGCGGGACATCTCCAAGCAAATGAGCGATAAAACCGACGTCACCGATTTTTTCGATTTCGGCAGTTTTACCGCCACCGCCGGTTGCCAGTTTCTTCCTTGTTTCCGTAAGTTCACGGTCAAGACGCTTTCTTTCATCCAGTAATCCGGTTATCCGAGTTGATAACTCTGCGGGAGAGGTTTTTAAGGAAGCCGATGCCTTGAACAGCATTTGTTCGCGATCATTCACATAATCCAGCGCCGCCTGTCCGACGACAGCCTCAATCCGGCGAACACCTGCCGCAAGACCGGCCTCACCGGTAATTTTTAAAAAGCCGATATCACCGGTACGGGACACATGTGTCCCGCCACATAACTCCGTCGAATAATCCCGGTCCTCGCCTTTATCCATATCCAGGCCGCCCATACTGACAACCCGCACTTCATCGCCATATTTTTCCCCAAACAGGGCCATGGCACCGGCCTTGATTGCATCTTCAGGCGTTGTCAAATGAACCGCAACTGGAGCATTCAGGCGAATACGATCGTTCACATCAATTTCGACCTGACGCATTTCTTCCTCGGACATCGGTTTTTGATGGGCAAAATCAAACCGGAGCCGATCTTCTGCCACCAATGACCCTTTTTGTGTCACATGCTCGCCAAGGCGCTGCCGCAGCGCTTCGTGCAATAAATGGGTCGCCGAATGATGGGCCCGCAATCGGGTCCTGCGAACAACATCAATATGGGTTTCAACAACATCGCCGACTTTCAAGGATCCCGTGAGGACACGACCGATATGGATGTAGACATCCTGTTTCTTCTGGGTATCTTTTACCTCCATTTCAAAACCGTCTATCGATTTCAAAATACCATGATCGCCTTCCTGACCGCCCGATTCACCATAAAACGGCGTCTGGTTCAAAACGACCAATATATCATCGCCTTCGGTTGCAGTTTCCCGTTCGGCGCCATTTACAACAATGGCCTGAACCTGACCTTCCGCCGAGTCTGTCTGATATCCTAGAAATTCCGACGCCCCGATGCGTTCATGCATATCGAACCAAAGCTGATCAGTGGCTGCTTCCCCTGATCCTGACCAGGCAGCACGGGCGGCAGCTTTCTGTTTGGCCATGGCAATATCGAAACCGTCTTCGTCCAGATCCCGCTTCTGCCCTTTTAAAATATCTTTGGTCAGATCGAGGGGGAACCCGAATGTATCATAAAGTTTGAAAGCGACATCCCCCGGCAGAGCTTCCTGATCCCCGAGTTTATCGGTCGCATCGCCCAATAGCTTCAATCCGCGATCCAGGGTTTCCTTGAATTTGGTTTCTTCAACTTTCAATGTCTCCGTAATCAGGGACTGAGCGCGAGACAATTCTGGAAAAGCCTCCCCCATTTCATGAACAAGTGTTGTGACCAGCTTCCAGATCATTGGATCTTTTGCACCCAGCATATGAGCATGACGCATCGCCCGGCGCATAATCCGGCGTAGAACGTAACCGCGCCCCTCGTTTGACGGCAATACACCATCAGCGACGAGAAAGGCTGAAGATCGAAGGTGATCTGCAATCACCCGATGGGAAATTTTAAATTCGCCATCTGCATCCTTATTGGAGATATCAGCAGATGCTTCAATGATGGTCCGCATCAAATCGATATCATAGTTATCGTGTTTTCCCTGCAAAACAGCTGTAAGTCGTTCAAGTCCCATTCCCGTATCAATGGACGGGCGTGGCAGGTTTTCCCTCGTTTCTTTGTTCAGTTGCTCGAACTGCATGAAAACGAGATTCCAAATCTCGATAAACCTGTCCCCGTCTTCGTCAGGACTACCGGGAGGGCCGCCAGGTATATGATCGCCATGATCATAAAAAATTTCCGAGCAAGGGCCGCAAGGGCCAGTATCGCCCATGGACCAAAAATTATCCGATGTAGCAATCCGTATTATTCTGTCATCCGTCAGCCCAGAGATTTTCTTCCAATGCCCGACTGCCTCGTCGTCGTCATGAAAAACGGTCACCAAAAGCTTATCCTTCGGCAAGCCAAATTCCTTGGTCAGCAGCGTCCAGGCATGCTCGATGGCCTGCTCTTTGAAATAGTCACCAAAAGAGAAATTACCCAGCATTTCAAAAAAAGTATGATGACGGGCCGTCCTTCCGACATTTTCCAGGTCATTATGCTTGCCGCCCGCGCGAACACATTTTTGAGTGGTCACCGCACGGCTATAGGGTCGTTTTTCCTGACCCGTAAAAACATTCTTGAACTGAACCATGCCCGCATTGGTAAATAGCAGCGTTGGGTCGTTGCGCGGGATCAAAGGTGAGCTATCAACTTTCTCATGCTCATTCTTGGAGAAATACTCCAAAAAAGAGCTTCGAATTTCATTTGTTGTACTCATGTTAAAAACTCCGTCACCTTCGCCGCAAATAAGGTATATATATCATCCATCAAGACCAGATCAGACTTTTACCGTGACAGGCCAGCCCTGTCCAGCGGGTTAGCACTGGAAATGGTGGCTCAAGCCTGTTATGGAAAGAGTTCGGATTTGAATTCAAGAACTAATAATAACACGGAAAACAATTTTCCCTGTCCGATAGAGAACGGAATAATCACGTGAGTATTATCGATAAAGACCCGGCGGAAGCCATTGACCTCATTAAAGCCGGATTTGAAACCGCTGGTTACATTTGCGACCGACATATTGCGACTTCAATCTATTTATCGCAAAAACTGGATAAGCCGATCCTCGTCGAGGGCCCTCCCGGTGTTGGAAAAACGGAACTTGCCAAAGCAGCATCGGAATTGCTTGGTGCCCCCATGATCCGTCTTCAATGTTATGAGGGGCTGGACGAATCCAAGGCTTTATATGAATGGAAATATGGCAAGCAACTTCTCTACACTCAAATCCTGAAGGAAAAATTGGGGGACTTGCTTGAAGATGCCGTAGGGTTGGATCAATCCATGGACAAATTGCACCAATTTGGAGACAGCTTCTATTCAGAAAAATTTCTGGAAGCCCGGCCTCTGCTGCAAGCCCTGAAATCTGACGTAAAAACTGTATTGTTGATTGATGAAATAGACAAATCTGATCATGAATTTGAAGCCTATTTGCTGGAAATCCTGTCGGATTATCAGATTTCAGTGCCTGAGATCGGTACAATCAAGGCAAAAACCAAACCACTCGTGTTCCTGACAAGCAATAATACGCGGGAAATGAGTGACGCTCTCAAGCGGCGCTGCCTGCATCTGTATATTCCCTTTCCCGACGCCGAGCTGGAACGGAGAATTATCAAGACCCGTGTTCCGGAACTGGATGAGAACCTGCGCAACCAGATTGTATCCTTTGTCCAGCAATTGAGAACCCAGGATCTTAAAAAACTTCCCGCAGTGAGTGAAACCATCGATTGGGCCCGAACGCTGCTTTTGTTACATGCCGAGAAGCTCGATGCAGATATGGTGCGTAATACGTTGAATATGCTTCTGAAGTTTGAAGAAGATATTGAAAACACCAATTCCGATGTCCCTAAACTGGTGGCCATTGCCCATAAAGAAACCCGGTAATGGATAAGCCTCTCGCGGAATTTATTGAAATGCTGCGATATGCAGATATTCCCGTGTCCATCGGCGAAAGCCTGGACGCGGCGGAAACCGTGCAGCTCATCGGTTATGATGATCGCGGGTTGCTGAAGGCTGCATTGTCGCAGGTCATGGCAAAAACCGTTGAAGAACATGACAGTTTCAACCGCTGTTTCGACGAATTTTTCAGCTATAATATCGAGCTTGATTTTAAAGAACGAAATGATGAAACCGATGAAGGTGCAGACAGTATTGAAGATCAATCTGCCCCGCCCGAGCCGGCCAATGAAAATGAGGACGGCTCCTCATCAGAAAACGAAAATGGTGCAGGTGACGGACTGGAATCGGTGGAGCCATCGGGTGACCCTACTGCCCCTCTCCTTGAAATGCTGGAACAAAATGACAGAACAGCGCTGGCATTAGCCATGACCCAAGCCGCCGGAGACGTTAATCTCGGGGGCATTGTCCTCATGACACAACGCGGATTATTTACGCGCCGTATTATGGAGCAAATGGGGCTCGATCAGGTTAACCAGGAAATTGCGGCCAGGGAGGAACAAGGGGATGATGACGGTGCAGTAGATCTTGCCGGCCGCCTCGAAACACTCTTCGATGCCGTCCGGGACATGGTGGAACGACAACTGGCCCTCACCAGTAGTGGAAAAGGGAAGCAGTTTCGTCAGGATGTCCTTAAAAAGGTCCGGCTGTCCAATATAGAACATCGCGATTTCAAGCATATGCGCGAGATCGTTCGCAGAATGGCCAAGCGCCTTACGGATATGAATTCTCGCATTCGCAAGGTCAAGAATCGCGGACATCTCGATATCCGCAAGACCATGCGCCGCAATATTGCCTATGACGGGATCATGTTTGAAACCCACTGGAAACAAAAACACAAGGACCGCCCGAAAGTGCTGGCGGTTTGCGATGTTTCGGGCTCTGTCGCCTCGGTAGCCAGATTTCTCCTGCTCTTTCTTTATTCGCTGAATGAAGTTTTGCCAAAAGTCAGGTCATTCGCCTTTTCAGGCACCTTGGGAGAAGTGACCGATCTTTTCGACCGCCTTGGCGCTGAAGAGGCAGTCCCCCTGGCCATTGATCAATTTGGCGGACGGTCCACGGACTATGGCCGTGCCATGGAAGATTTCAAGGATTTGATATTCGACGAGATTGATAACAGAACGACTGTTATTTTTCTGGGAGATGGCCGATCCAACGGTGCAGATCCTCGTGTCGATATCCTGAAGGAAATCAAATCACGGGCAAAACGGGTTATCTGGCTCAATCCTGAACGTAAGTCCATATGGGGGTCGGGCGATTCAGAAATGCTGCGGATTGCGCCTTATTGTACAACCGCGGAAACATGTAACTCACTCAACAAACTCGAGTTAATCATTCGCGATCTGCTTAAATCCAACTAGAAAAAATAACGGCAATTGCTTGATCAGGATCAAGTGACCAGACGGCTTTCACTGTAGGATTTTCGGGAAATTAAACGCCCGGAGAATTACCATGAAGGCCTCGATCGCAGCGAATATGCTCACCTTTTTTGTTGCCTCTATATCCATGCTCGCCTCACCAATGTCATCAAAAGCAGAAGAATCACTCGCTCAAGCGTTGGAAAACGGAAAATTCCTTACCAATATACGTATCCGGTACGAATATGTGGATCAGGACGGCATCGCAAATGACGCCCAGGCCAAGACAGCCAGGGTTCGTTTGGGGTATGAAACAGGTTCCTGGAAAGACTTTAGTTTGCTCGGTGAAATCGACGGCACCACACATTTTGGATCGGAGGAGTTTAATAGCACCGTCAACGGAAAGACCACCTATCCCATCGTCGCCGATCCGGATTCTTTTCGATTAAACCGGGCCAACCTGAAATATACGGGCCTTCAGGACACGACCGCGAAAATCGGCAGGCAACGGATAATTCTGGGTGACGCACGATTTGTCGGGAATGTGGGGTGGCGCCAAAATGAGCAAACTTTTGACTCTTTGCGCGTTACAAACACGGCCATATCAAATGTAAAGATCGATTATTCTTACATTTGGCAGGTGAACAGCATATTTGGAAGCGAAGCCGCGTTAGGCGATTTCAGTTCCAACAGCCATTTGATTGACATTCAATATTCAGAGCTACCCTATTTAAACATCACGGGCTTTGGTCACTGGCTTGATTTTGAAGAAGCAAAGAAGTCTTCTTCCCTGGCAACCTATGGTGTCAGGCTGAAAGGCAACATAAAAGGGCCGAAGACCATAAAATTCGGCTATGGCGCCACGATTGCCCATCAGGAAAACTATGCTGATAATAATGCCGACGTAAGCGAAGACTATTACGCTGTTTCCGGTTCCGTTTTGTGGAAGAACATGACAGCCCGGCTCGGATATGACGTCTTTACCGGCAACGGCACCGTTGCCTTTCAGACGCCGCTTGCGACGGGGCATAAGTTCCAGGGATTGGCAGACGTGTTTCTCACGACACCGGGCGACGGGCTGGAAGATTTTCACGTTTCGCTCGCATATCAGACGCCGTCTTTTTTCTACTTTCCAAAAGGGATCAATGTCCAGGCAGCCTATCATGATTTTAGCGCTGAAAATGGGTCAACTGATATGGGGTCTGAAGTTGACATATTGGCTATTTTTCCGCTTGATCACGGCTTTAAAATTGTAACCATGTACGCCGATTATGATGGTGCCAATTTCGCAGCTGACAGACAAAAATTTTCATTTGGGCTAAATTACAATTTTTAGAATTCGCAGAGTTCTTTTGCGATGCCAGAGCCTTTTGCTGTTGTGAAACCCGACATGACAAGCCCTATTTGGCCCTGAAATCAATTTGCTCATCCGGATAAAGATGGTTGCCAATTTAAACGAACTTGTGCCAGTAGTTGCTATAACGCAATTTGTCGGAAGGTCTTGGTCAATGTTCGCGGATATGAGCACCCCTCTTTTAATTGGCTTGATTGCTTCCTTGCTCGCCACGGGAATGGTTGGGGGATTACTTGCCGGTCTTTTGGGGGTTGGCGGCGGTATTGTCATCGTTCCCGTACTCTATAACGTCTTGTCCATTTTCGGTGTGAATGATGACATTCGAATGCATGTCGCCGTTGGAACCTCCCTTGCGATCATTATTCCAACCTCTATTGCCTCCGCCCGATCCCATTATAAAAAAGGCGCAATTGATACAGCCTTGTTGAAAAGCTGGGGTCCGATGATTTTTGTTGGTGTTATTGGCGGTACCGTTCTTGCCGGATTTGCCAACGCATTTATTCTTACACTTGTTTTCGCGGTCTTGGCCTTGATTGTCGCCGCTAACATGGCATTTCGCCCCGACACTCTGAAATTCTCAGATAGCCTGCCCAAATCTCCTTTCAAAGAGTCGTTGGCTCTGTTAATCGGCTGGTTCTCGGCAATGATGGGGATCGGGGGTGGTACATTGGCTGTACCCATCCTGACCCTGTATAATGTTCCCATTCGCAAGGCGGTCGGAACGTCTGCCGCAATCGGGTTGATAATTGCTATTCCAGGGACAACAGGATTTTTGTTATCCGGACTGGATGCAAAGGGTCTGCCCTTTGGCAATTACGGATATGTCAATTTTCTGGGCTTTATAATGATTGTACCGATGACCGTTTTATTTGCGCCTCTTGGTGCCAGAATTGCCCATCGAATTAATACGAACATGCTCAAAAAGACATTTGCTTTCTTCCTTTTTGTCACGTCCTTACGCATGTTTTACAGTATTTCCTGATGCGCAATCCGCACACATATAAGGCAAATATACCGGTGGCTGTACGCGATTTGCAGTGGGTCATTTCGTCCCCCCTCCTCCTTGACCAGCTCCCTCATCCCAATTTATTTGCGGATCCCGAAACGACAACCTTTCTCAAAAACCTGCAATCTGATCCGGCGCCGCTGCTGGAGTATCTAGCTGGCAAGGAAACAAAAGCCCTTGGCATCTATTTTGAGCAGCTGATCCTGTTTTGGCTCGACAACCTGCCATCGATCTCCCTTATCGGATCCAACATCCAGGTTTTTCAGGATAAACGTACTATCGGTGAAATTGATGTCATCTTCGAACATGGCCAGAAAATATTTCACTGGGAACTTGCGGTTAAATTCTACTTGAATATCGGCAGCGGGCTAAAAGCTGATCAATTTGTTGGCCCAAGATTAAAAGATACCCTGGGCGCGAAACTCAGCCGTATATTTGATCATCAGATCCCGCTTGTAAAAACACCTGAAGGCAAAAGTAAACTGGCTAAACTAAACATAGATGAAGTTGTTTCTTCCGCCGTGATCAAGGGTATTTTATTTCAGCCCTGCGCCCCCCAATTCCCGCCGGCCAACCGGCTGCCGACAATAATTTCCAGGAATTACCGACATGGATCGTGGATCACAGTGAAAATGCTGGAAAATCTGGAAGACCTTAGCTTCACTCACTTTCTGGTAATGGATAAGATTCAATGGTTCACGGATTATTATTATCCGGAAGAAGTGACTTCTGGAAATATCGTTGCGCTAAAAAAGCGTGCAAAGGAACAGATAAAAGACCGCAACATGCCAATTATGGTTTGCCTTTTTCGTTCAAAAAATTCTGATATTTTGAAGTCGGACGACAGACTTTTCATTGTTCCGGATGATTGGCCCAGACTAGCCGCTGAATCTCACAACTGTTAAAAATTTCGCAATTGCATACAGTGCTTCCGAAACATTTTTGTCATTATCCGCACGGAAATAATGTCCTGTTGTGGTCGCGCACCCGGTGAGCAAACCCGAAATAGATTCCGGAGCCAAATAGTCGACCACATAAATAGTGACACCTTTTGATTTCAGCCGATCACAAACATTTTGGAACAAGATATCTTCCGTTCCAGGCTCCGTATTGGATGATCCGACAATAAGGATTACAACCTTTTGAATAGCCTCATTCTCATAACTTGCCGGGGTTCCTGTCCTTGTTTGCCAAAAAGATTGCCATAACGGCGATAGCAACCGTTCCGCCCATACCATCGCCCACCCGGCATAAACACCCCCATTTCCCGATAACGATGAAACAGATTGAATTAAAATATTTGTGTTATCCGCAATCGGGAAAATCGGTTCGTGACGACAATCAGATGATGTGATGTTAGCGTAATGCGGAATGCCTCCGCCCTCCTCTTGTTTTTGAATATCAAGCTCCAACTGAAACGGGGATTGTGCTGGTGTCAAATCTGATTGTCCAGCCACGCCGGACCGCCGTAAAATACACCATCTATCATCAGCCAAGTCACCGTTCCAGCCCGTTGTCCCGGGCACATTGGGCGGAATTTCCGTCGGCCAAGACCCCGCCTCAAGCCATTCTGTATGAGGAGCAACATTCATCAGTTTGCTGCCAAAGGGAATAAATCCGAATGTGGCGCCACTCTTCAATTTACTGTGGCCGGCAAAAATACCGATAAACTCCTTTACAGCGGCGCGGGCCGTATTCATTTTCCCGCTTTGCTGCATCTCTTGAGAGCTTTCCAGAACAATGGCAATTTCGGCATCTGGTGCATATTGATACGCTGTAACTGTTTGCGAAACATTGATGTCATCAGAAAGACTGAAAAACCGCAAGAGGGTTGTAGGCACCGCTGTCTTGATCGTTACACTTGCCTTTCCAGAGGCGGTGACGACCGTCGTCGTCGTTGCAAAAGGCCCGCCGCCAAAAGTAAAAACACTGGTATTTCTGGCCATGCTGCTGGCAATATCTGTAGCAAAATCATCGATCTCCCCATCGGCCAAGAAGTTCAAATTCCGCGCGACAGCCAAAGCGGTGGATTCGCTAAAATTTACCAAATGAGATTTAACTGTAAACACCCGCGCAACATCGATCATCAATGCCATGGTTCCTATGAGGATAGCCAAACTTAATCCGAAGATAACTGATATGGCGCCAGTTTCCGAAGTCCCTAATGTTTGCGTTAGCGAGATATGCTTTTTTATTTGGCGATTTTGGGAAAGCTGCATTTCCGTCACTCCAGGCTTCTGATAGCAGGATGTGTTGCGACGGAAATTGACTGACTACGAAGGCGCATTTTCTTTGCCAGAAAAAGCCGTGACAGAAAAAAGGCCCCTGTGGGTTGCACGCATAAATCAACGACAACGTAATATCCGGTATTTTTACGCCCTTGTGTTTCTGTGGAATACTTATCCAATGTGGGTGTTGCAGTCTCGCAAGATGCCGCCGCATTTGAGAATAATCTCGTCCAAAGGATATTCGTTCCAATAGTCGGTTGGCTGGAAATTGCCGATATCTTTAGAGACAAGGAATTTTCGACGCTTTCCGTGCTTGTTATTTGAGAAATCAGTTTCAAACTGTCGGAGAGTTCAGCTTCATCGATTTTCACTTCGCGACTAACTGTATCGGCAATCAGCGCGGAGGATTGGTTCACCCGGCCCGTCAAATCAATAAGTCTAACCATGTCTGTAGCGGCAAAAATCAGCAGGAAAAATATGGGGAATATGAGCGCCGCTTCCACCACGACACTTCCCCGATCGCAGAGACTAATTTTTTCCAAATTTCGAAGCCGCCTATGTTCCATTTTTTAAAACCAAAGTTACCGTATTTAGAAGGGCTGCGGACGGATACAAATAATCGGCAAATGGTGTTAGGGGCGACACGGTATAGTGTAAGTTGTATTTTACGAGGTCACCTGCACCTCCAAACAAATCGGTGTTTTTTCCTTCCATCCCGTTCACCAGGTCTGAAATATTACGATACGTGCTCAGTGAAACGGAAACGTCACCCATATTCGCAAGTCCTCCCAGCTTGGCGCCTGACAGGGATTGAGCCTTGGCTTGCAAATGAGAGAGCGAAACGGATTTCAGGGCATCCGGTGACATCTCATATCGATAATAATTGGAAAGCTCTACCAGGGTATCGGTGGCATAGCTTTTGGCTAAAAAGATACGGCTGAAGTCAACAACTGCAAAAACAAGGGCAAAGAGGATCGGAGCAATAATCGCATATTCCACAATCACCGATCCTTCGCCGCTTCCAAATTGTTGGAGGGTGCGCATCTAGGGTGACCCTTCACTTAGAGAAGTTTCCGGTCCCGATGTTCCTAACAACAACCGGCGAATTGTTACGTCGTTCTTTAATTGTCGTAGTAGCTCATAATATCTGAGATTTGCCTCAGTTGACTCCGGGTCCAGATCGAGAGCGCTAATACGCCTCGCCGCTTCCCGGTCGCCTGCAAGACCATAGGCCAGCGCAAGGTTTTGTCTCATAATCTGACTGGATCTGCCATCAAAGGCAATCTCGTTAAACAACTGAATTGACGTGTTAAATTTCCCTTCCATCAGGTATGATAGAGCCATATTGTTCTTGATAACCCTCTTGTCCGGACTCGTTACCAGTGCTTCGTTAAAAAACGATCTGGCGATTTCATGATTTCCCGCCATGTCTTCAGTAATGCCAAGGCCGGACAGGGCCTTATAATCTGTTGGGTCAAGCCGGTTTGCCTTCTCGAAATATATTTTTGCAATTTCAGGACGAAACAAGCTGAGATTTATCCGGCCCAATGCCAACTGTGTTTCTTTGTTATCCGGGTCCAGTTTATCAAGCCGTTCAAATACATCCGCCGCCTCTGTTATGACCCCTGCTTTCAAGTAACTACTGGCGAGCCTGAACAACAATTCCTCATTGGTGGGATCTGTCGAAAGCAGTTTCAAATAAATGTCAATTGCCGCTGCATAATTCCCGACAGCTTCTGAGATCGAGGCAATTTTTAAGGACTGTTTTCTACTCGCCTCTTCTGTCTCAACGTCAGGTATTCTCAATATTTCGGCAATGGGCATGCAGCCACATAAATATCCCAGCAATAGAAATGCATGCAGTTTTCCAAAAAAATACATTCCTAATTGCCAATTACACGAAGCATTAAAATGAAACCCGGCCCTGCTGACAACGCAATAACAGGCGGCAGAATAAAAATCATGAGAGGCAAGCTTAAAAGAACCGGAAGACGAGCGGCAGTGGTCTCGACAGAGATCATTCTTCTCTTTCGATTGTCGGCAGCGACCGAACGAAGAGCGATAGCAACAGAAGTTCCATAAATTTCTGATTGATACAATGCCATAAAAAGATACTTCAGCCCGTCGGATGATGTCCGGTTCTGAAGATTTATAAACGCCGAGGATTTATCCGGTAAAACCTTAAGCTCGTTCAGCATTGTTTTCATTTCTTTGGACAGGACCGGAGACAACGTACCCATAACTTCCGCCACTTTCCGCAAGCTCGCCTCCAGCGTTAAGCCTGTGCCAACGCAAAGAACCAGAAGATCAATCAAATCAGGAACATGCATTTCCAGTTCTTCCCGCCTTTTTCGAACAAGAAGCCTGAGAATTAACACGGGGATTATACTGAAAGTACTTGCGTAGAAAACAACATCGAAAAAAATCGCCCCTGTACCGGTATTCAGGAGACGAAGGCCAATTTTAAGATTTAGGGCGAGAATTCCTCCTGCCATACCAGTCAGTATCATGCAGGTATAAAACAATGATATAGCGGAGGATCCGGTAAATCCTGCTTGCGCCATTTGCCGCTCCAAATATTCCCGGCCTGAGTAAAATCTCCTGAAAAAACGCCCCTGCTGGCTGACACTCGTCGGAAATTGAGCCTGATTTGCCGAGAGCAGGTCGGGCATATGGGATTTTCCCGCTGCATTGAACTGGCCCTCTGTCTGTATGTAATAGGCCAGCCGGGTATCGAGGTATAAATACTTCCTTTGACGATGATCCGCCCAGAGAAGAATAATGCCGAAAATAAACAGAAAACAGCTGAAAATTGGGAAAACATATGCTGGAAAATCCGGAGCCCAGGTCATTTTACGCCCTTTATAAAAAAGGAAACGGAGAACAATCCGACGACGTTGCTGATAAGGCAATAAAGCAGCAGAAGACGTCCAGACGGGTCATGGAGAAGAAATTCAAACTGTGTTTCGTTTGTAATCGCCAAAAAACCCAATACGGCTATTGTCATTGCAGAGATAACTTTTGCAGAAAGCCTCGCTTCCGACGTCAGCGCCTTTGATTTTAGAATATGAGCCTGGCGATCCCTGAGCAGACGGCTTAAGTCTTCCAATATCTTGGCATACTCCCCGCCAAACTCCCGTTGAAGCGCCAACGTCGTTGCTAAAAATTGTATCTCTTTGATATTCGAGATTTCTCGCATGGATAAAAGGGCCGTCTCCAGATCCACCCCAAGACTGAGTTGATGTGAAAGTTGCCGAAATATAGGGCCGGCTGGTGCAGGCATTTCCTCACCGACAATCGACAGATTTTGTGAAATTGATTTCCCGAGCTGGGCGCCTCGAACAATGATATCTATTGCTTCCGGCAGCTGGTTCAAAAACAGATTTGTACGACGTTTGCTTAGTTTGTTCACCCCCCAAAGCAAGGTCCAGCTCATGCTCAACACGACCAGAAGAACAAAGACGAATGATAGGAATTCAGGGAACAGGAAGCCGACGAGTGCAACAGAACATGCACAAATCAAATGAAGGCGTTTGGGCCACTCACTCTCAAAAATATACCGCCAAATGTTCCTTTTACTCTGTTCCGGGCTTAAGATGAGCTCTGGCAAATCCATTTGTTTTTCATCGGAATCCAGGGCATCAAATTCGGGTATATCTGATAGTCTTACTGACCATTGACGCAGTTTTTTCCGCCAGGCCCGATAAAGGGTAAATCCAATATAGCAGCCGGAGAAGAGGAAACCGGCGCAAATGCCTAGCTGTAGGTTGAAAGCCGATAAATCCGTATAATCTGGCAAGCTCATGAGGAAAATACTTCGGACAGATTATTATATTGTTTGTATTTATCTATTTTTCCGTGAAACACAGGCCGGATCCCGCTGCAAATATACCGTGAATTCTGCGAGAAATCGTCTGACAGATCCCTTGTTTTATCGTAGGTAAATATATCCTGGCTGGTAATGACATCCCCCTCCAGGCCAACAATTTCCGTAATATTTCTGATAAACCGGCGCCCGTCCTGCTGCCTGTCGACATGGATAACCATGTCGATTGCGCTGGCAATTTGCCGTCTGGACCCCTTGCTGTGATAATTCGCCTGGCTTGATAGAATCAAATTTTCAAGGCGCAACAACGCATCCCGCGATGTATTTGCATGAATTGTCGACATCGAGCCGTCATGACCAGTATTCATGGCCTGAAGCATGTCGTGCACTTCCGCGCCCCTGACCTCTCCGACAATAATTCTATCTGGCCGCATACGCAGGGAATTTCTCAATAAGTCCCGTTGCGACACCTCTCCCTGCCCTTCCGTATTTTTTTGACGGGTTTCCAAACTCACCACATGAGATCGCTGCAAGCACATCTCGGCAGAATCTTCAATTGTGACGATGCGTTCATGCTCATCGATCAATCCGGAAAGGGCGTTAAGAAGTGTGGTCTTTCCTGTTCCGGTTCCTCCGGCGATCAAAATATTCAGCCGGCATCTAACGGAGAGTTTCAGAAGGGCATGTATTTGCGGCGAAAAAGACCTTCGAGCGCACATCTCGTCAAGATTCATTATTTCTTTTGAAAATTTGCGAATGGAGATGATGGTGCCATATACCGATAAGGGAGGCGCAATGACATTTACGCGGCTGCCATCAACCAGCCGGGCGTCAACCATCGGGTTTGACTCATCTATTCGCCGTCCCACAGATGCCGCTATCCGCCGCGCGGTTTCCAATACATGTGCATCATCCCGAAATTTCAGATCCGTTCGCTCTAACTTGCCATTGCGTTCAACATAAATCGCATTTGGCCCATTGACCAAAATATCGCTAATATGCGGATCTGACAGCAATCCTTCGATTGGCCCTATTCCAGCTATATCATCAAATAGTTCGCGAGCGATTAGCGCTTGCTCGGTACCGTTCAACGATAGATTTTCCTCATCAACTATTTTGACAACGGCATCCCGAATACGTTGGGACAATAGATCCGGGGCCAGCGTCATGGCGACATTTGGGTCAACACGATCGAAGAAACGACGGCGTACTCTATCAAACGTATCTAATAGCGGTCCATCAAGTGCCTTTTTATTCTTTATTTGTTGAACGGTAGATTTGCCAGTCCATTCAACTGGTTCTTCTTTCAACCCCCTTTGGCCGGAATAATCTGCTCTCTTTCCAAACATGATTACCACCCGGTTACGGCTGTCAGCCAATTTTTGGTTTTTGGTGGAACTGCAGAAGATCCAACTATCTTTCCCGCAAGCTCCTTATAGGCATCTTGCACGGGACCCCTATTCTTCGCAGCAATCTCTCCTTGCAGATGTGCTGTTGCCATAACGTATTTTTCATAGGGTATAATCAGATCAACTGGCTGCTTGATAAAGGATCGGATTTTCTCAACCGGCACTTCGTTTCGAGTTGATCGCGTGGTATTATTTAGAACGACCAGATTCTGATTACTCTGTCCTGGGGTAAGTTTGCTCAATATACGCCCACAATCTCTAAGGGCGGCCAGCGTCTTATTTATAACAAGTATCCGAACATCAGCTGCGTCCAGCATGCCGATTGCCCCCTCAAACGGAGATCGTTGAAGGTCCTGAACGATAAACTCATACTGACTTCGGAGTATCTCCAGAAGCCGCGTCTGGGATTCTGCGGAGACAATGGAAGATCGATCAAAGCCCCCGTCTGTGCACAGAACATCAAGCTTTTTCCCCGACGTCGACGTTGCTCTTTTGACAAAGACTTCATCGATACGGGACGGATCCATTAGAAGCTCGTAAAATGCTGATGAGGAAGTCAGACCCATATCCAGCGAAAGCGACCCGTTGCAAAGATTATAGTCGGCTAAAATCACTTTTTGGTCAAAAATACTGGAGAAAACCCAGCCAATATTGGCAACTATCGTTGTGGCGCCAACCCCGCCACGAACGCCGAAAATCGCAATGGTTTTTCCGGAGCGGGCTTCGGCATGTTCTGCTGGATAACGGGCCGGCTCCTTTTGAAGGGCGTTGAAAAACAGATCCCTGGATAAGGGCTTAACAAGATAGTCAGAAACACCCAATGCCATAATATCCCGGTACAACGAGATGCTATCCTGTTCGCCAATCACAACAACATTTACATCCGGAGTGCAGGTTTTAGCTAGCCTCTCCAGTTCAGATATGGGGGAAAGCTCGTTTGATATATCGACAATAAGGGTGGGCGGGCTTTTGCTGTTCTGAAATTTCTCAATAGCATCACCAAGCCGCCCTTGCCATACATCACATCTGAGCTGTCCATTGCCTCTGAGCAATTCAAGCAATAGATCCTTCGTCACGCTATTGCAAACTACCGCCGCAACATCAAATTCAAGATCTTCCGCCATTTTCTCCTTTCCTCCTGACACACTGCCGGATAGCATTATTTTATCCTCTTGCTGCTGTATCTTTCGTTTGCGGACGGAAAAACGCGCGGCGCCTTTTCGTAAAGAGATTGAACAGCCTGTCCATCCTGGATGGCAAGTGATGGTGTAGACTGTCGTCCTTGTTGCCAATCCGGTGGATAGGAGAGACTGAGCATGCGATTTCTTTCGACGGAACACCCAAAGCCCGGAGACATAAGGCTCACAGAGTCAATTTTGCGAGGATTTATGACCGCGCCACAATCCGCCAATTTATAAGCAAAATAGGTTAGCTCAAGGGTTAGATCAGGCATTTCCCCCTTGCTGGAGGCGGCCTGCAAAACTTCAATTTTACTAACCTCCTGGAGGCCGGAAGCAGAAATCGCAGTCCAAATTCTGTCAGCTTCCGTATCGTATTTTTTTACCCTAAAAACCACCTGTCCAGGCGCCAGCAATTTTACATCACGTAAAAACTCATCGAGGCTTTTCCCCGATTTGGAAACCAAATTCTGGCCCGTGGCTTCCAGAAGGAATTCTTCCAAATGGCTTCTGCTGATAATCTGGTTTTCGGTCCATGGGCGGGGATAATTCGCAGCAGGGCTCGTGTCCCCGCACCCGGATAGGAACAAAATTCCCATGAAAACACTATATTTCCTTCGCATTAGTCCGGCCAAAGCAACCCCTCTCCCTGACGTCAGTAAATATATCCCGCAGGACCCTTTAAGGTTATTCCGTCTACCCCCAATTTTTGCCAAAGTTCCGGTGACCTGGAAGGCTTTGTCAATTGCCCGGTCAGCATCTTTTCGTTGGTATCCGCCGGCCGATATCCATCAATGGGCGTCGCGTAATTATGGCCCCGCGTCGGTTCAACTATTTGAGCGGTAGCAATTATCACCAGCTCCGTTTCAAAATTTTTGTATTTGCTCGATCTGAACAAGGGTCCTAGAACTGCAAGCTCGCTCAACCAGGGAACTTCATTGATATAATTACGTGTTTGGTTTTGCAGCATTCCAGCAACCGCAAAACTCTGTCCGCTGGCAAGTTCAATGGTTGCTTCCGTCCGCCGAACCGAAATTCCGGGAATACTGAAATTATTGACGACAATTGCCCCAGCATCGGAAATCTCACTCACCTCAGGCCGAATATGAATACTGATTTTTCCGCCGGTAAGCACAGTCGGTGTAATATCCAGAATGACCCCGAATTTCTTGAATTCAAATGTTACCTGATCATCGCTGGTGGATATCGGAATGGGAAATTCTCCTCCGGCAAAAAAACTTGCGGTCTCCCCCGATCGGGAGGTCAGGTTTGGTTCGGCAAGTATCGTCAGCAGATCCTCTTCAGCCAGGGCATCGATAACTGCCGACGCGGAACCCTGGTTTCCGTCATATCTAAACATGCCGCTATTGACGCTTTGCTGATTCCCAAAATCCGGAATAATCCAGTTCCCGATTGCGGCGGGAAAGCGACCGGTGATCAATCCGATCGCCAGGGATCCCGGATTAAGTAGAATATCCCAATTGATACCGAGATTCCTGGAAGCCTGCCGGTTCATCTCGACGATACGAACCCGTATATTAACCTGCGATTGGGAGGCCATTTCCATTCGATTGACAATTTTCTCATCCTTGCCAAGGAAGCCGCTTACAACGGAGATGATGTGTTCCGCCTGTAGGGCGGATTGTGCGGTACCAGATAGAACAATTCGACCCGGCGTCGCACTCACCTTAAGGGCGAGGCCCGGAAATTCACGCTCCAGCGAACCTGAGATCTCAACCAAATCCTGTGAAACAGTTATAAAACGGTCGAAAATGACATTTCCTTTGGCATCTATTGCCAGAACATGGGTTCGTCCGGTTTTTTTGCCGAAGACAAACAATTTATCAAACGCCGCAATCTGGACATCGGCTATATCCGGATTTGTCACGAAAATATCTATTGGTGCTTTTGCCAGTGGGAACAATCGACCTTGGTTGATGTTCAGTTTTACGGATTCCAGCTGGCCCTTCTGGGACGACGTAGCGGACTGGCTCATTGCATCTCCAACTGGAAACAATATACCGACAAAGACCCATATCCACATAGGCCAGTAACCGGCCGATATCAGAAGACCGGCGTTCATTTCAAGCCAACCTGCAGAATGTCATCAGAAACCGCGGGTCTCTCAATAAATGTTACGTTACTGCCCCTTACAAACCGAATTTTCGAGGGTGCGGTAACGGGATCCTCGATGTTTAAAAACGAACTATCACCAACAAGGTCGGTTTCCTTAACGCCCTCATCCGTCTCATAATTCAACGCGTCATGGATATATCCCGCGGGTGACCGAAGAAGAATACTGAGCGTTCCAATTTGTTCGGCAACAGTTACAAGCTCTGCTTGCCGGGACGACAGGGCCAATGTCAACTGGCCCCTCCTTTGTTCGGGGCCGGAAAACACCCCTTGAGGGCCTTGACCATAATCTCCCTTAATACCGAGAACCTTTACATTTTTGAGAAGCGTTTTAACGGTCACCTCGCCCGCCCTCTTATCCGAAGCTCGATTTTTATAGGTGAACAACAAGTCCACATGGTCCCCGTGATGTAATACCATCTCATAATCTTCAATGTTGCTGACAGGAACTGATTTTGCGCGCGTATTTTTTCCCAGCAACATACTTAGATACCCCTTCTCATGGGGATGGAGAAACATGCCTCTTGTTAAAAACGCTCCTTTTGCGGCAAATTTCCTTAAGACGACATTACTCAAATCCGCGATCGAAGTCGCATCTTTGGATAAGAACCGATTGCCGTCTGCAGTGGCCGGTGACCGGCACCAGGTTACCCTGTCCTTCGTCAAAATATCTCCCGCATGTCCATCCTTCATCAGGCAAAGAACCTCGCTTTTTCTGGCCAGTGGTACCGGTTTTTCGTCAAAAGCTGCCGGTTCCAGGAGCAAATAGTGATTTAGCAAATAGGCTGAGGAGCCCAGGAATATTGAGCAAAAAACAATAAGAACGAAGCTTTTCATCTATCTCCCCTCATGGTGCGGCCAGATACCCATTCGCCACGGCTATAGATCCGCCGAGTGCAATCGCGACACCATAGGGCACAGATTCCATGGCTTCATGGGCGGTCAGGCACTGATTTCGCCCTATCCTGACCTGAAGATCCGCCCAAAAATATTTAAACAAAGGCAGTATCGAGAATAAGCCAAGGGCACCCCCAGAAAAGGCCATAACCGTCAAGAAGAGGAGACCGTTTTCCGGGCCCGCCCAGATCATGGAAACCGTTGCAAGTTTCACGTCTCCTCCCCCAATTTTGCCAAAAAGGAACCCAGCCAGAAAGACCAAAAATACAGGCACTGCCCACAGAATATGCTCAATGAAATTGACGTGCGTCGGGAAGAACGCCGCATAGCTCAAAAAGCAAATCAAAAGGGCAACTGACTTCCAGTTTCTGATTTTTCGCTCTTTGAGATCGGAATACGCAGCAGCCAACAAAAGTAAAATTACCAACAACGGATATAACTTTACCATTACCAAAATCCCGCAGAATTTTCAGCTCTACCCCTTGCACCACGAGTAATGTGGCACCTTTTAGCCACTACCGCTGGGGTCAGGTCCGGCATTGGCACCGTCTGTCAAACTAATACCTTGGAATGCCGTTTGCACGCTCGTATAAAAATTCGATCCTGCCACACCGATGACGGCGGCCGCAGCGGCTGCCAACAAGGCATATTCCACTGACGTCACTCCACTTTCATTCTGCCAAAAGTCTTCTAATTTATTTCGCATTTCGCCTCCTAAATATTAAATATTGAATTGAAAACTACATACATCCGGTCACACCCCTAAAGCGGGAATAAAATTTGTGGTATTTTCAAATGAAATAACATTTCACTCTTAATACGCGTTTTTGTCGACTTTACATTTCCTGACAGCCAGAATAAATCTGCTTACGGAGAAATTTCAATAGAAGAAAAATTTACATGTATAGTCCTTTAATATATTGTTTTTAATGATTTAAATCATCCATTAGAAATACATTATAGAAAGGTTTTGTGAATTTATCAGTATCAGCATTGTAATGGTTTGTAATATTACACACCATTTCAGAGAATTAAATTAGATGCCTTGATTTCTTAGGTATATTTTTCACTCTATGATTGAACAGTTCTAAAGCCTACTAACCCTAAATTGATCAGCGCCCTTCTTACCAGTCAACATGATTACCGCTATTCAATCGATTTCCGCGTGCAATACCTTCTCAGGGAATGTATATAGCCCTAGGCAAGGTGTTTTGCGTATCCAGGTATGTACATTTGGACAGGAGTTGAAAAGATGGGGAAAAATAAGAGTGCCCGTCGCATATTGATCTATAGCCACGACTCCTTTGGGCTTGGGCATTTAAGGCGATGCCGGGCAATGGCCAATTCACTTGTCGAGCAAAATCCGAACCTTTCTGTTCTGATTCTTTCCGGATCTCCGATAATCGGGAGTTTTGATTTTAAAGCCCGTGTTGACTTCGTTCGAATACCGGGAATTATCAAGCTTCGGAACGGGGAATATACGTCCCTGAGCCTTCATATTGATACAGAGCAGACGCTGGCCATGCGCGCTTCAATCATCCGGCATACCGCAGAGACATTTGATCCCGATATATTCATCGTCGACAAAGAACCCTATGGTTTGCGGGGCGAAGTCGCTGACACATTGGACGTTCTGAAAAAACGGGGAACCCACCTTGTTCTGGGTTTACGGGATGTTCTCGACGATCCGGCACTCCTGGCTCCGGAATGGAAACGAAAAAACGTTCTCCCTGCACTTGAAAATTTATACGATGACATCTGGATTTTTGGCGTTGAGCAAATTTACAACCCACTGGCTGAAATTGAAATTCCTGCCCGGGTGAAACGTAAAATTACCTACACGGGATATTTACCACGATCGGTGCAATCGGGAACGGACCCTGCGATCCTGAGCGAGATGAATGACCCATATGTCTTGATCACTGTCGGCGGCGGCGGCGATGGGGAAGTATTAATCGATTGGGTGTTGCGGGCTTATGAAGAAGAGAAAGAGCCCCCGCTCTCCGCTCTTTTCGTTCTGGGACCCTTTATGCCCCCAGAAACCCGCGCCAGTTTCCGTGACAGGATTGCTAAACTTGACCGGGTTCGTGCGGTCACATTTGACAGTCACCTTGAAAGTTTGATGGAAGAAGCCTCCGCCGTGGTTGCCATGGGCGGTTACAATACCTTTTGTGAAATTCTATCCATGGACAAACGAGCCTTGATTATTCCGCGGACTGTCCCGAGGCTTGAGCAGTATATTCGGTCCACCCGGGCTGCGGAAACAGGCTTGATCGGAGTCCTTATCGATGATGGCATCCGGTCTTCGGAAACGATGTTGACGGCATTGCGGCAACTTGCCCAGCAAAAGAAACCGTCCGAGGTTATCATACCGGGCCTTCTCGATGGCCTGACAAACCTGAACAGACTTGTTCGTCTCCGGTTCAAATCAGTCGATAAACGCAAATCAGAATCCGTATCGAACCTTATTTCCAAGGCCGTGGATTAACGATTACCCTCGGCAAGCCGAATATAGACTGTTTCGCCAACCCGAAGGGATGCTTTGTCGAGCGGCGGTAAATCATTACGTGCCATCATATTCCGCAGATCCCTTACATAAGCTTCCCGCCGTTCGGAATAATTGATCAGGGTACCAACCAAACCCGGACCAGTGGGCATCATGCCTTTCAAGCGGAAAGAAGCTCTTTGCTTACGAAATTCGCCATAAGCCGCATTGGAATTTAAGTTCAGCATATATGCCTGGATGGACGCGAGAGGCGTTTTAAAGGCCTTGATACTGTAATTCCCCTTATCCTTTCGCTGGTCCTTCGGCTTGATACCTCCGGTATAACTCCATTGACCGAACAGGGCATTACCCTCGGCGGCGAACCGGGACGTTCCCCATCCGCTTTCATCAGCCATCTGCGCAACCATAAGACTTGCTGGAACAATATCCATTCGGTTCCCGAGCTCGGTAAAAAAAGCCTCCCCAATCTCATTACTTGATATCTTGTAGTCTGCCGCTTTTTTCCGCAGCCAATCCCGTTCCTGCGCATCAAGCGAGCCCGCTTTATATGCAGATTTCAGTCGGGCAAGCTTTTCTCGATCCTTCAGGATGAGACTGTTACCGACAAAGGCCAACGGAATTGCAACTCTGAAGAAGACTTTCTTTTTATTCTCGACTGTCAATGATGGAGCAACCGTTTTTCGCCAGCTGTCCGGGATATCCAAAATGACGATCGCCGGAACGTTCTGACTGCCGACAATCCATTTTCTGACTTCATACTTTTTGCTAACAAAATACTGATCCAGTTGCTCAAAACTGCCAATATCGATCGTCTCCGAATGAGCAGGCGAAAAACTCAAGACGACACCGGAAACGGTCAAACCTAGCGCCAGAAAACAGCCCCTTAACATCCGCATTTTCATTTTCTCGCTCATGACAAACTTCCATAAAATAGTATTTATTTTAGTCAAGCGGACGATACAACAAATACCTATAGTTGTGTATGGGGAATATTCGTGGATTTCTTTATCTCAGAAACGACTCACCGCGGAATATGCCAAAATAACCGTTCAGGCGTCTTGCGGCTCCGTTTTCTCCTTCAGAAATTTTCCCGTCGACGACCCGCTTTTATACGGTAACGACACAAAATTAATTATTCGCAAACAATAATGCTTTTGCGCTTTTTTAAACTTGCAACGGCTGCAGAAGCGGTGAAATATTTTGCTGTATTCAGCTCGGGAATTAAGGGAGCAACGGGTGATGAGCGAAAAATTTGATGCCATAATTATTGGCGCCGGTGTTATCGGAGCCTGCATTGCGTTTGAATTGGCGAAATCAGGTCGGAAAGTCCTGTCAATAGATCGCCTACCCACGTCCGGCTATGGATCAACAGCCGCGTCCTGCGCTATTATTCGAACCTACTACTCTTCTATCGATACCTGCGCGCTTGCTTATGAAGGCTGGTTCTATTGGACCGACTGGGCCAGTTACATCGGTGTAGAAGATGAAAAAGGGCTGATAAAGTATAACAATACCGGCGCATTGATCGTTAAAACGCCACATAACAGCCATATGTCGAAAATCTGCGATCTTATGGACCGTATCAACTGCCCCTATGAAGACCTCACCGTCGAGCAAATGCGTGACAAGCTTCCCATCATGGATACCCATCAGTTCGAACCTGTAAAACGGCCAGAGGATCCCACATTCGGTGAGCCCACCGGCGATGCCGTCAGCGGTGGCGTATTCTTCCCGCGCGGTGGCTATGTGAGTGATCCTCAACTGGCTGCTCACAATGCACAGCGCGCCGCTGAGGCACATGGGGCCGTCTTCCGGTTCAATACAGAAGTCACGGCAATCCGGCAGGAAAACGGGAAGGTAACGGGGGTTACGCTGAAAGATGGCAGTGACATCGACGCGTCAATCGTCGTGAATGTCGCCGGTCCCCATTCTTCGAAGATAAATGAAATGGCAAATGTCCTGGAGGACATGAAAATGACAACCCGGGCGTTAAGACATGAAGTAGCCCATGTCCCCTCACCGGCAAATTTTGACTTCGAAAAAGATGGTCTTGTCCTTTCCGACAGCGACGCCGGCATCTATTGCCGTCCGGAACTTGGCAATCATATTCTAATCGGTTCTGAGGATCCGGACTGTGATGTACAGGAATGGGTGGATCCGGATAATTTCGACGAAAATTTCACTGAACAATGGAATGCGCAAGTTCTGCGCCTTGCGCAACGCTTTCCTGAAATGGGTGTCCCGCAACAAGCCAAGGGCGTTGTCTCCCTTTATGATGTTACGAAGGACTGGGTCCCTATTTACGACAAGACCAGCCTGGACGGATTTTACCTGGCCATCGGGACAAGTGGCAACCAGTTTAAAAATGCACCTGTGGCCGGACGTATGATGGAGAAACTCATCAGCGAATGCGAAAATGGCCGGGATCATGATAAGGATCCGGTCCATTTTTACCTTGAAAATGTTGGATATGATTTATCCATGGCAACCTTCTCTCGCAATCGGGAGGTTAGTCAGGACAGTAGCTTTACTGTCCTTGGCTAAATAATCTGAAAGGGAAAAATATGAAGTCCCATGTCAAAGTAGCCGTGATCGGCGGTGGGGTTGTTGGATGTTCGGTTCTGTATCATTTGGCAAAGCTTGGTTGGACGGACATTGCGCTTATCGAAAGATCGGAATTAACATCCGGTTCCACATGGCATGCTGCCGGCGGCTTTCATACCCTTAATTCCGATACCAATATTGCCGCCCTTCAAGGTTATACAATACGTCTTTACAAAGAACTGGAAGAACTTTCCGGACAATCATGTGGTTTGCATCATGTTGGCGGCGTGACGCTTGCCGGTACAGAAGACCGTATGGATTACCTGAAAGCAGAACGGGCAAAGCATCGGTATATGGGGCTTGATACACATCTGGTAACACCGGAGGAAATCAAGAAGCTTTCTCCGATCACGAATGTGGAGGGCGTCATTGGCGGCCTCTATGATCCGTTGGACGGTCATCTTGACCCGTCAGGCACCACACAGGCATATGCTCAATGTGCCCGCAAACTCGGCGCAGAAATTTATCTTCGAAACCCTGTTCGCGAGCTTAATCACCGGCCTGACGGCAGTTGGGACGTCGTCACCAAGGACGGGACCCTGCATGCCGAGCATGTGGTCAATGCTGGCGGGTTATGGGCGCGCGAGCTTGGCGAGATGGTCGGGATCTTCCTTCCTCTCCACCCCATGGAGCATCAATATCTCATCACAGAAGATATTCCGGAAATTTATGAGCTTGGCAAAGAACACCCGCACGTAATGGACCCAGAAGGGGAAAGCTATCTTCGTCAGGAAGGCCGCGGCATTTGCATTGGCTTTTACGAGCAGGCTTGCGATCCCTGGGCTGTAAATGGAACACCTTTGGATTTCGGTCACGAACTCCTGCCAAACAAGTTGGATCGTATTAGTGACAGTATGGAATTTGCCTTCAATCGCTTCCCCGTTCTGGAGCGGGCCGGTATCAAGAATATTATCAATGGCCCCTTTACCTTCGCGCCCGACGGCAATCCGCTGGTTGGCCCCGTTCCCGGGATAAAAAACTATTGGTCGGCCTGCGCTGTCATGGCTGGTTTTAGTCAGGGGGGCGGCGTCGGCTTGACTGTCGCAGAATGGATGATCGAAGGCGAGCCATCTCAGGACGTCTTTGCCATGGACGTGGCACGATACGGTGATTATTCCTCGCGCGCCTATGCACGCACCAAAGTCACGGAAAATTACCAGCGACGGTTCACAATCAGCTACCCTAACGAAGAACTGCCGGCCGCCCGCCCCTATCAGACAACACCGGCTTATTCCATCTGGAAACAACAAAATGCTGTTTTTGGTCAGGGGTATGGCATGGAAGCCGTTAATTATTTTGCACTTGAGGGAGATCCACTGCTCGAAACTCCCAGTTTCAGACGATCCAACGCCTTTGAAGCCGTTGCGCAGGAATGTAATGCCGTTAGAACTGCGGTCGGTATCACCGAAGTCCATAATTTCGGGAAATATAAAATCACCGGCTCCGGTGCTGCCGAATGGCTGGACATCATTATGGCCGGGCGCATTCCCAAGGTTGGGCGCCTGTCATTAAGTCCAATGCTCAGCCCGAAAGGGCGTCTCATTGGCGATTTCACTATTGCCCGGCTGGCCGATCAGGAATTCCAGCTTACGGCATCCTACGGTGCGCAGGCCTATCACCTTCGCTGGTTCTGGGACCATCAACCGGCGGAGGGCGTCCATATCGAGAATGTCAGTCTGGATCGCATCGGATTTCAAATTGCTGGTCCCAAGGCGCGAGATTTATTGGCAAAAGTCACAACAGAAGATGTCTCAAATGAAGCTTTCAGCTTCATGTCCGTTAAACAAATGGAAGTCGGCTTGTCAGATGCGATTGTGCAGCGTGTGACCTATACCGGCGATCTTGGCTATGAGATATATGTCCCGGCAACCGATCAAATCGCACTTTATGAGGCGCTCGCGACTGCAGGAGCTGAATTTAATCTGCGCCCCTTCGGCATGCGGGCAATGATGAGCTTGAGACTGGAAAAATCGTTTGGCTCCTGGCTTCGCGAATATAAACCTGATTACACCGCTGAGGAGACCGGGCTGGATCGATTTGTTTCCTACAACAAGCCTGCCGATTTTATTGGAAAAGCAGCCGTAATGAAGGAAAAAGCAGAAGGCCCGAAACGGCGCCTTTGTACTTTTGTCGTAGATGCGCTGGACGCCGATGTTTGGGCTGACGAACCCATCTGGAAGGACCAAAAGGTCGTAGGTTTTGTCACTTCGGGTGGATATGCACATTATGTACAGAAATCCGTTGCTCTGGGTTTTGTTCCGATAGAGTTGATTGAAGATGGCGCAGAATTTGAAATTGAGATACTTGGCGAAATGCGACCCGCGACATTGGTCACAGAACCACTTTTGGACCCGACTGCAGAACGCATGCGTGGCTAGAATATTTTTTTTGGGAGAAAGCTATGTCAGAGGAAAAGAAACGCACAGCAGGTCGCCGCTCAAGACGGGGTTCACGTGTTAAAGCCTCTTTCACCCAACTCCCAAAGAGAAAATTTGTAAATACCTTCAAACCAGTAGAAGTAATTTCTGAAGATCAGGTTGAGGCAATCCATAACGCCTCGCTGGATGTTCTGGAGAATATCGGAATTATGGTGCGCCTCGAAGAGGCGCGAGATATTCTTCGCGCGGCTGGACAAAAAGTCGATGAAGATACGCATATCGTGTATTTCGATCGGGAATTCATCATGGACGCCATGTCCCATGCTCCCTCTGAATTTACCATTCATGCACCCAACCCCGATTGGAATATGGAAATTGGCGGTGACAATGTAGTTTTTGCCATGGGTGCCAGCATGCCAAATTCATCTGATCTGGACGGCGGAAGACGCACTGGCAACCAAACGGATTTTCGAAAATTTCTAAAACTCGCCCAAAGTTTCAACGTCATTGCGACGACCGGCGGTTATCCTGTTGAACCGGTGGATATCCATGCCTCTATTCGCCATTTGGAATGTGGACGGGATTTTGCGACATTTACGGATAAGCCGCCAAATGTGTATTCTTTAGGTCGCGACCGAAATCTGGACGGCATTGAAATGGCCCGGATTGCCCGAGGCATCAGTCATGAACAGATGCTGCGCGAGCCGAGCCTGTTTACAGTTATCAATTCCAACTCACCGCTTATGCTTGATCAACCCATGTTACAGGGCATCATCGAAATGGCCCGCCATGGTCAGGTTGTAATTTTAACACCCTTTACATTGGCGGGCGCAATGGCGCCGGTTACACTGGGGGGTGCCCTCACCCAGCAAAATGCAGAAGCCCTGGCCGGCATGAGTATCGCACAAACTGTCCGCCCCGGAGCGCCGGTAATTTATGGTGGGTTCACCTCAAATGTTGATATGAAATCCGGCGCGCCCGCCTTTGGTACGCCTGAATATACAAAAGCCGCGATTGCGACGGGCCAGTTAATAAGGCGATACAATATCCCCTATCGCACCTCCAACGTAAATGCGTCGAACATTCCGGATGCGCAGGCAGCTTATGAGTCCCAGATGGCGCTTTGGGGAGTCGTTCTGGGCCATGGAAATTTTGTGAAACACGCAACAGGCTGGCTTGAAGGCGGGCTCACAAATTCGTTCGAAAAAGTGGTCATGGATGTGGAAATGATCCAGATGATGGCAGAATTAATGACACCAATTGATACTTCAGTCGAGGCGTTAGGGCTTGATGCCATGCGGGAAGCAGGACATGGCGGGCATTTCTTCGGTACCCAACATACCCAGGAACGATATGAATCCGCCTTCTACTCGCCCTTATTATCGGATTGGCGGAATTTTGAAAGCTGGGCCGAGGCCGGTTCTCCTGATGCGCTAACTCGGGCCAACCAGATATACAAGGATGTCCTGGCGGAGTATGAAGCGCCTAAACTGGATCCAGCCATTCGTGAGGAACTCGATGCATTTGTAGACAGACGCATTGCAGAAGGAGGAGTTAAGACGGACTTCTGAACCTAAAATCCTCTTCGGATACGCCGATACCCGACATCAAAACTTCCTGGTCGTTTATTTTGCATATTTCTTGTTCTCGACTGGAAATGCACTAGATTAGCTATACAGTTTTGCCAGCAGGAGTGATTATGCCCCGCCTTCAAGCCCCAAATTTTCAAAAATCCGCATTTTGTTTGTCTCTGCTCCTTGTTATGGGAAGCGTATCGCATGCAATTGCAGAAAGCTGCGAACCAGAATTCAAAATAGAGTTGGATAAACTGGAAATTCCTGAAGAACGTATCAAAAATAGTTATACAATCGATATTTATGAGACGAGCGGAAGCCGAGTTTCCCGGGTTGAAGGCTGGGTTGATTTCAACGATTGCAAAGGTAATTTGGTCGTTAAATTTGACAGAAGTTGCCTCTTTGACAATAGCTATACAACAACTGAATGTACGGTGCCTGGCGTCAAGAAATTCTAGATACTTATTGCCGGATTTCTCTATTAATCACGTATTCGTCAAAATCTTTTAATGGTTTCAATCCAATCAATGCTCTATGTCTAAAAAGTGTTTCCTTTAGAACAGGTGCAGGAAGATGAAAAAGCGAAGCCACAACACTTCGTACTATTATTCGATACTAGCTTTTTTTGTGACTATATTATCGTTTTCCACACACGCAAACGCCAATACATGCAGCCGGGAATTCGAGCGGGAAATCAGTGAGCTGGGAATTGAAAAGGAAAGAATCGAAAAATTCTCAACGGTAAACATCTACAGCACAGGAGAGGGCGGAGGTGGCACCTTGCGAAGAGTTGAGGGCTGGGTCAGCTTTAACGATTGCAAAGGTAACCTGATCATCAATCTCTCCGAAATATGTACACCGCAGAGCAATTACACCACGAATGAATGCTCCGTTGCCGGTGTTGAAAATTACTAGGTTAAGGATTTGGCTTTACGACTAGGCATCGTAATCGACAATCACATCTTCGGTTAAGGGGTGAGATTGACAGGTCAGAACATACCCTTCAGCAACTTCACTATCTTCCAGGGCATAATTCAGGTCCATTTGCACCTCACCGCGGACAACCTTTGCCCGGCATGTGGAACACACCCCTCCTTTACAGGCATATGGCAAATCCATTCCCTGGCTTAACGCCACATCGAGGATGGATCTTCCATCTTCACGAACATCAATATCTGATTGCCGGCCATCCAAAATGATGCGCACTTGCCTCTTGGGCCCCTCTCCCTTCTTTTTCTTTTTTGGAATTCCTGCTGCCTTTATTGCGGCATCCGTAATAAACAGCTCAAAATGTATATGGCTGGGGTCTACACCACTGTTCTGCAAAACTTCCTTTACTTCCATGATCATTTGCTCAGGGCCGCAGAGAAAAACATCATTTATCTTGGTGAGATCAACTAATGTGCCAAAAATCTGTTTGCACTTCTCGCCGGTAACGCGCCCGTTGAAAAGCTCCGCATCTTGATGCTCCCGGCTCAGGATATGCATTAGATTCAAACGATCCTTGTAGATATTTTTCAGATCTTCCAATTCTTCCAAAAACAGGATGCTCGTGACGGAACGATTTCCATAAATCAAAGTAACCTGGCTATTTTTCTCCGTTTTTAAAATCGTTTTAACAATGGAAATGATGGGGGTAATACCGCTACCGACCGCAATTGCCAAATAACTATTTGCATTCTTTGCATTCAGTTCAGAGTAAAACCGGCCTTGCGGTTCCATCACTTCAAGAATTTGTCCTGGCGCAAAATTTTCATTCGCATGACTGGAGAATACACCCCCGTCAATCTGTTTGATGGCGACCCGTAATTCGTCATCACCGACTGCACTGCAAATTGAATAGGATCTGCGATATTCTTCACCCCCCAATTTCTCTTTTAGTGTCAGATGTTGACCTTGCGTGAATTGGTAAGCTTCTTTGAGTTCCATTGGTACATCAAAGGTAATGGAAACAGCATCACGAGTTTCCTGCGTTACATTTTTTATCGTCAATGGATGGAATATGGTCACATCAGTATCCTAAACACATTTAAAATAGTCGAAAGGTTCCAGGCATTCCTGGCATTTATAATGGGCTTTACATGCGGTTGATCCAAATTCGCTAACCATCACCGTGTTTGTCGAACTACATTGCGGACAGCCCACGACGTCATGTCCCAGAAGAGCGCCTTTGCTTTTGCCTGTCGGGGGGGCTATTCCGAACGCTCGGAGTTTTTCCCGCCCATCAGCTGTGATCCAGTCGGTCGTCCAGGCTGGCGATAGCTCAGTATTTATATCAAAATCATCAATGGCATGTAGTTTAAGCATCGTCGAGATATCCTCTTCGATTACATCCATTGCAGGGCACCCGGAATATGTTGGTGTAATAACGATTTGCAATCGGCCATCGAGATATCGGACATCCCGAATAATCCCCATATCCTCAACGCTTAAAACCGGGATCTCCGGGTCTTTCACGAGTTCAAGTACGGCTTTTATGTCTTCTATGGCCAACATGGTTACCATTTCGCATCCGGATAAGCACGCTGCAAGAACTGCATTTCAGCCAGCAAATAGCCAAGATGTTCAGAATGTTTGCCCTCCCGGCTTCCCCGGACGGACCAGGTATCCTCCGGCCGTTCCAGCGTCGCTTCGAGGAGCACGGCGTTTACGACCTCGTCCCAACGGGGTTTTAAGGCCGCCAAATCGACGCCAACTCCCTCGGCCAATAATTGTGTATCTATTTCATCCATATCGAACATTTCGGGAAGAAACCC
The DNA here is from genome assembly GCF_023746535.1 of Sneathiella marina. Taxonomy (GTDB): domain Bacteria; phylum Pseudomonadota; class Alphaproteobacteria; order Sneathiellales; family Sneathiellaceae; genus Sneathiella; species Sneathiella marina. Next base: position 1,788,797 of record NZ_CP098747.1, on the reverse strand, counting down.
CCATAGCTCATCAATGGCGATTTGCATTTTCTCGTGACTTTCCGTTGTTCCATCACCTAACCGGAGGACCCAATTGGTACTATGGCGGAGATGGTAGGTTATCTCTTTAAGTGATTTCGCGGCAATCGCGGCAAGCCGGTCATCCTTGGACTGGCATAATCCTTCAAACTGCAAATACTGGAAATTATCGAAAAAGAACTGGCGCGCTATGGTTTTGGCAAAATCCCCGTTGGGCTGCTCCAAAAGCAGCAAATTCCGCCATGCCTGTGTGTCCCGATGAAAGGCGAGCATATCTTCATCTCTGCCGGCACCTTCGACTTCAGCGGCATAAGTGAGCAATAGCCGCGATTGCCCAACAAGATCCAGGCCAATATTAGTTAGCGCAAGTTCTTCCTCCAGGATGGGAGCATGCCCGCACCATTCTGCCAGACGTTGACCCAGTATCAGACTATTGTCCCCTAGTCTCAATAGATATTCAAAGAGCGCGTTATTATCCGTCATTTACATATGCCCTACTTCTTCAGGAATCTCGTAAAAGGTGGGATGACGATATGTCTTGTCATCGCTAGGCTCATAGAAATTTCCTTTATCTTCAGGGTTTGAAGCGGTGATATCAGTTGTTTTTACAACCCAGATGCTAACGCCTTCACTGCGGCGCGTATAAACATCCCGTGCATTGGTAAGCGCCATTTCGGCGTCCGACGCATGAAGGCTTCCCACATGTTTATGGTCCAGGCCATTCTTGCTTCTGATAAATACTTCAAAAAGCGGCAGTTCATTTGCTGGTATACTATTCATAATATTCTATCCCTGCTCACGCCGCATCAACGGCGCGTAATTTCTGTTTGTTGGCATAGGCAAGGGCCGCATCCCTTACCCACTTGCCGCCATCATGCGCATCAACGCGGGCTTTCAATCTTTCCCGATTACATAAACCGTTGCCTTTCACCACATTCTTAAATTCCACCCAGTCGATTTCACCGAAATCATGGGCCTTCCGCTCTTCATTCCAGACAAGATCATCATCTGGAATACGCAGGTTCAGAAACTTGGCTTGCGGAACGGTAGCATCAACAAATTTTTGTCGGAGTTCGTCGTTGGATTGTCGCTTTATTTTCCATTTCATGGACTGTGCAGATTGCGGTGAATTCGTATCGTTTGGTCCAAACATCATCAAAGAAGGCCACCACCACCTATTCAATGCATCCTGTGCCATTTCTCTCTGTTCTGCCGTTCCTTGCGCCATGGTCATCATGATTTCGTAGCCCTGACGCTGATGAAAACTCTCTTCCTTACAGATTTTCACCATAGCCCGCGCGTAAGGACCATAGGAACAACGGCATAAAGCAATCTGATTGGTGATGGCAGCGCCGTCAACGAGCCAGCCAATGGCACCAACATCAGCCCAAGTCAATGTAGGGTAATTAAAGATACTGGAATACTTGGCTTTGCCGGAATGCAGTTGCTCGTACATTTCATCACGTGAAATTCCCAGTGTCTCCGTTGCACTATACAAATATAGTCCGTGGCCACCCTCGTCCTGGATTTTCGCCATCAGAACGGCCTTTCTCTTTAAAGACGGAGCCCGGGTCAGCCAATTACCTTCAGGTAGCATGCCGACGATTTCTGAATGGGCGTGCTGCGACATTTGGCGGATCAATGTTTGACGATATCTATCTGGCATCCAATCTTTCGGTTCAATGCGCTGCTCTGCATCAACCTTATTTTGAAAAGCAATTTCCAGCTCCTCATCTGTCCATTCGTTATCGGTATTCACGACATCCATTGTCCGCTCCACATCAAATTTTTACGGGCTTTTCTCATTATGATACATTTTTTATTTTTTTTCAACCATTATTGTATCATAAAAATCTCTTCAACTCCTTTCCTATTGCATGAACCTCTGTATAATTCACGCCAAGCCAGTGGCCAGAAACAATAATAATAAGCCGGAGTGGATTTTCATGCCGAATAAAATCGAAAAACCTATTAAATTCAAAGCAGTTGCCGATATTTACCATGCGTTTTTTACCGGTCTCTTACTGTCTGTGACCCTTAGAAAAGATAGATATGCTGCTGGTGATTTGTGTTTTCATGTATTCCGTCGTCAACATCATGAAAAATTCCTATCTAGCTTTGAAAAACTGGGGCTTACCGATTTACCCGATGCTGTTGCTTGCGCGCAGTATCACTACTTATCTAACGGTGTCGGTGGTGTCCCGGTGGAATATATGTATGAGAGTGACCAGAAAGCCTGGGTACATTTCTGCCATCCCCGCTGGATGTATGAGGGCGCCGCCTTATGCGGAATGCCGCTAGAGATCAGTCATGGCTTCCTGAAGGGTTGGTATGGTCAAAATGGCGTATCTCTTAAAAATCCACGCCTCGGGTTTGTGTGTACTTCACAAGATATGGATGGACAATATGGAATGGCCGGATACTTCAAAGAACATTCTCATGATCTAGCGCCTGAGGAACGTCTGCAGTTTTCTCCCGGTGAAATGGCCCCGCCCTTTGACGCCGACAATGCGCCCGTGCTTGACGCGACAAACTGGCCGGAAGAACGATTGCAAAAAGCCAATCGCAACTATGCTATGGAATATGCCAAGAATGCCCTTTTGGAACTCGCAGCCTTGTTCGGCCCTGCGGATGCAACATATCTTGGTGGTATTACCTCTCAGCTGATAGGTAAGCAGTATTATCGTCAAACGGCTGATTTGCTGGGAGTCTCGGGCGAAAGTCCGGAAGCCTTCGCAGAATTCATGGCCAGCCTCATTGAAGGACAGGATGACCAAGCAACCATTACCAGTGAAAAAGACGGCATTCATGTCATTCAGACGGGCTGGCGATTAATGCGGGGTACTGCCCCACATCCAACTTCTATTTTTGACAGTTGGAATCAGCTTTGGCAAGGCGCTCTATCTGTCCATAACAGATATCTGGTTCTAGAAACTCTCCAACGACTGGATTACGGCGACGATTGTTTCGAATGGCGCATCCGTCGCCGAAAATAGTCTAGATTAATTAAGAGGGAGCTTGCCCAAGTTACTATTTGTAGCCATTTGCTTCTCTGAATGCAGTTCACGCAGATCCGTAACTTTCATATCCAGTAAGGACTGCATTGCCTGTTCAGCGCCTTCCGCGTTCCGGCTACGTAAAAGCTTGAGGATTTCCAAATAGAAACCTGACATGCCCGTCACGTAAATATTTCCCGGCTGCTTCAGTTTGAAATGATAATCGCATAAAGATTGCGAAATCCCGCTTAATCGAGAGAGTAAATCATTATGGCAGATTTCGTATATTGTCATGTGGAAGTTCACACATGCAGGGTAAAAATCCGCTAAAGATTCCTTTTCATCTGCGACAGTCATTGCCAAATAGATGTCCTCTAATTGGTCAAGTTCCTCTTCGGTTGCCCGTTGTGCAACCAAACGTGTAACCAGTGGCTCCACAAGAACTCTGGTTTCAACAAGATTTCTAAAATCATTACGGTCCGACGGGTCATATGATTGCCAGGCGATAATATCAGGATCCAGCAAATTCCAATATTCACGCGCCCTTACCCGGGTTCCAGCCCGCTGTTTTGCCTCAATTAATCCTTTTGCTGTTAATACTCGTAATGCTTCTCTTATCGCCGTTCGACTGCCCTGAAATCTTCTTAATATTTCGACTTCATCCGGGATTTTTTCACCAGGCTTAATAATCCCAGAGACTATTTCCTGGCCAATTTCATGAACAACTTTCCCATGAATTCCATTTGCCGGATAATACCATTTATCTCTTTCCATCATAAGTTTGACCCTACGTAAATTTGGCAAAGATAGAAAATCATTTGTTTATCTTTGCGCCTATTCCCTGCACAGTAGTTATAATTTATTAGTCAAATAATCAACATATATATCTCAAATCAAATATCACTACTTTTAGTTGATTATTATTGATTGCAAGAAGCGTTAGAAAACTGAGTAATTTTACATTATTAGTTCTATAGGGCCCAACTACTAAAGATAATGTAATGGTATTTGATAAATATTGAATTTATTTAAAGCGCCCCTTCTTTACTTAAAAATTATTTATGAATAGCATAATATTATAATTTGAACCTTTATTAGCACTTTCTGAAAAACAATACTTGCGATGGTTTAACAAAAGCATTTTAAATCGCCACTATTGTCGGATTCAAATATATGATGGAGAATATGGAAAATTGCGGCATGTCATCAAAATTTGGCAAAACTATGTGGTAAGCCACATCTGATTCTGAATCCGGAATGAGAATTGTTCTCGATATCTAGGAGGTTATTAGTGAAAATAGTTATAACAGGCGGCCTCGGTTTTCTTGGGCAACGACTATGCAGTACAATTTTAAAGGGTGAATTTCTGATTGACTCATCTGATGTAAAAAGGACTGTTTCGGAAATTATTTTGTTTGATATCGTCGACAATCCGAATATTGCCGATGATCGCATTACATATGTTTCCGGCGATATATCAGATCCTGTACAGGTAGACAATTTGATTACCAAAGATGTCGAGAGCATTTTCCATCTTGCGGCAATCGTAAGCGCAGATGCTGAAGAAAATTTCGATTTGGGAATGAAGATTAATCTCGATGGCACCCGGAACATTCTTGAAGCAGCTCGTCGGCTTCCTCAGCCACCTAAAGTTATTTTTACAAGCTCCATTGCGACTTATGGCGGAGAGCTTCCAAATACAGTTGTCGATGCAACAAAACAATCACCGCAAACATCCTATGGTGTCGCCAAAGTTGCGGGTGAACTGCTTGTACATGACTATAGCCGTAAAGGTTTTATTGATGGACGATCTCTCAGATTACCGACAATTTCCGTCCGTACGGGACTCCCTAACAAAGCGGCATCCACATGGGCAAGTTCGATTATCCGGGAACCGTTGAGCGGCAAGGATGCTATTTGCCCTGTCACGGAAGATAGTTTTATGGCCTGTATGAGCCCAAAAAAGATTGTGGAAGCCTTTATACACGCTCACAATCTGCCGGTTGAAAAGTTTTCCGAAGGAAGGTCCCTCCTGCTTACCGGCATTTCGGTTTCTGCGGGAGAAATGGCAGAGGCTGTCGAACGTCATAAAGGAAACAGAACATTAGGAAAAATAATGTGGGAACATAACCCCGATATTCAGAAAATTGTTGACGGATGGCCTAAAGGCACCTTCTCGCAGAGGGCCGAGAATTTAGGGTTTCCCAAAGATGACAGCATTGACGACATCGTTCGCGCGTTTATTGAAGATGATCTGGATACACAAATCGCGTTATACGGAACAGGTTAAGGAGCGAATAATTCCGCCAATCCGGCCTTGGAGGCAGCGCATATCCCCCGCTCCGTAATCAACCCGGTCACCAAATGTGCGGGAGTTACGTCAAACGCATAGTTTTTCGATGAACTGGTCTTGGGCAGGATTCTAACCTCCTCAATTTTACCTTCAGAGTTACATCCGCTAACATATTCAATTTCATGGCTATTTCTCACTTCAATTGGAATATCAGCAATGCCGTCATCAATTTCCCAATCGATCGTCGGGCCTGGAAGCGCGACATAAAACGGAACGTTGTTATCTTTTGCAGCCAATGCTTTTAGATATGTCCCAATTTTATTGCATACATCACCGGACGCTGTTGTCCGGTCAGTACCTGTAATACAAAGGTCAACTTCCCCATGCTGCATTAAATGACCACCGGCATTGTCAACAATAAGCGTATGCTCAACACCATGCTTGCCGAGTTCCCAGGCAGTTAAATGTGCCCCTTGATTTCGCGGCCGCGTTTCATCAACCCAGACATGGACAGGGATTCCTTTGTTATAGGCTTTGTAGATCGGGGATAATGCAGTTCCCCAGTCAACTGTCGCCAACCAACCGGCATTACAATGGGTCAGAATATTTACGACCCCCTTTTGGTTTTTGCCGTACCAAATATCTTCAATGATTTTTAGGCCGTGATCTCCAATGGCGCTATTGATGGCGACATCTTCATTGCAGATGCGCGTCGCATTCTTGTAGGCTGCCGCGACCCTTTCGGAAGGTGGCAGGGGTCCCAGCAATTTCTGCATTCCCTGTATCGCCCAGCGCAAATTCACAGCCGTCGGTCGCGTATTAATGAGCAATTCAGCTGTCGCCTTCAATTGCGCATCTGATGGATCATCGCGTAGCCCTAGACACATGCCGTAAGCTGCCGTCGCGCCAATTAGCGGAGCTCCGCGGACCAGCATGGCTGAGATCGCATGGGCAGCTTCTTCGGCTGATGTAAGTGTAACAACAACAAACTCGTGGGGAAGTTTCGTCTGATCAATAATTTCTACCGACCAGCCGTCGGTGGCAAGCCAGATACTTCTATAAGCTTTACCGTCTACTTTCACCGTATAATCCCTTTCATTTTGCGATTTTCATACAATGTCTGGAAACCGCTTGCGCCTCTATATATAAACCTGCAAACTCCCGGTTCAAACTAAAAATATCGGGAGACAACAATGGACGTAAAAGCCGCTGTAGCACATAAAGCAGGTGCCCCCCTCACTATCGAAACGGTCTCACTGGATGGCCCAAGAGAGGGTGAAGTATTGGTGGAGATCAAGGCAAGCGGCCTTTGCCACACGGATGCGTTTACCCTGTCCGGAGATGACCCTGAAGGTATCTTTCCTGCCATACTTGGTCATGAAGGCGCTGGTGTTGTTGTGGATGTTGGTCCAGGTGTCAGTAGCCTGAAAAAGGGTGATCATGTTATTCCCCTTTATACCCCTGAGTGCAGGCAATGCAATTACTGCACAAGTGGTAAGACAAATCTCTGCCAAGCTATTCGCGTTACTCAAGGCCAAGGCCTGATGCCAGATGGATCCAGCAGATTTAAGATTAACGGTGAAAAAGTATTTCACTATATGGGCTGTTCAACATTTGCGAATTATACCGTCGTCCCGGAAATCGCCCTTGCAAAAATCCGACAAGACGCTCCGTTCGAAAAAGTCTGCTATATCGGGTGCGGCGTAACAACTGGCATTGGAGCTGTCATAAACACAGCTCAAGTTAAGCCCGGGGACAATGTTGTTGTCTTCGGTCTTGGCGGTATCGGCCTAAATGTTATTCAGGGGGCCCGGCTCGCTGGCGCAAATATGATTGTTGGTGTTGATTTAAATAATAGCCGCAAAGAGCTAGGCGAGAAATTCGGCATGACGCATTTCGTCAACCCATCGGACCTTGAAGAGGATATTGTCCCATATTTGGTGGATTTAACGGGGGGTGGCGCAGATTACTCCTTTGAATGCATAGGTAATGTGAATGTCATGCGCCAAGCGCTCGAGTGCTGCCACAAAGGCTGGGGAGAAAGCATCATTATTGGTGTTGCGGGAGCTGGACAGGAAATATCGACACGTCCCTTCCAGCTAGTCACAGGCAGGGTCTGGAAAGGTACGGCATTCGGTGGAGCCAAGGGCAGGACAGATGTTCCACGCATCGTCGATTGGTATATGGATGGCAAAATCAATATTGATGACCTGATTACCCATGTCATGCCACTTGAAGATATAAATAAAGGGTTCGACTTGATGCATGAGGGAAAATCCATTCGCGGTGTTGTGACCTTTTAATCTCTGATGGAAATTATATCTGAACAAAAATGCTTTGGCGGTGTGCAGGGATTTTACCAGCATGCCTCTCATTCCACTGGCACCAACATGCGCTTTGCTGTTTTCCAACCGCCTCAAGCGAAGACAGGCTCCGTGCCATTGCTTTTCTTTTTGGCAGGCCTAACATGCACAGAAGAAACCGCCACAATCAAAGCCGGCATGCAGCAATTTGCTGCAAAACATGGCCTTATGCTGGTAATGCCGGATACCAGCCCACGAGGTCTTGATATATCCGGCGAAGACGATGACTGGGACTTTGGGACGGGCGCCGGATTTTACCTGGACGCAATTCGCCTTCCCTGGGCCAAGAATTACAATATGGGGAGTTATGTATCCAATGAGCTCCGTGGATTTATTCTCAACAATTTTAATGCCCGGCCCGATAAAGCGGGTATTTCCGGTCATTCAATGGGTGGCCATGGTGCGCTGACAATAGGGCTGAAACACCCCGATATTTTTCAGTCCGTTTCCGCATTCGCCCCGATTTGTGCACCAATTCAATGTCCGTGGGGACAAAAAGCCTTCACAGGGTATCTCGGTGAAGATAAGTCACTTTGGCGCGAATATGATGCGACAGAATTGGTACGACAGCACCCAACCCAAAATATGATTTTGATTGATCAAGGTAATGAAGATGGCTTCCTGGAAGAACAACTCCACCCACATCTATTCGAAACAGCCTGTAATGCAGCAGGGCAGCCCCTAAATCTCCGTTTTCATGAAGGGTATGACCATAGCTACTATTTCATACAAAGCTTTATTGAGGATCACATCGAACATCATGCTGCAATCCTCAATAATGACTAGGCGTTCTCGGCCAGATGAACTCTAACAAAAGCATTGAATTCATCCGGTTTTTCCATCGCTGCCTGATGAGAAGCATTCTCTAAAATCACCATTTTTGAATCTTCGATCTGACGATGTATGAGTTCTGAAGATGCGATCGGTGTCCCCATGTCCTGCCGGCCGACGATCACCAGCGTGCTGGCCTCAATTGCTGGAATAAGATCGACCAAATCAATTGCTTGGATGGCTTGGCTGCACCCGACATATCCGTCAACGGATGTTCCTTTGATCATTGCGCGAACCCTGGCATCAAGATCAGGTCGATGATTAAGCGCGCCTTCGGCAAACCAGCGCGCCATTGAGCTTTCTACCTGAGCTTCAATGCCATTTTCCTGAACCTCTCGAATTCGTTCGGGCCAAATTGCCGCAGCGCCTTCCGGCAACTCACAAAGTGAGCTGGAAATGACGAGACTTTTCACTCTTTCAGGATACATCAACGCAAATTTCTGACCGATCATTCCGCCAATCGACAATCCCACAAAGTGGCTTGTTTTAATGTCATAATGATCTTGAATTGCCGCAACATCTGTTGCTAGCATTCGAAATGTATAGGGCCCCTCCACGCCGGCGCTTTGTCCATGACCCCTCAGGCTATAACGGAGAACACGGTACTCATGCTTGAGCTCATTTGTTAATTCATCCCAAGCAGTCAGATCGCAACATAAAGAATGGCCTAAAGTAACAACCGGCGCATTTTCTGGGCCTTCTAGTCGAGTATCAAGGTCAACGCCATTTACGGTAATAATCATTAAAATGTCCTTCTTACATTATACAGGGAATTGATGGCAGGCAGGACCAGTCATATCATAAGGGGAGAATGACCGAATTGACAAGCTGCGCACCTCGGCCAGCCATAAAATACAACCCCATATAATGCGTGATATTTTGCGGATGTGCTGCTCTTGCTCCAAGGCCCGCTTCTTCCGCAATGGAACGCGGCAGATCGAAGGTTGAACATCCTTTGTCATAGACGTAAATCTCGTCAAGCCCCGGCATCATACCGTGATTCCGGGCACTCAGGGTCGTCAAAACGAAATCCATTACACAGATATCAGTGCAAATACCAACGACCAGCAGATCTGTAATTTCATTCGTCGAAACCCATTCTACAAATGCATTGCTGCCGTCGGTTCGAGTGGATCCCACAAATCCATTAATACAATCTTTTTTGATCAAAGTTGAATTTCTATCCTGCTCCAGCCATTTAAGTTCCGGCACAAGCTCTTCCTCTCCTGTGCCCTCTTCACAATGAGGAGGATAAGGAAATTCGGGCTTACCGGGAGTATGCGTATCCAAAAAGGCGAGTATCGGCATATTTCTCTTTGTGAAAGCCCCTGCAAGATTGTTGGTTTCCGATACCATCGTTGATACCTGCTCATTTGGCACCGCAGGAGCCAGGGCACCGGCACCTACCGTCGCGAACCCGTTGATTTCATCGACAATTACCAAGCCGATGTTTTTTCCGGCATTGCCGACTTCCAATGCCTTCATGGAAAGCGGCATTACTTCGGCCAGGCCACTGGTAATGGTGTCAGTTTTCATTGAGTTTACCTCACAGAATTAGTCGCTTCAGATAGCCTTATATTACCAACCTTAGTCGGTTTTCACCCCTCGACGAAAGTATTAAATTGCATAGATCCGGAGGGAAATGAAAAGTTGATTGCTGCGTTTTTGAGAGCTATCTTCACATGGTTTGTTGAAGATTAGCACCCGACCATGATTTGCTATCTTCTGGAATTTGTTCCTCAAACTAAATTTTGTGATTAATGTCATCAACCTGACCCTTAGAAGAATGAAAATAGATGCGATTTTCCAACGCGGATGAAGTCGATGACTGAAGCAGATGTAAATAAGACAACGTCTCCAGATCCTAAACTGGATGAAAGCTGGCTTGAACATCTTCGGCCAGAGTTTAACAAGCCCTATATGAAAGATCTGAAGCAGTTCCTGATCTCTGAAAAGCGTCTAAACAAAACCATTTATCCTCCCGGTTCTCAAATATTCTCGGCGTTTAATGGCACCCAGTTTGCGAAGGTCCGGTTAGTGATACTGGGGCAAGATCCCTATCACGGACCCGGGCAGGCACACGGTTTGAGTTTCTCTGTCCGGCCAGGTGTTCGCGTTCCACCGAGTTTGGTCAATATTTACAAAGAAATTGAACGCGACCTAAATATACCGAGACCAAATAACGGTTTTCTGGAATGCTGGGCGAAACAAGGTGTCTTGCTTTTAAACAGTGTACTGACGGTCGAGCGGGGAAATGCCGGTGCCCACCAAAAGAAAGGCTGGGAAAATTTTACGGACGCGGCCATTGCATCCATTGCAGAAAAGCGCGAGAATATCGTGTTTCTGCTCTGGGGTAGTTACGCTCAAAAAAAAGGGCGATTTATTGATAGAAATAAACATTATGTTTTGGAAAGCGTCCATCCTTCACCGTTATCCGCCCATCGCGGCTTTATCGGGAATGGTCATTTTTCCAAAGCAAATGAATTTTTGAAGTCAATAAACGAAACGCCCATTGACTGGTCAGTTGGAGACCTTTGATGATGCATTCAGTTCTGGACCAGTTACCGCAAATAATGGGGCATCGCGGAGCCTGCGGACATGCACCTGAGAACACTTTGTCTTCCATTGAAATGGCTGCTACTTTGGGCTCAAAGTTTATCGAAATTGACGTCTGCGTTACCAAAGACAATATAGCCGTAATTCATCACGATACAGATGTTGATCGCTGTACGAATGGCCATGGTCCTGTTCTTCTGAAAACACTGGAAGAAATAAAGCTACTGGATGCCAGCATACAATTTTCGCCGCATTTCACTGGTGAAAAAATACCAACATTGAAAGAGGCAATTCTCACAATTCAAAAATTAGGCCTCGGGCTCAATCTTGAACTTAAACCCTGTAAGGGTTGGCAGATTCCAACAACCGAGCGAGTCGCAGCAGAATTGCAGGAGTATCTTCCTGAAAACGTCCCGCTTCTCGTTTCATCGTTTAATATCGAAGCGCTGAAAAAACTTGGATCTCTTATGCCAGATGTCCCACTCGGATACCTGACTGAAGCCATTCCCCCTGATTGGGAAAGACGTTTGGTGGAAGCCGGATGCGCCTCGTTGCATTGCGAAAAAGACTTTGTCACAAAAGAAAACGTCACAGCCGTCAAGGCAGCCGGTTATAAATTCCTAGTTTATACTGTTAATGATCCGGAAATGGCCAACCGGTTTTTGGATTGGGGTGTGGATTCTGTGATCACGGATTTTCCGGATCGCCTATTTGCCGGATTGCAGCACATAAAAACCGGTTAGAAGGTATATTAATGCTCCTTCAGTCCGGCAACCAGATAGGCACCAGCCGCCGCGAGAGAATTTATACGTCGCAAATCGCTCATCAAACTCAGGTGCATCGCACTTGCTTCCTGATCCATTGTCCTATTGCTCCGCAATCGTCGCAAATGGTTATTCACTGATTTACGTTCAGCCTCGCGAAAAAGCTGCTTTCTCTGGATTAGGTTTTTTGCAGATGCTGGTTCACTTGTCATTAAAACAGTTAGCGCCAATCCTAGGTTGGTCAAGATTATATCAAATAATTTGACGAAATCCTCTTGATCTTCCAAGGCAAAATTAACCTGGTTTTTCACACTGGATTCGATCATTTCCGTCATATTCATAACAACAATATTACCGATATGGTCCAGGTTCGTCGTAAAGCTCAATATCTCGCGGCATCTGGCTTCATCTTCTTCCTCCAAAGATTCCCGCCCCAGCTTCGTCAAATAATTTTTAATGGCTCTGTCGAAGTCATCGACATATTGATCGCCTGCGCGAATTTTAGGGAATAATTGCGGATTGCCGGTCACCATAGCATCTTTGGTATTGCGACACATATTTTCAAGTATCTCACCCATACGCAATGTATCCCGGACGGCATTTGCCATGGCCAGTTGCGGGCTATCAAGCGCAGCTTTGTCCAAATAAAGGGGCGTTGGTATATTTTCATCTGCCCGGGTGTTGTCAGGTAGCAACCTTTCCGTCAGTCGGCCTAATGGACCAACAAACGGGAGGAATATGACCACGCAAGCGAGATTAAGCATTGTATGGAAGTTTACAAGTTGACGCGCAGGAGAGGCTTCCAACAAGGCTAATTCCGGTCCCACGACATTTACAAAAGGGACCATGACGACAACAATGATCAATCGACAGAACAAGTTACCAAGGGGCGGTCGACGTGCCGCTTTATCTGCTTTCATGGTTGCCATAATCGGCGGAACTGCCCCCCCTAGATTCGCACCCAGAACCATGGCGAACGCAACATCCATCGGAAAATTTCCTGTTGCAGCTAGAGATAATGAAAACAGGACAGTAGCTAAACTTGAATGGGCAATAATCGTAATCAAGGCGGCAAGTATGACAACAAGAACCGGCTCACCCGACAGAGAACTCAAAACAAATTGTGATATTTCAGAAGTCCGGATCGGCTCTGACGCGAAGGCTAGCAGTTTCAGAGCCGTCAGCATCATTCCCAGGCCTAGAATAATCCGGCCGAGATTCTTGGCCCGCGTGGAAGAGGCTGTTGCATGCCGGACAAAACCCACGAAGAGCAAGACCGGCGCCAGAAAGGATAAATCGAAACTCAGCACCTGGGCAACCAATGTCGTGCCGACATCAGCCCCTAACATGATTGCGATACCCGCGGCGGCTGGCACAAGACCTTTACCTGCAAATGAAGCAGTCAATAGTGCCGTCGCCGTGCTGCTTTGCAGGAGCATTGTAACGCTCAATCCGCCGAAAAAGGATTGGAATCGATTTTTCAAACAAAATTTCAGAAAAGCACCAAGTTCCCGGCCAAAAGCGCGCATGACGCCTGTATTGACCATTCTCAAGCCCCACAGCAGTAAGGCCACGCCTCCCATCAAATTTAAAAGAACTATAGTACCGTCCAAAATCAATCTACCTTTAGATGTATAAGTTAAAATGATATACGTCTATTTAGAGAGTTTTCCACAAAAATGGAAAAATAGCTACGATTTTTCAGTCAAAATTTTACGAATATTTCTGCCCAAAACCACAATAATGACTCCGGCCAAATTACCGGCTCAAGTCTCCGGTGACAGCCTTTTCAAACAGCGAAGTATACTGGCTGGCTGTCAGCGATATGGGGTTGCCGCCTGAAGACGGGTCGTCAACTGCCATGGAACCCACCAGCTCCTTTTTTTCAAGATCAATATCGAGAGCTGAAAGATCATTCGGAATACCAACTTCTTGACGCAATGCCAAAATCCAATCCAGAAATGAGTCGAACGAAGGGTCTTTCAGGCCCAAATATGCTGAAAGCCGGATCATTCTATCCTCGATCGCAGATCGATTTCGGATCAATACATAAGGCATCAAGATCGCATTCAACATGCCATGATGTGCATCATATAGGGCGCCGAGGGGATGCGCCAATGCATGCATACCACCGAGGCCACGTTGAAACGCTGTAGCTCCCATCGACGATGCAATCATCATTTGACTACGAGCTTCAAGACTAGTGCCGTCTGTACAGGCCGGGGCCAAGAAGTTTTTCACCAAACGAATGCCTTCGATCGCAATTCCCTCAGCCATGGGATGAAAATGCGGCGAACAATAGGCCTCCAGATTATGCGACAAAGCATCCATACCCGTCGCAGCCGTAATCATTTTCGGCAAGCCGACTGTCAACGCAGGATCTGCAATAACCGCAACCGGCATCATTTTTGGGTTGAAAACGATCCGCTTCACATGATGTTCTTCGTCTGTAATGATAGAGGCACGTCCAACTTCGGAACCTGTTCCAGATGTAGTCGGGACCGCCAGAATAGGCGGAATTTCCTTCGGATCTATATCTTCCCAGTCATTCCCGTTGGCAGTAAACTCAAAGACACCTTCTGCTTGCGATGACATAACGGCAATTGCTTTGGCTGCATCGATACCCGAACCGCCCCCAAATGCTATGACACCATCATGTTTGCCATTCTGAAACACGGCCACTCCGTCGTCAACATTTCGGCCAACAGGATTGGCCTTGATATCGCTAAAGATACCGAAACCTATTCCAGCTTCAGAGCAAGAAACCCGGGCGTCCTCAATCATCGGCAATGCCGCCAGCCCAGGATCCGTGACCAGGAGCGGATTTTTCATTCCAAATTCTTTACAGGTTTCTCCTAATTCTTTGAGCCGGCCAACACCAAACCGCATCGCCGTTGGATAATTCCAATTTCCGGTCAAAAGATTAATATCTGAAGTCATAAAGGTGTCCTAACCAGCTGTTTTTAAATGATAAGATTTCGGTCGTGTCAAACTTTCATAACCGACGCTAGATAACGTACAGCCCCTTCCCGAGTTTTTCACGCCTGTCCAGGCAAGGGCGGGGTCAAGATAGTCGCAACGATTCATGAACCATGTCCCCGTTTCCACCTGATCACCGATACGTATTGCAGCATCGACATCTTCTGTCCAAACAGAGGCCGTTAAACCGAACTCACTATCGTTCATCAATGCAATAGCTTCCTCATCCGAAGATACCTCCATAATACCCACAACCGGACCAAAACTTTCTTCTGTCATAAGCCGCATTTCATGGGTTACATCAACGACGACCTGCGGAGCGAGATAGGGTGTCCCGGGTTTGTCTGCAGGAAAATGAGATGGATCGATCAAAGCTCTTGCGCCAGCACCAACAGCGTCCAAAACCTGTCGCCTTACAAAATCTGCTGCCGTTGTGTTGACCATCGGCCCCAATGTCGTTTCAGCCTCCAAAGGTGATCCTAAGACATAGCTATTTACAGTGTCGACGAACGCATCAACAAACTCGCGATACACATCAGTATGTACATAAATACGCTCAATCCCGCAGCACGACTGGCCGGAGTTAAACATCGCACCATCAACAAGGTTCTCGGCAGCGGAAGTTAAGTCTGCGTCCGAACGAACATATGCCGGGTCTTTTCCGCCTAGCTCCAGCCCAACACCAATAAACCGACCAAGCGCTGCTTTTTCAATAGCTGTACCGCCCGGAACGGAGCCGGTAAAGCAAACATATTCAACTTGATTTGATTGAATAATCTCTGCGGCTGACTGATGAGAGGCAACAACGACCTGGAATAAGTCCTTGGGCAATCCCGCCTCAACAAAACTTTCCACCATCCGCTCACCACATAAGTGAGTTTGTGTCGCATGCTTCAAAATAACAGCATTACCCGCCATCAAAGCCGGAACAATTGAATTCACAGCCGTCATATACGGAAAATTCCACGGCGCTATCGTGAAAACCACACCTAATGGCTCCCGATTTATATATCGTGTAAAGCCTTCTTTTTGTGGAATTTTGATTGATGCCAAGGATTCTTCCGCAATGGAAATCATATGGCTCGCCCGCTCGACAAAGCCATTTACTTCACCGGCACCAAACTTTACCGGCCGGCCCATTTGCCTCGCGAGCTCGTCGACGATCACATCCTTTTTAGACGCAAAATTTTCGACACAGTTGCTCAGAATAATAGCCCGATCCCGAACAGAAGTATTTTTCCAGGTATCTTGCGCCTCTTTCGCTGCGGCGAGCATCTGCTGAATAGATTGTGACGACGTATAAGGGCGCTCAACATAGAGACTCCCGTCTATTGGACTAAACGTTTTCAGGCTTTGAGACATTACTTTCACCTATCCGAAATTAGAGTTCATATTTATCATTCTCTGCCAGATTTACTAAGTCCAAAACACCCCTCAAATTATTTATTTCCACAAAATGCCTAATAAATTTCGAGATACTGTGGTTTTCCACATTTTCCTTCGGCTTTCCCGCAAAATATGATATGCACGGTTTTGATTTCGCTAAATTGGGAGATGGTAGTGAAGCAAACAAAACGGCAAATGGATATAATGCGGTTGTTGCAGATTGAAAAATCCTGCGGAGTTATTGAATTAGCTACCAAACTTGGCGTTTCAGATGAAACGATTCGTCGTGACATAAAGCAAATGACGCAAACGGGATCGGTTGAGAAAATACATGGCGGTGTCATGCTTCCGCATTCTTCATTGGAACCCCCCTTTTTGCGACGATTGGAAGAACAACGGCAGGAAAAACAGAAAATTGCGAAACTGGCGGCTTCAATCATCGGTGATGGCGAAACATTGCTGATCGATAATGGCAGTACTTCTTGCTATATTGCGAAAGAACTAAGCGCACACCGGAACATGACCATAGTCACCAATTCAACAGAAGTAGCTCGCGATCTTTGTGCCAGAAATAATAATACTGTTTATATGGCAGGCGGGGAATTACGTGCCGATGACAGTGCGGCATATGGTCCAACGGCCGTAAGCTTTGCAAAACAGTTCTCAACAGAACGCGCCATCCTGTCAATCGGAGCCCTTCACGGTGAACTTGGCTGTTTTGATTTTGATCTAAGCGAAGCGGAATTCAAACGCGCAGTCATACCCCAAGCGTCCAGCATTGTTATGGTTGCTGATCACACGAAGTTTAACCGGCCAGGCGTTGTTAAAGTATGTGACTTCACACGTGTGGACATGTTGCTAACGGATCAGCTCCCTCCGCAGGAGATTGTTGATCAAATCGGTCGTAATCATATACATATTGCCTGATGACGTCTAAGTTTTTGAAGACGCTAAAAGCTCAGAAATTATTTGCAGTCCTTCTTCAATTCTTTGCGTCGCAATTGAGGAAAAACCAAGTCGAAAATAGTTTTTTCCTTTTTCTCTGTCGCTGAAATACACTTGCCCTGGCTCCAAGACGACGCCAGCAGATAGTGCTTGCTGAGCAAGGTCTTCCGCATCCAGCTGTTCCGGGCCCTTAACCCAGAAGCTCGTTCCTCCGAACTTAGGCTGAGTTGACATTCCAGGCATAAAGCGCTGTAACGCTTCATTCATGATAAAACGTCTTTCGCTATACACTTGGTTTAATTGCCGCGTGTAAGTGAGATGGTAGCCCATGGCTATAAAGAAAGATGTCGTTCTTTGATTGTTGCTCGGTGCATGGCGCAACATTAAACGTCGAAGCGCCCGCATATGTTTTATCAACGGAGAAGGTGCGACAACATACCCCAGCCGTAATCCAGGAAACATCGATTTTGACAAGCTTCCCACATGGATTACGCGGCCATCCCTATCCTGTGATTTGAGCGCACGTACTGGAACATCTGTATAGTTGGTTTCACTTTCGAAATCGTCTTCAATAATGAAAAAATCATGCTTCGAAGCCGCTTCCAGCAAATTTCGACGGCGGTTTTCCGATAACGTCACCGTTGTCGGATACTGATGGCTAGGCGTCACATAAACCACGTCACATGAAACCAGAGTATCATCAACCCTTACCCCCTCCTCGTCCACCTCCAATGGGACAAGATCGGCCCGATGATACTCGAAAATATTGCGGACATCGGGGTATCCTGGATCTTCAATACCTACGCGTGTTACTGCTTTCATTAAGGCTGCAGCTGCGAGATACAGGCCATTTTGTGCACCCATTGTTACCAAGATCTCATCGTCATTGGCAAATATTCCCCGGGTTGGTAATAATTTGGATTTAATCTGTTGCACCAAATATGGATCATCCTGAGAGATAGCATCATTGGCCCAATCTAGCATATCCATCTGGCTCATCGCTTGCCGCGAACATTCTCGCCAGTCCCCCAATGGGAACAGTGACGTATCAGGTTGTCCGTACACAAACGGAAATGGGTAATCCTGCCATTTCACCGGTTTCACAATATTTCTCTGAGAAGATACCCGCATATCCAGGCGACCTTCCCAATCAATATTTTGCAGATCACCTGCAGGATTTTTTAACGAGCTCGATTTTTTTCCGACAACGGCAGGCTCCGTTACCCTGGGTCCAATATCTGCAACACGGTACCCTGATCGCTCCGTCGCGTTAATGTATCCATCTTCCGCAAGTTTTTCGTAAACAATGACAACTGTTACGCGTGACAATCCAAGGTTTTTTGCCAGCTTCCGTGTTGACGGTAATTTTGTGCCACAGGTCAATTGACCATTGATTATTGCTTCGACCATACTCGTACGGAGCTGGCTTTGAAAAGACATGCGCGAATTTCTATCAATCTCAAAGAACATAAAGTCGATCCCTAGTTTCAGAGCCATTTGCCCATTTTTGCAGTATTCTGATGGAAAGTAAATTGGCCTTATCAATTCTTAAATTCTGGACCTATCACTTCATCCAAAATATTACGATTATACAAAGGAAGATATTACGGACATTGGGTTGTACTATCAGTGCAACAATATTATGCGTCCACTCCATACTAATTGGCTATACGGTCTCTGATGCAACGCCCAGAAGACACGATAACCGACAATGCAACAGCAGTAGCGATCAACACGAAACTGCCACAGGATTAGGATATAGCAATGGATCTAACTCAATCAGTAAACGACTATAGCGAAATCGTCGAAAATGACCGCGAATTCATTTGGCACCACTTGAGCCAGCACAAGAAATATGAAACGCAGGATCCCCTTATCATTATTGAAGGTAAAGGCTTGCGTGTCTGGAATCAGGCGGGTCGCGAACATTTGGATGCCGTTTCGGGCGGTGTCTGGACCGTAAATGTTGGCTATGGCCGGGAAACCATTGCGGATGCTGTCCGTGACCAATTGGTGAAAATGAACTATTTTGCCGGCTCAGCAGGTTCTATTCCCGGCGCGACATTTGCCAACCAGTTGATTTCCAAGATGCCTGGAATGAGCCGCGTTTACTATTCAAACTCGGGCTCCGAAGCCAATGAGAAAGCCTACAAAATTGTTCGCCAGATTTCCCATAACAAGCATGGCGGCAAGAAATCGAAAATCCTTTATCGCGAACGCGATTATCATGGCACGACAATCACCGCCCTGTCGTCCTGTGGTCAAGGAGAACGGCGTGATCAGTATGGCCCATTCACACCCGGCTTCGTAGAGGTCCCTCATTGCCTGGAATATCGCTCACAATGGGGAGATATTGAGGACTATGGCATAAAAGCCGCCAACGCGATTGAAGAAGTAATCCTGCGTGAAGGCGCAGACACAGTTGGTGGATTGATCCTAGAACCCATTACTGCGGGTGGTGGAGTTATTGAACCGCCAAAGGGCTATTGGGATCGTGTTCAGGAAATCTGTGCCAAATATGATATTCTTCTGATTATTGATGAAGTTGTTTGTGGCATGGGCCGCACTGGTACCTGGTTCGGATATCAGCATTACGGTGTCAAACCTGACATGGTCACAATGGCAAAGGGCGTTGCGTCAGGCTATGCCGCAATCTCGTGCACTGTAACGACTGAAGCGGTCTTTAACGAATTTAAAGCCGACCCGGATGATCCAATGAGCTATTTCCGGGACATATCTACTTTTGGCGGATGTGCAGCGGGTCCTGCAGCAGCTCTTGAAAACATGCGTATTCTGGAAGATGAGAACCTCTTGGAAAACACGGTTACCATAGGTGAATATCTGATGGAAAAACTACATGGTTTAAAAGCCAAGCACCAGATTATTGGTGATGTTCGCGGCAAGGGCTTGTTCTGTGGCGCTGAACTGGTGTCCGACCGGGAAAGCAAAATGCCGGTTGATGAGAGTATTGCGCAAGCTGTCGTTGCTGATTGTTTTGCAAATAATGCTGTAATCATCGGAATGACAAACCGGTCACTTCGCGGGATGAATAATACTTTATGCCTAAGCCCGGCCCTTATCAGCACGAAAAGTGATATGGATGAAGTCATTGACGCAATTGATGGCGCATTGACGCGCGTTGTTGCTCAGTGATTTTCTGAACCGACAAACCAGGTCACAGGTATCCTTACCTGTGACCTTTTTTTTAGAGCAGGTAGTTTCCTGCATATTTGAAAAGAACACTTGATCTTTTAAACCACGACATCTGGACGATCATGCAAAACGCCCTTACTCCTGATATCTTACCGGCAAAACCTGGCGACGGTGCCGAATTGTCAATCCTTGCATTGGAATCAAAAGCATATTGGGGATATTCCGATGAATTTATCAAATCATGCGAAACTGCCTTGAAAATTACGGATGAAATGATTGGAAGGTTGCACAGCGGTACAGTTAAAGAAGACAGTTCATATGTAGGTTTTTATTTTCTTTCAGAAGAAGGAACTCATGCCGAGCTCCAACTTCTGTACATTTCTCCGGTTGCAATTGGTAAAGGTTATGGCCGTGCACTTTTCAAATCTGCCATGAAAAAGGCCAGTTCGCTTGGCTACACTGAAATGAGGATTGAGGCAGACCCAAATGCTGTAGACTTCTATAAAAGAATGGGGGCCAAACATACTGGTTGGTGCCGGTCGGAAGTCGACGATACGCGAGAGCTTCCTCTTCTAATGATGCCCTTGTAATATCCACCCAAAAACCATCAGATAATTTCGAAGTATCGCTCCATTTCCCAATTCGTAATGGCTTTACGGAATTCCCGTTCTTCCCATTCCCGTGTCACGACATAATGATCCACAAAGGCGTCACCAAACAATTCACGGGCGGCACTGGATTTTTTTAAGGACTGAGCTGCATTCCACAATGTTTGCGGTAATGCGAGCTCTTCCGGAAATTCTTGTGTATAAGCGTTTCCAACAACAGGATCTGTCGGTTCTACTTTATTCTCGATACCCCACAATCCCGAGCCTAGAGCTGCGGCAATTGCGATATGTGGATTTATATCTGCTGCCGAAATCCGATATTCGACCCGCTGCGCATGTTTTGATCCGGGGATCGCCCTTAAGGCGCATGTCCGGTTATCAACGCCCCAGCTGGCTTCAGTCGGCGCCCAGAATCCCGGAATTAGTCTCGTATAGCTATTTATTGTGGGTGAAACCATTGCCAAAAGTTCCGGCATCAGCTTTTGCTGACCGCCAACAAAATGACGCATGGCATCACTCATATTATGGTCCTTGCCCTCTTCATGAAAGACAGATGATCCATCTTTGTTAGCGAGAGACAAATGAATATGGCCACTTTGTCCAGGATAATCCGGTGACCATTTCGCCATAAATGTCGCCATCAATCCGTTTTTTTGCGCCAGTATTTTGGTATAGGTTTTAAATAGAGCGCCCTTATCTGCCGCGAGCAGGGCTTCGTCATAGGCTATTGCCGCTTCCAGAACACCGGGGCCGGTTTCCGTGTGCAACCCCTCTATAGGAAAATCCATTTCCGTGCAAAGAGCCAGTAGCTGCTCGTAAAATTCGTTTTCCACTGACGCCCGGAGCATCGAGTATCCGAAAAAACCCGGTGTAAAATTATCGAGATCATTATAGTTTTTCTCCCGAACTGACTGCGGTGTCTCTTCGAAAAGGAAGAACTCAAATTCGCAAGCAGCCGTCGCGCTATATCCCATGTTTGACGCTTTGGATAAAACCCTCTTCAGCGTTTGCCGCGGACAGACATGAGCAGCCCTATCCCCGAATTCCAGAAGAAAGAACAGCATATTGTCTTCCAATGGTAATTCACGGCAGCTTTCAATTACCGGAACGACTGTTGCATCTGCATATCCATTTGCCCAGCCAGTATAGCTTTCCTTGTCATATAGCTGATCGTTGACATCCCAGCCAAGAACTACATCGCAAAACCCGAAACCCGTTTCCAATATGCTAAAAAATTTTGATTTGCTGAGATATTTTCCGCGAAGCACGCCATCAATATCAAAAACACCAACTTTTACATATTCAAGGCCACGATCTTCAACAATACTCCTCGCATCCGTGATTGTTTTTACATATCGTGCGTCCATATTATCCTCGATAGAAAAAAGAGACAGTCGGAAGCCTAAGCTAACGCTCCAAAATTTCAAGTGCCTGTTGATGCAATGCTGGTGTTGCTGCGGCGAGAACATTTCCGTCGGAATTCAGGCCCAAACCGTTACCGGACCAATCTGTAATAATCCCGCCCGCTTCCTCAATAACCGGAACAAGAGCCATGTAATCATAAGCTTGCAACCCTTGTTCAATAACAATATCAGCCCAACCGCATGCCAGCATTCCGTATATATAGCAATCGCCACCATATCGTTGTAAGCGTGTTTTTTCGCTTATCTCACCAAATCGCCCCTTGTCCATTCCCGTAAAATAATCCGGCGAGGTGGTCATCAAAATAGCGTCATGAAGGTTTTCACATGCACTGACACTGCATTTTACACCGTTGAAAAAGCACCCTTGCCCCTGGACGCCAATCCAGAATTCATGCATGGCCGGCATGGAAATGGCGCCTATGCGCACTTGCTGTAAATGTAAGTAAGCAATTAAAGTTCCATAAACCGGTAAACCAGCGATAAAACTCTTTGTTCCATCGATTGGATCAAGCACCCATAGATCATCCCGATCCAATCCTTCAGAGCCATGCTCCTCGCCCAGAATTCCATGGGTTGGATATTTCTTTGAAATCATCTCCCGTAGAAGACGCTCCGTTTCCTGATCAGCTATCGTTACTGGAGACTTGTCTTCTTTCGTCATTATATCTATTGGATGACGAAAATAGGTCGTCGTGCACGCCGCTGCGGCATCTGCCAAAGACCCCGTAAAATCAACCAATTCAGACCAATCTTCAGTTATTGGCATTTTTAAAAAATTCGGGGTACCCAATTACATTTCCTGTTTTAACTTACGCGATATGGCATCTTGTTGAAATAGCTCGAACCATAAACCACAAAATTAGAATAAAATACACAATAATCAACAAATTTTACGGCCAATATCCAAAATAAAGCAGAAAATATCACACAAACTCTTTACAGGAATCTGCCAGCCAAGCACCGACATATCGCCCAAACGAGCATCGCACATAAATATGAAATGTGTTTGGCTCGATTTGTTCAACAATGGCTTGCGATTTGGCAATCAGCGTCTGTACACAGTTTCCCGGACTAAATACACGGGGATGGAAATCAAATTCTGAGCTTTTCATTAGGACCTGATGAACATGGTTACCGGCAAGTTCAAAAATCGTCCTGTTGGCGCTCACATCATTGATTGCGGTATGTTCTCCAGCCAGTGCTTTTTCGAGTTTCCAAACAAGATCATTCTGCTTTTGATCTTCGGCGACAACGAGCCATTCATCAGGGGACAGCCAAAGAGCTTTAACCCCAATTCCAACAGAGACCGTATTCGGGGATAAAGGTAAATCCAGACCTAAAACAGACTTAGTTGATGTCATGAAGTTCTTATTTTCCGGGTCTCCACGCAGATTAATCTGACCTTGGAAGGGCAATTCCCGAAGGCCCGGCGGAAATTGCTCAATGATGTTACTTGCGGACGACAACCGATTTTCAAGACTAACCATTCAGTTTCTCCCCCAATTTGTCATAGAAAACCGGATCGACAATTTCCGCCGCTAAAGTTCCGTTTTTAAGCGGGGCATAAACCTTGTCACCATGGCGTTCTTGTCCACCCTTAACAACCGCCAAAGCAATCGATCTCCCCAGGTTAGCACTATAATAACTTGAGGTAACATGACCAATCATTGGCATCGGAACTGCCGCGCTGGGATCAGATACCAGTTGTGCGCCTTCGGGCAGAACTTCTGACGGATTTTCAGTCAGCAACCCCACCAATTGCTTTCTGTCTGACCGACTTGTATCAGGTCGGCTAAAGGATCTTTTACCTATAAAATCAGGTTTCTTCTTGGAAACAATCCAGTCCATTCCCAAATCTTGAGGTGTGGTCGTTCCATCCGTTTCCTGGCCTACAATGATAAATCCTTTTTCAGCGCGAAGAATATGCATGGATTCCGTGCCATAAGGCGTGATGCCAAATTCCTCTCCGGCAGCCATCACCTGCTCCCACACCGCTTTACCAAAATACCACGGAACATTAATTTCATAGGACAACTCACCAGTAAAACTGATGCGGAAAATCCGCGAGCTAATTCCAGCCACCTCACCTTCTTGAAAGGACATATAGGGAAATGCTTCGTTGGAAAGATCCATCTCAGGTGCGAGTTTCGCTAACAGGTCCCGAGCTTTCGGTCCCGCAATAGACACTGTTGCCCATTGCTCTGTAACAGAGGTGCAGTATACGTCCAGCTCCGGCCATTCTGTCTGCAAATATTCTTCCAACCAATCCAGCACGATCGCTGCATTTCCAGAAGTCGTCGTCATCAAGAACCGGTCTTCCGCCAGTCGTCCCGTTGTGCCATCATCGAAAACCATGCCATCCTCATGGCACATCAGGCCATATCGAACTTTCCCTATTCCCAGTTTCAGCCAGGCATTGGTATAAACACGGTTCAAGAACTCCGCGGCATCGGGCCCACGCACATCTATTTTTCCCAATGTCGATGCATCCAGGACACCAACGGAATTTCGTACAGCTAGGCACTCCCTGTTCAATGACGCCTGCATGTCTTCTCCTGGCTCAGGATAATACCACGGGCGTTTCCATTGACCGACATTTTCAAATTTTGCCCCATTCACGACATGCCAGTCATGGATGCTGGTAACTCTGACAGGGTCCGACCATGCCCCTAAATTACGACCTGCCAAAGCACCATAAGAAACAGGCGTATAAGGTGGGCGAAATGTCGTTGTTCCGACTTTGGGGATGGGCTTATCCAGAATACCAGAGAGAATGGCCAAGGCGTTAATATTAGAAGTTTTCCCTTGGTCGGTTCCAAATCCAGTCAACGTGTATCGTTTAATATGTTCGATTGATTCAAAGCCTTCGCGCGTTGCTAATTCGATATCTGCAGCAGTAGAATCATTTTGCAAATCCACAAAATGTTTAACCATGCCCTCACCTACAGGGCGATAACTCGGGACAATCCAAAAGGGCTCGATGGTTCCAGTTTCCGGCTCACCTGTTACCACGGCAGTTGGGCTCGCCGCTAACTTGAATCCTGCATTACCTGATGCTGCTACCCCTGCATTCTGACCTTCCTCAAGGCTTTCCTGTAAAGAGAATTGACCTGTTACGGCACCTGCAAACATCTGACGCTGGACGGCCTGACCGGGAACAAAGCAGGCTTTATCTTCCAGATAATCAAGTTTACCTTGTGATTGGCTGAACAGATGGACCACCGGGCTCCATCCACCGGACATAGCAACCAGATCGCATTCAATTTCTGTCGGTGAGGATGTATAAACTCTTGCACCCTTTTGGATAGGTCTGACTTCCACTTTTGAAACTCGTTTACCGCCTTTCGTGGCAGTAATTGCATGACCTTCCAGTATCTTGATTCCGGCTTCTTCAACCATATTCCTAAGCGACGTATCAACATCGGTACGGCAGTCAATTATTACGGCTATATTTGCGCCGGAAGCCTTGAGATCCAGCGCCGCCTCATAGGCGCTATCGTTATTGCAAAAGAACGCGATATTTTTCCCGGGCAACACGCCATACCGGTTTGCATAAGTCTGTACGGCCCCAGAAAGCATTATGCCCGGTCGATCATTGTCGGCAAAAACCAGAGGGCGCTCATGGCATCCTGTTGCAAGGATGACTTCGGTAGCGCGAATATGCCAGACGCGTTGACGGATTTTTCCAATACGCTCATGTGCAGGAAGATGGTCTGTTTTCTGTTCCAGGATACATAAGTAATTTTGATCGTAATAACCAAAAGCCGTGGATCGGGTAAGAACGGTCACGTCGGGCATTTCTTCCAGTTCATCCCGAACAGCCTGTATCCAGTTTACGGCATCCTCACCATCAATTGTCCTCTTCAAGCCCAGAAGGCTACCACCAACCTCATTTTGCTCATCAACCAGTACAACCCGGGCGCCAGAGCGTCCGGCATGTCGCGCAGCATTGAGGCCGGCTGGTCCGGCTCCAACAATTAAAACATCGGCATGACAGTGCATGTGATCATAGATATCAGGATCTTTCTCTGTTGGAGCTTTTCCCCAGCCTGCTGCACGACGAATTACGGGTTCATATAATTTCATCCAGAATGACCGCGGCCACATGAAGGTTTTATTATAGAATCCGGCTGTAAAAATTTTGGCAAACAAACCATTTACCGCGCTCACATCATAATTAACGGAAGGCCAGACATTGACACTGCTCGCCTCAAGTCCGTCATATAACGAAATTTGTGTCGCCCTTATATTCGGCTCAGTCGTGGCACCAGCACCCAGCTGCACCATGGAATTGGGTTCTTCAGCTCCCGCAGCAACAATTCCCCTTGGTCGATGATACTTAAAGCTTCGGCCCACTAAATGGACATCATTGGCGAGTAGCGCCGATGCCAATGTGTCTCCCTCAAATCCGGAATAACTGTCACCGTTGAAAGTAAACTGAAGGGGTTTCTGCCGGTCGATGCGGCCACCCTCAATTGTTCTATTCCGCCAACTCATAAGCTTTTTCCTGCTTTTGAGGAGATTTCAGGAGGGGTTTCGCCCATTTTATAAATGGCAACAATTTCATGGCTAATCGTGTTGCGCAGGACATTGAACCAACGTCGGCATCCGTTGCTATGGCACCATCTTTCCTGGAACAAGCCTTTTGTGTTCTTCCGCATAAATAAGAAATCCGCCCAATCCTCGTCAGAAAGCGCCTCTGGATTCTCTGGCCGCGCTATATGGGCTTCCCCGCCATAATGAAATTCAGTTTCATGTCTTTTGCCGCACCAGGGGCAGTCAATATTCAACATCAATTCTTCCCTTTAATGTGCAACAGCTGCTGCGCCATGTTCATCAATAAGTGCACCCGTTTCAAACCGACCGAGCGCGAAGGGCGCATTTAGCCGATGTGGCTCATCTTTCGCAACGGTATGTGCAAATGCCCACCCGGAGCCCGGTGTTGCCTTAAACCCGCCTGTGCCCCATCCACAATTGAAATACAGGCCGTCAACAGATGTCTTGGAGATAATAGGCGAGGCATCGGGACAAACATCGACAATCCCGCCCCATGTTCGCATCATGCGCACCCGGCTGAAAACCGGAAAGAGTTCGAGGCAGGCCCCTAGTTGATGTTCTATGACGTGAAAACTGCCGCGCTGACCATAGGAGTTAAAACTATCCACACCGGCCCCCATCACCAATTCACCTTTGTCCGATTGACTCACATAGACATGAACTGCCCCGGACATGACAACGCAGTCTATGACAGGCTTGATGGGCTCGGAAACCAAGGCTTGCAAAGGGTGGCTTTCAACTGGAAGCCGCAAGCCTGCCATATTGGCAACAACGGAACTATGACCAGCTGCGACAACAGCAACTTTCTTCGCCCCGATATATCCGCGAGTTGTTTCAACACCGACGACTTTGTCACCCTCTCGCTTTATACCTGTGACCTCGCAATTCTGAATTATATCAACGCCGCACGCGTCCGCAGCTCTCGCATATCCCCAGGCAACACTGTCATGTCGGGCGACACCGCCACGACGTTGTAAAGTTGCGCCCAGTACCGGATGCCGGGTATCTTTCGAAATATTGATGATCGGACAAAAATCTTTGACCCCGTCTGCATCTAACCATTCTGCATCAACACCATTAAGCCGATTTGCATTAACCCGGCGAACACCTTCTCGAACATCGCCAAGGTTATGTGCCAGGTTTAGAACACCGCGCTGACTCAGCATTACATTGTAATTTATGTCTTGGGATAGCCCTTCCCAAAGCTGTAGGGATTTTTCATAAATCGCCGCGCTCTCGTCCCATAAATAGTTGGAGCGGACAATTGTCGTGTTGCGAGCTGTATTCCCTCCACCAAGCCAGCCTTTTTCCAGAACAGCAACATTTGTAATTCCGTGCTCTTTTGCAAGATAATATGCTGTGGCCAGCCCATGGCCCCCACCGCCTATGATAATCACATCATAGTCAGTTTTGGGTTCTGGACTTCGCCACTGCTCCGGCCAGTTCTTATGGTGTGATAATGCATTTCGTGCGATGGAAAAAATGGAATATTTCACGTAGAATTGCCCTTATTCCGCCCGAGTTAAAGACGCCGCATAAACGACGCTGAGTGAAGCTGACTCTGACATCTTAGCACTGAGCAAAAATGTCCGAAATAGTCATTTACTGCGATATAACCGACATTCTTCTTTTCCCTCAATCTTCCTGTAAATGTCTTCACAGAAAATTGCAGAGCGGCAAACCTACTTGACCGCTTGGAAAGAAAATTATGTCGCTTCATGAATAGCTAGTTAATACTGATGCCGTCACTGTGACGGCTGCAGGGCGTATGGCACAACCTATCTTGCATACTAATTTTGGAGGGTCTGGTAAATAAATCCGGACCATTAACAGAAAGATACATAGCAATGACCGACCAACATGCTCACCCGAAAAGTGATATTGAAATTGCGCAAGCCGCCTCCATGAAACGAATTGTCGATGTTGCGGAAAACAGCCTCGGTATTGATTCTGATAAACTCGAGCCATACGGGCATTATAAAGCCAAACTCTCGTTGGATTACATCAAGACGCTTGCCGACAAGCCAGATGGCAAATTGATCCTTGTCACAGCTATGACGCCGACACCGGCGGGTGAAGGCAAGACAACAACAACTGTTGGCCTCGGTGACGCGCTCAATCGCATTGGAAAAAAGACTATGATATGTCTGCGAGAGCCGTCGCTTGGTCCCTGTTTTGGAATGAAAGGCGGCGCTGCAGGCGGCGGGTATGCTCAGGTTGTTCCGATGACGGACATCAATCTCCATTTTACAGGTGATTTCCATGCGATTGGCGTCGCTAATAATCTTCTTGCCGCCATGGTCGATAACCATATTTATTGGGGCAATCAACTCGGCTTGGATGAGAGGCGGATAATTTGGCGTCGGGTTGTTGATATGAATGACCGGGCTCTGCGTAATATCGTCAATAGCCTGGGCGGTATATCCGATGGCTTCCCCCGAGAAGACCATTTTGACATCACAGTCGCGTCGGAAGTAATGGCGATTTTCTGCCTTGCCACTGACATCGACGATCTCAAACGCCGTTTGGGAAACATTATTGTTGGCTATACCCGAGAAAAATCTCCCGTCTATGCAAAAGACATTGATGCGCATGGCGCAATGACAGTTTTGTTGAAAGATGCTTTCCAACCCAACCTCGTTCAAACCCTGGAAAACAACCCAGCATTCATTCACGGCGGGCCATTTGCGAATATCGCCCATGGGTGCAATTCCGTGCTCGCCACAAAAACTGCCTTGAAATTAGCCGACTATGTTGTGACGGAAGCCGGGTTTGGAGCTGATCTTGGAGCTGAGAAGTTCCTCGACATAAAATGCCGTAAAGCTGGCTTGAAACCAGAAGTCGCCGTTGTTGTTGCAACAATTCGTGCATTGAAAATGCATGGGGGCGTTGCCAAGGGTGATCTCGGAACTGAAAATGTCAAAGCTGTAGCCGAAGGAGGAGAAAACCTTTCGCGCCATGTTGAGAACCTTAAAAAATTCGGTTTGCCAGTTATCGTGGCCATAAACAAATTTTCAGCAGATACTGAAGATGAAGTAAACCAGGTACGGCAGGTTTGTGCAGAGCTTGGCGTGGATGCCATCGAATCTGATCATTGGGGAAATGGTGGTGCTGGCGCAGAAGATCTGGCGCAATCCGTTGCCGCCATCATAGATAAAAATGGTAGCAACTATGCACCTTTGTATAATGACGCGCTACCGTTGTGGGACAAAGTTCGTACAGTAGCGCAAACGCTATACGGCGCACAGGGCATCATCGCGGATCAAAAGGTGCGCAACCAGTTTAAGGAATTGCAGGAGGGTGGATTTGGCCATTATCCGGTTTGCATCGCAAAAACACAATATAGTTTCTCCACTGATCCGAATCTGAAAGGAGCGCCTAGCAATCATGTTGTCCCTATCCGGGAGATCCGAGTTGCAGGCGGAGCAGAATTTGTCGTAGCCGTTTGCGGTGACATCATGACCATGCCTGGTCTACCCCGCGTTCCTGCCGCAAATTCAATTGATATAAATGACGAAGGCGAAATTATCGGTTTGTTCTAAACTGACCCACATTTCCATTCAGAGAAGAGCGGCTTTGATCCAGCTGCTCTTTTTTTGACCACATGGCAAGATTCTGTTTGTTTTTTCCCCGTTCTAAAGTAGCGTTCGAAGAAGACGGGTTCTATTTTACTTTTTTGGATACGATACATTTGGAAACACCTTCTACCGGCGCATCGGCGAAATACAGACTTGGCTTCTGCCTCGTACCGGAATTTTCAGCTATTGCCTTTATCTCGGCCGTTGATACCCTGCGGCTTGCCAACCAGCTTTCAAATGAGAAGATTTATAGCTGGGACTGTTATTCCATAGACGGAAAACCAGCAAAAAGCAGCGCCGGTATCGAATTCTCGGTACAAGGTAAAATATCGGAAATGCCCGCTTTACCCATCGTTTTTACGTGTAGCGGTATAAATATTCGAAATCATACAAGTCCGCAACTTATTGCTGCCCTTCGCCGGATGGCATCACATGGCTCGGAACTAGGTGCAATTTGTACCGCAACATATGTTTTGGCTAAAGCCGGCCTGATAAACGATCATCGCTGTACTATTCACTGGGAAAACCTTTCCGGATTCCGGGAAGAATTTCCTGAACTGGACATCACATCCGAGCTTTTTGAAATTGACCGTAACCGCTATACCTGCGCAGGCGGCACCGCGTCATTGGACATGATGTTGAGTCTTGTGTCCAGCCACACAAGTCACGAATTGTCCGTATCAATCGCAGATCAATTAATCTATCACCGAATTCGTGAAAGTTCAGAGCGACAGCGCATGGAATTGCGAGCACGCCTTGGTATTTCGCATCCAAAGCTACTGGGCGCAATCGCTTGCATGGAGGATAACCTTGAAGAGCCGTTGAGTTGTAGTGATCTGGCTACGGAAGTCGGCTTATCAACTCGTCAGCTGGAACGGCTATTTCAAAAATATCTGGAGCATTCTCCAACCCGATATTATCTCGGACTACGGCTTGATCGGGCAAGATATCTCCTCACCCAAACCAGTTTGCCAATAATCGAAGTGGCGCTTGCGTGCGGTTTCGTTTCCGCATCGCATTTTTCCAAATGTCACCGAGAGCATTTTGGCCGGACACCAAGTGAAGAACGGCGTACCCGGCATTAGATTTACTTGAGGCGACGACGTCTGCGACGCCCGCCTGAGCCGGAAAGCTCGTTTGCGGAAATAATTTTCGGGTCCGGAAATTTTACGGTCTTCGATAAATTTGGATAGGAAGCGGTTTTGTGAGGAATCGCCATTGCATCTACAAAATAATCCTGGAATTTTGGTTCCACAGCCGTTTCAATTTTCTCTACCGTTTTGACCACTTCTTCTATTTCTGTTCGCGATTTGTTATTAAGCAACGCAATACGCGCGCCAACTCCGGCTGCATTTCCGACGCCATGAACATTCTTCAGATTACAATCGGGAATCATTCCCAAAACCATCGCATATTTCGTATCAATATGGCTTCCGAATGCACCGGTCAACAGAATCCGATCAACAGAATCGACGCCAAATTTGTCCATAAGCAATTTAGCACCAGCATATAAAGCGGCTTTGGCAAGCTGAATAGCCCGAACATCTGTTTGATAGATTTTCAGCTCGCTTTCGCCATCACGTATGACATAGGAAAAAGTCCGGCCATCAGCGACAATACGCGGGCTTTTTGCTGCGAGCGACCCGTCTATAACCCCGTCAACGCTCAATATTCCGCTTAAATACATTTCAGCGACAACTTCGATTATCCCGGAACCACAAATACCGGTTATCCCGGATTTGGCGGTTTCCTCGTCAAATCCCTCTTCATCCGACCACAAATCGCTGCCAATCACCTTAAATCTAGGTTCAAGCGTTTCGGGGTCAATCCGGACCCGCTCTATGGCCCCGGCTGCCGCCCGTTGGCCACAGGATATCTGCGCACCTTCAAACGCAGGTCCTGTTGGCGAAGACGCAGCCAAGAGACGGTCACTATTCCCAACGACAATTTCCGCATTGGTCCCAACGTCGACGATAAGAGTAACCTGTCGCTGTAAATGAGGCGCTTCGGAAAGTATAACCGCAGCTGTATCTGCACCCACATGGCCGGCAATACAGGGTAAAAAATACACCCTGCCATCGGGATTGGAGGTAAGCCCAAGTTCACTGGCCCAAATCGTCATGCTGCTGTTCGTTGTTAAGGCAAACGGAGCACCACCAAGTTCCGTTGGATCGATACCCAACAAAAGATGATGCATAATCGGATTACCTACGAAAACAGCGTTCAAGATGTCAGTCGGATTGATACCGGCCAGTTCCGTCACTTCACCTATGAGCTCATTTATGCCTTGCCGTACTGCTTCCGTTAATAATTTATCCCCACCAGGATTCATCATGATGTACGACACACGGCTCATCAAGTCTTCGCCATACCGAATTTGCGGATTCATCATTCCCGATGACGCGACGACCTCACCGCTGGAAAGGTCGCACAGATGCATGGCGATGGTCGTTGATCCGACATCCACAGCCAATCCATAGGCCCTGTTGTGAAAGCCGGGCCATATTTTTGTTATACGTTTATTACGGTGAACCGAAACTGTTACATTCCAATTCCCCTCGCGAAGGTTTTTTTGGAGCGCTTGCAACGTTCGCAAGTCACATTCCAGTTCGGTCAGTCCCCATTGTTGATTGAGCGCTAACTCCAATCGTTCAAAATCGCCTGTTGGATTGTGCATATCCGGTTCTTGGACTTGTACGAAATGCAATCGGATCGCTGGATCCATCTCAATTTTACGATCATCCGCTTTCTTTACGATGACCTGGCGATGGACCTGGCTAGATGGGGGAACATCGATAATGACATCGCCCATTAACTGCGCATGGCAACTTAACCGACGCCCGTCGGCAAGCCCTCTCCTCGCCTTGAATTTTTCTTCACCAACGGCGAAGGGAGACAAAGAAGTCTCCCGGCTAACAACTCCATGTTTCGCAAACTCGCCAACAGTGAGATTTACCTGACACCTACCGCAGATCCCTCTTCCACCACAGACGCTATCAATATCAACGCCGAGAATGCGAGCGGCCTCCAGAACCGGTGTTCCTTCGGCAAACCGTCCCCGTTTACCAGAGGGTGTAAAAACAACGAGATGCAGCTTTTCCTTTTCAAACAAATGATTAGGCATTGCGTCTCCGTCGACGGTTCCCTCTGCGGCCCATTTCCACACTTCCCTCAGCTGCAGGCTCCCGGAAAGTCTTGATCCAGCTAACACAATTTGGATCGCGGCCCATCACCACATTCGCGCCTTTTATCGCTGCCATTTCCGGTTCATGTAATGGGTTGGTAATAGCTGATGTCATTCCGGCCCCGATTGCCATTGATAGAAATGCTGCGTTCATTCCGTGGCGATTGGGCAATCCGAAACTGAAGTTTGATGCACCGCATGTGGTGTTAACTTTAAGCTCCGTGCGAAGGCGATTGATAAGCGTCAATACCTGACGACCCGCGTCATTGATAGCTCCGACAGGCATCACTAGAGGATCGACAACAACATCTGCTGGAGATATTCCATAGTCCTGTGCCCGCTCGACAATTTTCTTGGCAACCGCAAAACGAACGTCGGGATCTTCGGATATGCCGGTTTCGTCGTTTGAAATTGCAACAACCGCCGCACCATGCTTCTTTACCAGTGGTAGAACCGTTTCCAGCCGGTCTTCCTCCCCGGTAACGGAATTGACTAGGGCTTTTCCCTTGTACACGGCCAACCCGGATTCCAATGCTTCAACAATCGAGCTGTCGATAGATAAAGGAGCATCTGTCAGGCTTTGAACAAGTTGGATTGCTTCGGCGAGGATACGGGGTTCATCGGCAAGCGGAATACCGGCATTGACATCCAACATCTGGGCACCCGCAGCAACTTGGGCCAGTGCATCAGATTCCACCCGGCTGTAATCCCCAATTTTCATTTCAGCAGCGAGAAGTTTCCTCCCCGTGGGATTTATCCGCTCACCGATAATGACAAAAGGACGGTCGAAGCCAATAACAACTTCTTTAGTAGCTGAGGAAATGATTGTATCAGTCATGCAAAATAGCCTTGAAATTAAGGGGCCACGCCCGTTGTTACACTTTGTCCATTAAAGGCTTAAGCTGCCCGAAATCTTTTCCATTACCGACTTAGACTTCCTCAGAAGCGGCAGCAACTGCTTCTTGCGGATCAATTGATATATCAAATTGTTCCTTCACCGTTTCCACGGCATCTGAAACGGCTTCGAAATCGGGGTTCATTTCACGTTTCCAGGGTTTACGGCCCTTTAAGACACCTGCTTCATAAACAATATCTGCAACTAGTTCCTCTTGCCGATACGCCATCACGTGAGCCCCGGAAACGCCTTTCATCTCATGCACTTGTTGGAGCATCTCGATGCAGATTTTCTTACCTTCAAGCTTTTGGTTTTCAGCGCCTTCGAGACGTTCGACGATGCTATCAGGTATATGGATTCCCGGAACATTTGACCGGATCCATTTAGCGGCCTTCGCCGAGGCCAACGGACCGACGCCAATTAGGATAAAACATTTTTCATCTAGCCCCTGGTCACGAACCTGTTCCATATATTTCTCAAGCATCGGGATATCGAAACAATATTGTGATTGAACGAATTGTGCACCCGCCTCAATTTTCTTGGCCAGGCGAAGGGCGCGAAATTCATATGGCGGTGCAAAAGGATTTATGGCGGCACCCAGAAACACCTGCGGCGGCGCCGTAATTTTTCGACCCGAAAGAAACCGCCCGTCATCCCGCATTTGTTTTATGGTCCTGAGTAAAGACATGCAGTCAAGATCGAATACCGGCTTGGCGCCGGGTTGATCGCCCGCCTGAACCCCATCGCCGGTTAAGCAAAGTATGTTATTTACCCCCATCGCTGCAGCTCCCAGGACATTTCCCTGGATTGCAATGCGGTTATGATCACGACAGGATATCTGCATTATCGGAGAATACCCGACACGTGTTAGCAAGGCGCATATGCTGACCGATGACATATGGCAGTTTGCGCCTGAGCCATCGGTGGCGTTAATCCCGTCAACCCAGCCATCAAAAATTGCACCGCGCTCAAATACTTCGTTTGGATCTGCGCTATCGGGCGGATTTAACTCTGCAGTCACAGCAAATTCACCGGCACGTAACACTCTTTCGAGCCGGCCACGTGACGAATGACCCGGCTGCGCTGGAAGCGGCTCTCCCTCATCGGCTAAAGGATTTTGAGTCATTGTGTATTCCTGGCGGCTGTCAGAGTTTCTTTTTCTTTTTTCAACCGTGCAGCATCTTCCGCAGTAACGCGCAGCCACGAAGACGTTCCGCGGTATGAATGATTGACCGGCTCCTGGACTTTTAGAATTTGATCGCCTTCTTTCATGTTCCGACTGCCTTTCCATGCCTCAACCCAGACGCAAGGCATATCCGGTTCCACTTCGCAATTTCCGTTGGCCCTGACGCCGCCGCAAGGGCCATTTCGCAAGGATTTAGGGCAATTCATCGGACAGGACATACCCGTGTCACTAAGGGCGCATTGTCCGCACATACGACAGTCAAACAACAGTCCTTTCACGGCTTTTTCAACGAATACAACCGGTTTTTCCGCCCTTTTGTACCCTACCCACGACCAAAAAGGATGCAGTTTCAAGAAAATTTTCGCGAGCAATTTGTAAATACGTTCCAATCCGCGGGAATGACGAACTGACCAGAGCCTGATAGTAAATAATGCGCGGGAGCGAACAACCGGACTTGTATGGGATGGCTGATAAGCTGTTTTAGGCATCTGTTTCCCGTCCGCCATTGGCCACCAGCCGCTTAACTACATCCTTATCATAACTGGATTCAATCGCATTTGCGGCAGTATCCGCGGCTTCTTGCATATCCCCGTCTACTGGTTCAGCGGTCCCTTTTCGCCACCCCTCAAGATATGCATCCGTTTCATGGGATCCATCACGCATCGCCGCCATATCAATGGCAACCTGAAACCGTTCGGAAAGCAATACTTTGGCGTTCTTCCGGCCTTGCTTCACCACGACTTGTGACGGAATGTCCCGCCAGTATAAAATACTCAGTTGCGCCACTCTTTGTTATCCCACCTTATCTTCAAGAAAGTTCTCTAGCCCGCTCAACCCTGTAAACCGATACTCGTATTCTAAAGAAAGTTTCTCGGCGGCCGCTTTTGCTTTCGCCTGCAATTCAACATTCTCCGTTTGCGATAAATACAAGACTTTCTTGTAATTACCGAAATACAAGGGAAGCAATTCAGGATGCCGATCTATTCCAAGATCCCTGATTATCAATCGATCAAAATGCCGGGCAAGATAGTCGGTTAAATAGAAAGTTCCAGGTTCTGCCTCCGCATACTGTTTGAACACCTCAGAGCTTGCAAAAAATTCATAGCAATGTGCCCCGGATATCCGCTCCACCCCTTCCTCGCGTAAAACATTATCCAGCAAACCGCCTGTTCCGCAGTCACCGTAAAGAGCTAGTATCTGATCGAATTCCGTCTTGTTCTCTCGAATTTTCTGCCGCATTGCCTCTGGTATCAAAGTCGGGGAATTATGGAGTTTCGCTGGCAAGCATGTAATCTCTATATGTTGCCATTTCTTCTCATCGAGAACCGCCAAGGTTTCTTCCGCCAAGGCACCGCAGGCTATCAAGAGGGTTTTTGGGTGAGAATGCTCCATATCACAGCCTTTCCCTGATTTTTTTTGTCAGGCCGCCCGACGCTCTGCGACCATCCGCTGGGCAATTTCAACGGTCATCGCGGCATCCCGGCCATACGCATCGGCACCGACGCTATCAGCAAATTCTTCATTGAGCGGAGCTCCGCCAACCATAACAATGAAGTCATCGCGAATGCCCTTCTCTTTCATGGTATCTATGACAACTTTCATATAGGGCATGGTTGTCGTGAGAAGCGCGGACATCCCTATAATATCTGGCTCATGCTCTTCCAAAGCGGCAATATAGTTTTCGACCGGATTGTTAATTCCCAAGTCGATTACTTCAAATCCGGCTCCCTCCATCATCATGATGACGAGATTCTTACCAATATCGTGAATATCACCTTTCACGGTGCCGATAACCATTTTTCCCGCCTTCGGCGCCCCTGTTTCTGCGAGCAAGGGCTTCAGGATAGCCATTCCAGACTTCATGGAATTTGCCGCCAAAAGTACTTCCGGCACGAATAAGATTCCGTCACGAAAATCAATACCGACAATCCGCATGCCTTCAACCAGAGCTTCTGTCAGTACTCTATAGGGTTCCCAACCCCGCCCCAGAAGAATATTGACGCCTTCACAAATCTCGTCGGCCAAACCGTCATAGAGATCATCATGCATCTGCTCAACAAGCTCAGAATCATCTAACGCAGAGAGATCAATTTCTTCTTCGTCCATTTTATGGCTCCACAGAGTTGGTCAAATTACCGGTTTCTTTTCAAAATATTCAGGCAACATGTGCTAAAAAACTATCCTGCCTCAGACATCGAATAATTTTTCAGCGACACGCACTTCCAAAAACACTGGTTTCTGTTCAATTTCAGGATCTAAGGCGAGTATTTTCAGGATCAAAAACAGATTCTTCTATCACCACTGTTTTGTATCTTTCCCCGAGGATCTCGATTTCCAGCTCCGTCCCAATTGTCTCTAGCCCTGCTTTTATATAGCCTTGGGCCAAGCTCTTTCCAACCCAGTGCCCATATGCACCGGCAGTTGCCCGGCCAACAATATTTCCGTCAAGATCATATAACGGCTCATTTCCCATCGGATCCGCATCTTTTATTCCCAACACGTCAAGGCAGACAAATGATTGCGGAACACCGGCCTCCTTCTGCGCGATCAAGGCATCACGGCCAACGAAATCCCCTTTGTCCATGTGAACAAATTTTTCCAGGCCAGCTTCGAAAACCGTGTATTCGCTGGTCAGGTCCTGCCCCCACATCCGGTAGTTTTTCTCCATCCTCAGGCTATCCATTGCCCGCATTCCGCACATTGACAGCCCGAACTCTTCTCCAGCTGCGACGATTGCGTCGTAAATATGGTTTTGATATTCGATCGGATGATGCAGTTCCCACCCCAGGTCGCCGACAAAATTGACCCGTAACGCCCGGCACGGCGCCAAACCAACTGTAATATGCTGACCAGTCAACCATTTAAAACCGTCATTGGACAAATCAGCATCTGTTATTTTTGATAATATGTCCCGTGCTCGCGGACCGGCCAAGACCAAGACACCATGTGCCGTCGTTACATTGTCCAACCGAACCGAACCGTCATCCGGCAAGTTTTTGAATAGATAGTCATGATCAAACCGTTCTGCCGCGCCGGAGCTGACCAGATAGAATTCCTCCGGCCCATCGCGCATGATTGTAAATTCGGAACGAACCCCACCATTTTTATTCAGCGCATGACTAAGATTAATCCGACCGATCCCTTTCGGTAATTTCCGGCATACAAGTCGATCGAGATAGGCTTCTGCGCCTGGCCCGCTTACCTGAAATTTGGAAAAGCTTGTTATATCTATGAGGCCGGCGTTTTCCCTCATATTTTTGACTTCATTTCCGACATGCTCGAAGTAGTTTGTGCGCCGAAAACTCCAGACGTCTTTGGGTTCTACACCTTCCGGTGCAAACCAGTTTGGGCGTTCCCAGCCATAACGCTGACCGAAGACGGCACCGCGTGCGGCCATACGGTCGTGGCATGGGCTCATTTTCAACGGACGCCCAGCGCCGCGTTCTTCATCCGGATAATGGATCACAAAGACATGCTCGTAGCATTCTTCATTCTTAATCTTTGTGTAGGGTTTCGTTGCATAGGCACCAAAACGGCGTGGATCAACATCCATCATGTCAATTCCCGGCTCGCCTTCGGTTATCCATTCCGCCAATTGCCATCCGGAACCACCCGCCGCAGTCACGCCAAAACTATGGCCTTCATTCATCCAGAAGTTCTTCAGTCCCCATGCGGGACCAATCATCGGGCTTCCATCTGGCGTATACGCAATTGGGCCATTGACGATATCCTTGATCCCCGCGTCGGCAAATGTGGGGACACGCGCAATTGCGGCTTCGACATGCGGCATTAAACGTTCCAGATCTCCTGGAAACAGGTCCTGGCCAAAGGTATCGGGCACACCGTCAACAAAACAGGCAGGCGCCCCTTTTTCGTACGGGCCAAGAATATATCCCTGACGTTCTTCGCGAAGATAATAGGACGCATCGCTTTCCCGAAGAACGGCCATTTCCGGAAGACCTTGTTTCTTCCGTTCGACCAGTTCGGGAACTTCATCGGTGACAATATATTGGTGTTCAACCGGAATTACCGGAATATCAAGTCCAACCATGGATAACGTCTGGCGTGCATAATTGCCTGTACAGCTCACAACATGCTCCGCTGTGATATCGCCCTTGCTGGTTCTGATCAGCCATTCACCATTTCGTTGTTGTTCGATGGACAGGACTTCAGTTTGCCGATAAATTTCGGCGCCGCCGTTTCTCGCTCCGATTGCCATAGCGTTAGTGACGTCAACCGGCGCAATATGCCCGTCGTCCGGATGATAAAGGGCGCCAACCAGTCCGTCCGTTTCACTTAAGGGCCAAAGCTCCTTGACCTGTTGCGGGGTGATGATTTCATAAGGAACGCCAATTGTATTCGCAGTTCCGCAATATTTCATATATTCGTCCATGCGTTCTTTATTCGTCGCAAGGCGTAAATTACCGGTTACATGAAAACTAACATTTTGACCGGTCTCGGCTTCCAGTTGCTTGTACAAATCAACACTGTATTTATGGATTTTACCAACCGCATAGCTCATATTAAAGAGCGGCAGCAAGCCTGCGGCATGCCACGTGGATCCCGCTGTAAGCTCGGTACGCTCCAAAAGAACAACGTCGCTCCATCCTTTTTTTGTCAGATGGTAAAGTGTACTGACGCCGACGACGCCTCCGCCAATGACAACGACCCGTGCATGTGATTTCATTGTTCTGTCCCTTAAGCGTTTACCAACGCCGGTTGCTCTGCTTCATTCATTCTGAAAATACCGTGACGATTGCAGCCGTTTCCTGCTAACGACGCTGCGACGCTCGCTGTTCCTTTCCCGCCATGTCAATTCCCACTATCCGCCTCCCGTCAAAATTGTTCTATAATCGCCAGACAATCAGCGGAAAAAGACGCCATTGCGCTAGTCTCCGCCCAAGAATTGTTTTTAATAATATCAAAGACAGTTTGTTATCTGTTACCTCATGAAAGCTGGAGATAAATTATGAGTGAGCCGAGATCCCGTGGTGGACGCCGTGGTCGCGAAGCGCGCAAGGAAGCGCGTCAGAATAAATCTGGGAATACGATTCCCTATATCAAAAGAAATATTCCGGTCTCCAATTTAACCA
Source organism: Sneathiella marina (assembly GCF_023746535.1). Taxonomy (GTDB): domain Bacteria; phylum Pseudomonadota; class Alphaproteobacteria; order Sneathiellales; family Sneathiellaceae; genus Sneathiella; species Sneathiella marina. The sequence goes on along the minus strand of NZ_CP098747.1, from coordinate 1,747,988 downwards.
GTGATGAAGCACTGGAGATCATTGAATCCAACGCCGATACCATTCTCGAAGAAATAGGAATCGATTTTCGAGATGATCCGGAATCTCTGCAACTTTGGAGAGATGCCGGTGCAGATGTCCAAGGGGAACGTGTCCATTTTCCAAAGGGTTTATGCCGCGAGCTGTTAAAGACAGCCCCTTCAGAATTTACCCAATATGCAAGGAACCCGGCCCGAAACGTTCAAATTGGCGGAAACAACACTGTTTTTGTACCAGTTTATGGTCCTCCCTTTGTACATGATATGGATAAAGGTCGGCGGTATGGCACCATTGAAGATTTTGAAAATTTCGTAAAACTCGCCTATATGGCGCCCGCTATGCATCATTCCGGCGGTACGGTTTGCGAACCTGTGGATTTACCTGTTAACAAACGGCACTTCGATATGGTCTATAGCCATATCAAATATTCTGACAAGCCATTTATGGGATCGGTTACAGCCCCTGAACGGGCGCAAGATAGTGTCGATATGGCATCTCTGGTTTTCGGTGAGGATTTTGTCCAGAATAATTGTGTCATGCTAAACCTGATCAATGCAAATTCACCAATGACTTTCGATGCGACAATGCTGGGTGCCCTTAGAACCTACGCGGCCAACAATCAGGCTTGCGTTGTCTCGCCTTTTATCCTCTCTGGCGCAATGAGCCCTGTTTCCCCGGCCGGAACCCTGTCACAGTTGCTGGCTGAAGCTCTAGCCGGAACGGCTCTCACGCAAATAATCAAGCCCGGTACACCTGTTTTATTCGGTACTTTTGTAAGTTCTATCTCCATGCAGTCCGGTGCACCAACATTTGGAACGCCTGAAAGTTCCCTGGTATTGAACGGTGCTGCCCAGCTCGCACGTCGACTAAATTTACCTTTCCGGTCTGGTGGATCCTTTACTGCATCCAAATTGCCGGATGCTCAGGCAGCCTATGAAAGCGCGCAGACACTCCTTATGACTCTTATGTCAGGTGTGAATTTTGCGTTGCATTCTGCCGGCTGGCTGGAAGGCGGATTATGTTCGTCTTACGAAAAATTTGTCATGGATATCGATCAATGCGCCATGATGGAAGTCATGGCGCGGGGTATTGATGTCAGCGAAAATGGACAGGCTATGGATGCCGTTCGTGAAGTTGGCCCGGGCGGCCATTTCCTGGGCTGTGCCCATACACAAGCCAATTTTGAGGACGCTTTTTACCGGTCACGCATCGCGGATAATAATTCCGTCGAACAATGGCAAAGTGATGGAAGCAAGGATGCGGCAACCCGCGCCAACGAGATCTGGAAACAAATGCTAAACGACTATCAGGCACCCGCCCTGGACCCCGGAATCGATGAATCGCTGCAAGCCTTTATGACGAAGCGGAAAAATGAATTCCCGGATTCGAACGTCTAGCGTCGATCCGGGGTAAATGCGCCACCAAATGCGAACCGGCTTCCCGGATGATAGAGACGGACCGTGGTGATCACATCGTCGCCAGCATAGGTATGTCGTTCTAGCGTCAGGACTGGTTCGCCTTCGCGCAAACTCAACAAGGATTTTTGCTCTTCTGTCGGGATTTCGGCGCTGATCCGGTGATCAGCCCGACTATACGGAACTGTCCGGATTAAAAACCCACTGGGTGTTTCAGATCCAAAATCCTGCTGCAGGAAATTCGGTACTTGCGCGGGATTTACATACCGATCCTCCAGTTGAACCGGTTCATTGTTCTCACGATGAAGCAGGACACAATGGAAAAAAGAATTCCCGGCAGCACCGCTCATGACAATTGAAATGTCATCTGGCGCAATTACGGTTTCCAGTGCCAGTATCTCGGAGCTGTGTGTGTTGCCACGGGAAATGATTTCGTCGGCAATATTCTTTATTTCCAACAAACCGGTTTCAAGTTTTGCCGGCGCAACAAATGTGCCCGAGCCTTGCCGCCGCGCCAATACACCGTCTTGTGTCAGCTCCCGAAGTGCACGATTAACAGTCATCCGCGATGCATCAAGATCCCTTACCAATGCATGCTCTGTCGGTATTTTATCGCCGGCTTTCCAGGCTCCCGACTGAATTTTCTCAACAATCAGCCGCTTGATCTGAATATATAAAGGCTCAGATTTTTTGACATCTAATTGCGTTGCGATATTCATACTGAGGTCACTACTCCATTTACACAGAAATTCTATAAACTGGCCACCAACTCAGCCATGACAGTACCAAAACGATTCAGGATTGCCTCTTCCGCCGAGTGATGACCGTCCACTACCACCAACTTGCCATCGATGGCCACATCTTTTACCACAGAATTGTCGCCTGCGAACAACCAACTATCGATAATGGCACGGGTCGGTTTACCGATAATTGCCGGATGCTTCGGGTCTAGAATTGCAAAACTCCCCCGCCCGCCAATTTCCAGTCCTGCGTTACCCGGCCGGCCGAGCGCTTGATGTCCACCAGAGACAGCTTGTGTAAATATCTGTTCCCCCGTCGAAGTATTCATACTGCCGAGTATATTTCTCGATTGGAGAGTTAATCGTTGTCCATATTCCAGCAATCGACATTCTTCAGCGAGCGAAACCAGGATATTGCTGTCCGAGCCAAGGGCTATTTTCCCCCCTCTGTTCATAAAGTCGCCTGCTGGAAAAATGCCGTCACCCAGATTCGCCTCCGTGATCGGACATAGCCCGACGACTGCACCTGATTGCGCAACCGACGCAACCTCTTCTGCAAGTACATGTGTCGCGTGAATGAGGCACCATCTATTTGATAATTCGACATTGTTGGAAAGCCATTCGACAGGCCGCTGGCCAGACCAGTTCTGGCAATCAGTCACTTCTCGCATTTGCTCCGCAATATGGATATGGCATGGCATGCTTTTGGGTATACTGTTCATTAACTCTGCCAAGGACTCCGGGTCTACCGCCCGCAAAGAATGCGGAGCGACACCGACATTCATCCCCGGAACCACACCTGCGCGCTTTTGCAACTCATCGATTAGCATGACAAATTGATCCAGGCTTTGAGTAAAGCGATATTGCTGGGCCTTTGGTTCAGCTGCCCCAAAACCGCTATACTGATATAATACAGGCAATAATGTGAGCCCGATACTGGTCTCCTGCGCCGCTGCAACTATACTTTTGCTCATTTCAGCCCGGTCAGAGAAGGCCTGACCATTTATGTCATTATGCAGATAGTGAAATTCTCCTACGGAAGTGAAACCGGCTTTCAGCATTTCAACATAGAGCTGGCTGGCAATTGCCTGTAGTTGATCCGGATTAATCTCACCCAGGAAGGAGTACATGACATTCCGCCAACTCCAAAAACTATCGGCTTGCTCCCCACTGACTTCCGCGAGCCCCGCCATGGCGCGCTGAAAAGCGTGAGAATGGACATTAGCCATTCCGGGAACCGCATAGCCTGAATGGGAATAATCCGCATCGGCAGCTGACCCTTCGGCAAGAGCGGAAATCCTGCCGGATGGATCAACCGTCATCAGTAAATCCTGCTGCCATCCATCGCCGCTCAGAATATTCGAAAAATAATGCTTGATCATCTGCCCATTCCTATCATAATAATTTGTATATACAATTTTTAATTCAAGGGCAAAATGAAAATGGCAGGAGCTAAAATCGATCAGCTTTTCACAAATGCTCAGATTGCAACGATGGCACCAAGTTCAGCTCCATACGGCATGAATGACGCCACTGCCTTAGGGGTAACGGCGGGGGAAATCTCCTGGATGGGCCACCTTGACGATTTAGAATCGACTGCACTTGCCAAGAATGTCGTTGTAACGGATTTGGAAGGCCGCTGGATCACTCCAGGCCTAATTGACTGTCATACACATCTTGTTTACGCGGGAAATCGTTCTCAGGAATTTGAAATGACCTTGAAGGGCGCTTCTTACGAGGAAATTGCCAAAAAAGGTGGCGGTATCCTGTCGACCGTGGCGCAAACCCGATCTGCAAGCGAGGCAGAACTCGCCGCGTCAAGCCAGCCCCGGCTTGAGGCAATGATGGCCTGTGGTGTGACAACGGTTGAAATAAAATCTGGATACGGTCTGGATACGGAGAACGAGATTAAAATGCTTGAAGTCGCCAAGCAACTGGGTGAAATCAATGCCGTCCGTGTCAAAAAAACCTTTCTGGGCGCCCATGCCCTACCGCCAGAGTTTGCTGGCGATTCTGATGGATATATGGCCAAGGTTTGCCATGAAATGTTGCCAACCGCCCACACGCTTGGTCTTGTCGACGCTGTAGATGCCTTTTGTGAAAAAATAGCTTTTTCAGAACATCAAGTGCGCCAACTGTTCAAAGTAGCGTCAAGATTGGAAATACCCGTTAAGCTGCATGCTGAACAGCTTAGCAATTTAAAAGGAGCTGAGCTGGCAGCGCATTTTAAAGCCCTTTCTGCCGATCATCTTGAATATCTGGATGAACAGGGCGTTAAGGCTATGGCAAAAGCCGGTACAGTGGCCGTCATTTTGCCCGGCGCCTTTTACTTTCTACGCGAAACACAAAAGCCTCCGATAGACCTCCTACGCCAATATGGCGTTCCCATGGCCCTCGCCACCGATTGCAACCCCGGTTCCTCTCCAACTACTTCGCCATTATTGATGATGAATATGGCCGCCATTTTATTTCGATTAACGCCGGAAGAGGCTCTGGCTGGTTTTACCCGGCATGCGGCAGCAGCTCTCGGCATGGAGTCAGAAATTGGTACGCTTGAAATTGGAAAGCAGGCCGACCTTGCCATCTGGAACATCGAGCACCCTTCAGAACTGACACAAGGAATCGGAACTAACCCATTGTTTTTAAGATATTTTGGACAAGATCATGTCAATAACTAAGTTAAGCATCAAGGCGGGCCATTTAAGTCTGGACCATTTACGGATCATCTATGAAGGACCGGTCTTTCTGGAACTTGATCCCGGCTGTTGGGCGGGAGTTGCCAAGAGTGCGGAAACGATCCAAAGCATCATAGATGAAGATAAAACGGTTTATGGCATCAACACCGGCTTTGGCCGCTTGGCTCAGGAAGTTATCCCGACAGAAAACCTTAAAGACCTGCAGCGAAACCTTGTGCTGTCTCACTCTACTGGGGTTGGCCCAAATCTGCCGGACCGTATTGTTAGGCTTATTCTGGCCATGAAAGCAACAAGCCTTGCACGTGGCTTTTCCGGCGTTAGAAGGGAAATTATTGATACCCTGCTCGCCGTCTTAAATAAGGACATGTATCCTTGCATTCCTGCAAAAGGATCTGTAGGCGCGTCCGGCGACCTAGCCCCCCTCGCCCATATGAGTGCGGCTCTCCTTGGATATGGGGACATTAGTGTGGATGGTACTCCGACAGCTGCAACAGAAGCGCTTGAAAAAGCTGGCTTATCCCCTATCGAACTTGGACCGAAAGAGGGATTGGCACTTCTCAACGGCACTCAGGTTTCGACAGCTCTTGCTCTTGCCGGCCTGTTCGAAGCGGAAAAATTGCTGGATGCGGCAACCCTCGCCGGCAGCCTCTCCCTGGACGCGGCGAAAGGGACAGATGCGCCGTTCGATGCCCGCATACATGCCGCCCGCGGACAGATTGGCCAGATGGATATGGCAAAAAGCTATCGCCATCTTACAAAAGACAGCGAAATTCGGAAATCTCATGAAGAATGTGAGAAAGTGCAGGACCCCTACTGCCTGCGCTGTCAGCCTCAGGTTATGGGAGCGTGTCTCGACCAGATCAGGCATGCGGCGAAGGTTCTCGTTATTGAAGCGAACGCGGTATCAGACAATCCCCTTGTCTTTGTTGAAACCGGCGATGTGATCTCCGGCGGTAATTTCCATGCAGAGCCGATCGCGCTCGTCGCCGATAACCTGGCAATTGCCATCGCCGAAATTGGAGCCATGTCCGAAAGACGGGTTGCCATGCTGATTGATACTAGTATCAGCGGCCTCCCGCCTTTCCTGGTAAAAAATCCGGGTGTCAATTCCGGCTTTATGATTGCCCATGTTACGGCAGCTGCGCTGGCCAGTGAAAATAAGCAGCAATCCCATCCTGCCTCGGTGGACAGTATTCCAACATCCGCAAACCAGGAAGATCATGTCAGCATGGCCACTCACGGTGCGCGCCGCCTGCTTCGAATGGCAGAAAATACTGCAGCCATTGTTGGTATTGAGTTGCTTGCTGCAGCGCAAGGGCTTGAGTTTAGACGCCCTCTTATGTCCTCTCCGCCGCTGCAAAAACTGTTTACGGAAATCCGTCAACAAGTGCCTGCATATGATGAAGATCGATTTTTCGCCCCTGATTTGGAAGCGGCAAAAAAAATGGTTGCCGGTGGTCAATTAAGCCGGGATTTCTCAGAATATTTACCGTCGATTTCCGGAGTGTAATCCAGTGTCTGAAACATATGCTTTAACACAACGGTCTTCACCCTTAATTCTCAGCCAGCCTCATGTGGGCTTGGATATACCGCCGGAGATTTTATCTCGTCTGACAGATGAGGGGAAATTAAAAGCTGACACCGACTGGCATATTGACCGCCTGTATGAAGATATTGCAAACACACTCGACGCGACGGTTCTAACTGCCACTCATTCACGCTACGTCATTGATTTGAACAGAGATCCAAGCGGCGCATCGCTATATCCCGGACAAAGCGTTACGGAACTCTGTCCCACGTCACTGTTCAATGACGCTCCGCTTTACAAGGACAACAAAACCCCGGATGACGCAGAGATTGAAAACCGCCGTACAACATATTGGCAACCCTATCATGACGCTCTGGAATCAGAGATCAAGCGGATCAGGGAAATCCATGGATTTACGCTTCTTTTCGACTGTCATTCGATCCGGTCCGTCCTTCCCCGGTTTTTTGAAGGCCGCCTTCCTACACTCAACCTTGGCACCGGAAATGGCGCGGCAACCGTTCCCGAGCTTGAAAATCACCTGGAACAGATTGCAGTGGCCTCCCCGTATAGCCATGCCCTTAATGGCCGGTTCAAGGGCGGATATATTACACGCCACTATGGTGATCCGGGCAACAACATCCATGCCGTACAACTTGAATTGGCACAGGAAGACTACATGGACGAAATTCCACCCTTTTCCTATCGCCAGGAAAAGGCCCAACAGCTTCAACCAACATTAAAAAAATTACTCCAAGCCATGCTTGACTGGGCCGGTAAAACTTACGGCCGGAATGAGGGAACATCCAAATGAACGATAGACTGGACAATACACGGACCATCAAAGCCCCGACGGGCCCTGAACTTTCTTGCAAGAGCTGGCAAACTGAAGCCCCTTTGCGCATGCTGATGAATAACCTCGATCCCGATGTGGCAGAACATCCTCACGAGCTGGTTGTTTATGGTGGCATCGGGCGCGCGGCGCGCAATTGGCAATGCTTTGATCAAATCCAGAAATCGCTCCAGGATCTGAATACTGACGAAACCCTGCTTGTGCAATCGGGAAAACCCGTTGGTGTTTTTAAAACCCATGAAAACGCCCCGCGCGTTCTTATCGCGAATTCAAATCTCGTTCCCCACTGGGCAACATGGGAACATTTCAATGAACTCGATAAAAAGGGCCTGATGATGTACGGCCAGATGACGGCAGGTTCCTGGATCTATATCGGCAGTCAGGGCATTGTCCAGGGCACGTATGAAACCTTCGTAGAAGCCGGCCGTCAGCATTTCGATGGCGATTTAGGCGGAAAATGGTTTCTGACCGGCGGACTAGGCGGCATGGGCGGCGCCCAGCCACTTGCCGCAACCATGGCTGGCGCGTCCATGCTGGCTGTCGAATGTCGCCCTAGTAGCATCGATTTTCGGCTACGGTCCGGGTATTTGGATAAAAAAGCTGAAACACTGGATGAAGCATTGGACCTTATTCGTGCAGCAACCGAGAGTAACGAGCCGGTGTCGGTCGGTCTTCTTGGAAATGCGGCAGACATTTTCCCGCAAATCCTAGCCGGAGATTATCTACCGGACCTGGTTACGGACCAGACATCAGCCCATGACCCAATCAATGGATACCTGCCCCAAGGCTGGACCCTTGCCGAATGGGAAGACAAACGAGAAAGAGACCCGAAAGCCGTTGAAATTGCGGCCCGAAAGTCCATGGCAATTCAAGTTCAATCCATGCTGGGGTTCAAGGAAAAAGGGATCCCCACCGTCGATTATGGCAATAACATTCGCCAGGTTGCCCTGGAAGAAGGCGTAACCGATGCCTTCAATTTTCCCGGATTTGTTCCCGCTTATATCCGCCCATTGTTTTGTCGGGGTATTGGCCCTTTCCGTTGGGCAGCGCTTTCCGGTGATCCGGAAGATATCTACAAGACAGATGCGAAAGTAAAAGAGCTTATACCAGACGATCCGCATCTTCATAATTGGCTTGATATGGCGAAAAAGCGTATACAATTTCAAGGGCTTCCTTCCCGCATTTGCTGGGTAGGATTAGGTCAGCGCCATCGTCTTGGCCTCGCCTTTAACGAAATGGTTCGCACGGGTGAATTGAAAGCGCCTGTGGTCATTGGCCGGGATCATCTGGATAGCGGCTCGGTCGCCAGCCCGAACCGGGAGACTGAATCAATGAAGGATGGCTCCGATGCTGTATCCGACTGGCCATTATTGAATGCCCTTCTCAACACGGCCAGCGGCGCCACATGGGTGAGTTTACATCATGGGGGTGGTGTCGGCATGGGATTTTCCCAACATGCAGGGATGGTCATCGTCTGTGACGGCACTGAAGAGGCGGACAGGCGCATTGAACGGGTATTGTTTAATGATCCGGCAACGGGTGTCATGCGACATGCCGATGCCGGTTACGAGATTGCACAAGACTGTGCCCGCGAAAACAATCTCAATCTACCCTTTCTGGATTAGTCAAAACTAACAACGTCTTTCAAGCGGTTATATCCGCTTGAGAGGCGACATTTGCTTCTGTTCTGCTGTCATTAAAAATGAAACAATAGTGTAGGCAAACAGGAATAATATAAAGGGCGGCAAGAACCCTTTCAGGAACATATACCCAGCACCGTCATGGGCGATGGGCAGGAGTTTGATCAAGCTATTTGTACCAAAGAACAGGCCAAATCCGATTACAATCCGGATCATTCTCTGCCACCAACCCCCCCTTTCCAACGATACGTTGAAAAAAAGCAGGGCTAGAAATGCCGCATTGATGCCTAAATATGCGGATTGACGCCCAATAAATCCATGGCCAGTTCCCATGATTATCAGTGGGATACCGAACGCCATTCCCAACAAAAGAAAAGCCGATTTCGTGTTCGCCGTAAGATCAAATGCTGATTTATAAAATAGCGCATTGGCGTCAAGATGATCAAGAAGATACCGCGCCAAAAGCAGCAGAAGAATACCAACTGTTGCCCCGCCTAAAACATCCGCCAAAAAATGGCGGGCCAGAAACATCCGGGATAGCATCATCAATACTACCATGATCCCAGCCCATAGCAGTGCCGCCTTGTTTCGAAAAACCAAGGCTAATCCGCCCCAAAGAACAACGGCACCAACAGTGTGGCCGGAGGGGAATCCATAATCATCTACCCCTTGTGCGTAGGTTCGATGCGCCGCCAGGGAGCTTTCCGGGATCGCGCCAAAAAAAGATGTCGCTGCCGCATTTTTAAGGGCTACAATGCCGTCCGGCAACGATCCAAAGTCAAGAAGCGAGGCATCGAGAAAAAAAGGCTGCGGAAGTGCGATAACCGTCTTTAAAAAATCGACTGAAATAAAAGCAATTAACAGGAGCTGAAGAAGGATAAACCCCCGGCGAAAATCAACGCCAAGGCCGATAACGCAAAGGATACCGACAATAAATGTTTCATCCCCCGTCCATGTTACACCCAGCATGAACTGGTCCAGCCAGGGCGTTGAAAAACTTTGCAAAAACCTATTTATTGCCGTCTCAAACATAGTCGTCCTATGGAGCTGCTAGTTAATTCAGGTAAGCTTACATTACGGCAACAAAAAAAGGCAGGCTCAACTGGAGCCTGCCCGATAATTTTCCGGCATTCAACCTAAAGCTTGATGCCAAGTCCTGTCGCCGCCTTGGTCAGCATATTTTGTGTTTGATCATTGCCGCTTGTATATTCCATCTGCGAGGCTGCATCAGAAATTTCCGCCCAGTTCTCGGCGATCTTTTCAGGTGTCTGATCTTCCTCAGGCAACCATTTACCACCCGTTTCATAGACAATTGTCCGGGCAAATGTTCCTGCTCCAGCCGTAATAATTGTGCGGTTCGGCGCATCATCGGAGACAATGAACAGCAAGGCGGGGGTCACTGATTCCGGGGTCAACAGACCCAATAGATTCTCAGGGATGATGTCTTCAGTCATCCTGGTTGCCGCGCAAGGTGATAACGCATTGACCTTAATGCCATATTTGGCGCCTTCCAGCACCAGGGTATTCATCAGGCCTATTACGCCCATTTTTGCGGCGCCATAGTTGGTTTGACCAAAATTTCCGTACATGCCGCTGGAAGAGGTGGTCATGGCAATCCGGCCATAACCTTGTTCGCGCATAAGTGGCCACACAGCCTTGGAACAATTAACCGATCCCATCAGATGTACATCGAGGACAAAATCAAAATCATCTATTTCCACTTTGGAAAAGGATTTATCGCGAAGAACCCCGGCATTATTCACCAGAATATCAACACGTCCCCACTTTTCCCTGGCTTCATCAACCATTGCCTGAACCTGCTCCATGTCTGCGACATTGGCGCCGTTGGCAATTGCTTCACCGCCGGCAGCTTCAATTTCAGCCACCACGGCTTTTGCCGCATCTGACGAGCCGCCGCTCCCGTCCCGGGCACCGCCCAGATCATTTACGACGACTTTCGCGCCACGCTCAGCCAGGCTAATGGCGTGACACCGTCCAAGGCCGTTCCCGGCACCCGTGACAATAGCCACCCTGCCGTCAAACCGAATGCTCATAACGTCTCCTTTTATTTTACGTATGTTTTTATGTTGCTTCTATTCGTCCAGAATGGTCATGCCCAACCATTCAATTATTAACGCCGGCTTGGCTTCATCCTTGATTTCAATCGTAACTTCAGATTTCGTCAAATACTGTCCTGGGCGTTTCTCATCGATACTTAAAATTTTGCTCTTGGCACGAATTTCACTATCAACCTTGACCGGCTGTAGAAACCGCAATTTGTCGATACCGTAATTTATTCCCATTTTAACGTTATCAGGCTTTGGCTGAATTTTGGGCACCAATGCAGCCAACAGCGACAAGCTTAAAAACCCGTGGGCAATTGTGGTCCCGAAAGGTGTATCCTTCGCGGCTTCCGGATCGACATGTATAAATTGATAATCGTCAGTGGCACTGGCAAACTGGTTGATACGTTCCTGATCAACCTTGAACCATTCGCCCGGGCCATATTCTGTTCCAACTGAGTTCAAAAATTCTGCTTTGGATATTGTTATTGTCATTCTTATCTCCTCGACATTATTCGAATAGATGTTTTACTGGTTTTTTTAACCGGGCGATAGAGCTTTTTAGAGGTTCCACTTACTCTTCAACTACGGTGAAGCAATACCATAGCCTTTTCGAAAATTTTCCTGCGCGGCGTCCATTTGTTCCGTCGTCAACAGCACCGGATCACCAAGTTGAAGGGCCCGCCAATAGGCGTCGCACAAGTATTCCACTTCAACGGCCAAGGACAATGCATTGCGCAGGCTTGCCTCTCCGACCAGCAGGCCGTGATTGGCCATCAAACAGGCTTTACGCCCTTCCATTGCTGTTAAAACGTTGTCGGACAGGGCCTGCGTGCCAAAAGTCGCATATTCGGCGCAGCGAATTGTATGCCCTCCGGCCAGGGCAATCATATAGTGAAAGGGCGGAATTTCCCGGCGGTGACAGGCAAGAGTCGTTGCTGCAGTACCATGTGTATGAAGGATTGCGCCAAAATCGGCGCGCGCCGACAGTAAGTCCTGATGAAACCGCCATTCACTCGAGGGTTTCCGGCGGTCCTCAATGCTCTCATAGGAACCGTCGAAGGACATCAGGACGATATCCTCTTCGCGCATTTCTTCATAGGCAACGCCAGAAGGTGTCATCAGATACCCGTTGTCAACCCGGACAGACGCGTTACCGGACGTTCCGTGATTGATGCCCAATTTATTCATTGTGCAAACCGTTTCGATCAATTCATTGCGTTCGGATTTCCAATCCATCTGTCTTCCCTTGCCCCTTTTTCCCAACGTCTTTTTACACGCTTTCTCGGTCCTGAGATTAATGCTAAACATACGGACCAAATTGTACACGCTATTGCAGGACCTGTCATGATTACCAAACCACGTTTGCTCGTCACCCGAAATTTTCCACCCGACGTCATGACCCGGATAAAGCATTCCTATGATGCCATTACCAACGAAGACGATCATCCCATGGACATGGCCGAAATATTACGGCTATCGCAAGATGCGGATGCTATTCTCTGCGCAGCAACCGAGGCCATAAACGCGGAATTGATTTCCGGACTGCCGGACCGGGTGAAGATGATCGCAACCTTTTCCGTTGGCTATGATCATATTGATGTTCCGGCTGTCCTCTCCCGTGGCATCCGGTTGAGCAACACGCCGGATGTCCTGACCGACGCAACAGCGGATATTGCATTGTTATGCTTGCTCGGTGCAGCCCGGATGGCTCATATGTCCGCACAAACATTGCGGGCGGGCGGATGGACGAGATGGGAACCCAATCAGTTCCTCGGCGTCCATGTCACAGGCAAACGCCTTGGTATTCTGGGCATGGGGCGTATTGGCCAGGCTGTGGCCCGGCGGGCGCAAGGGTTCGATATGCAAATTCACTATCATAACCGGCGAAAAGTGGAAGCGCCGGGACTGGAAAATGCTGTTTTTCACGAAACAAGGGAAAGTTTTCTACCTGTTTGTGACTTTCTGTCCATCAACTGTCCGCTTTCGGCGGAAACAAAATATTTTGTCAATGATGACAGTATTTCCAAAATGCCGGACCGGACGGTTATCGTAAATACCGCGCGCGGCGCGGTTGTCGAAGACGCGGCGCTTATCCGTGCCTTGAAATCAGGTAAAGTCGCTGCGGCGGGGCTGGATGTGTTTGAGAACGAGCCTGCCCTTAATCCGGACTATCTGGAACTGGGCAATCTGTTTGTGTTGCCCCATATCGGCAGCGCCACCGTTGAGACCCGCAATGCCATGGGGTTCATGTGCCTGGACAACCTGGATGCTTTCTTTGCCGGCAGGGACCTGCCAAACGAGGTTAAAGCTCCGTAATCACCGCCCCTTTTTCCGTCAGCCCGTCATCTGATGTAATCAGGTCAGCCAATTCCGAATTTTCATGACGCATGCGCCAGGACAGCAATTTCTGGACATAGTGAAGCACGACGGCTTGATAGTCCGGTTCTTCCGCCAGATTATGCTCTTCTTGCGGATCATTTCGCATATCAAACAGCAAAGGCGGCAAATTGGCGAAATGCACATATTTAAAGTCTTCATCCCGATGGACAAGGACATTGCAGTCAGATGAGGGCATATCGAAAAAGGCTTCCGATCGTCCCTGCAACGGATCGCGAAAATCAAAGAGCCAGTGAACAGCGTCCCGCCAGCCCTCCGGCGTTTCGCCTTTGAGCAGCGGCAAGAGCGTTTCGCCGTTACATTGACGCGGAATGGCCTGGTTGATCCCATCGAGTATCGTCGGCATGATATCAACGGATTCCGTGAAGGCGGACACCGTTTCTCCGGTATTGAACCCCCAACTTAGCGGTGGCTTGATGATGAGCGGAATATGAAAGCTCTGGTCATAGAAGCCCAGCTTGCCAAACAGATAATGATCGCCCAGCTGCTCCCCGTGATCCGTTGTCACCACGATCAGGGTATCGTCATAGTCGCCGCTTTCCTTCAGCGCCGAAATAATGCGGCCAATATTCTGATCCGCCTCTGTCACCAGTGCCTTATAGGTTGCGCGAATCTGCAAGACCTCGTCAACGGTCAGATCAGCCACCGCCCCGTCCCCTTGCATGAAATAGTCTTCTTGCCGGACTTTCTGATAGGCGAAGTTAAGGAACGGATGCTGTTCCGCCATTTCCGGCAGGCTGCGGGTCCGGATGGGGTCTTTCATCTGCCCGGGCTGATAGAGGTCATGCAATTCCGGTGTCGCGATAAAAGGCGGATGTGGCCGCAAATAGGAAACATGAAAGAAGAAGGGATCGTCCCCGTCAGTCTTCAACTCCTTCAGGACATAGTCCGTCAACCAGGCGGTTTCGCTATCCTCTCCTTTGAAGCGGGCGGGCGCATAAGTCGAGTGCCGATCCGCCGGAAGGCTGAAGTCAGGATCAGGGTAATAAACATCATATCCTGTCCCGGGTACCGAGTAGCCCTTATCCCGGAGATAAGTCAGCCAGGGTTCACAGTCTGACGTTATATTCATTCCAACTGTAAATCCCGGCAAAACCCCTTCATAGGTCCGAAAGGCCGGATCCGAGGCTCCCAGGTCCCGTGGGTCCGGCGTCGTATCGGTATAGCCGAACAAAATAGGGTCATAGCCTGATTTTCTGGCTTCAAAGGCAATATTCGTCAGACCGCCGCTTAACGGCGTGCCATTGAGAATGGACCGGTGGTTACTGGGATACATTCCTGTATGCAAGGTCGCCCGGGACGGACCGCAAGGCGCAGAACAGCTGTAATGGTTCAAAAACACGACACCATCACCGCATAAGCTATCCAGAACCGGCGTTTGTATCACGGGATCGCCAGTTGCGCCCAAGCTGTCGGCGCGCCACTGATCGATGGTGATGAAAAGGACGTTTGGTTTCGACATCCATTTATTCCGTTATCAAGAAATTCAGGGTTACGCGTAGAAGATCTACGCAGCTAGTTTGTGGCCGGTTCAAACTGAACCTTGTCAAGGGACGCCACCAAATCCTTTGCGAGACGGCCGAAGATGACACTCAGCCCTTCGGCATAGGTATCATAATCCCCTGCCGTCGTCGGCTCTTCATAATTTCCAGAGCCGCGCATCGCCACCTGATTGTCATACAGGCGCTTGACATGCCAGCGGGCCCTGACCCAGGCCTGGCCATCTGCACGCTGCCCGATATCAACGATTTCAAGAGCGATCTGGAGGGATCGCCGGTCGGGGCGGAAATCAGCGGGATAGGGAAAGACTTTCTCTTCGCCGATCAGCGCCGCAACATTGGCGCTTGAAATACGCTTGATTGTATCGCCAAGCGGTGCCGCCCAATGGTCAAAATCAGCAACAGTTACCCGGGCCCCACCATCAAAGGTGATGATCTGGGAACGATCCGCGTAGCCCGGAATTTGGATGGGTCCGATGCCAACGCTTATACCTTGCGGCAGGGTATTTGCAGCGGCATCGGGGCCAAGTCCGGCAGCCGGTTTAATGACGTAAAAATTTGTCGGAGCCGATCCGGGCAATCCGGCGCATGCGCTCGTCATCGCAACCAGTCCAATAACAGCCAGTAGTTTTCTCAAGATACCGCCCCTCCAGATTTTCGTCATGACCCTTACCTTTTCCCGCTAATCAACGCACTGGGATTGCGTTCCAGAAATTCAGCCAAACCACGGACCGCCCTGCTTGCAGCAGACAATTCCTGAAGCATCACTGTCAAATCATATTTGAACGGGGATCCATCGGCAATCAGACTATTTGCCGAACTGAACATTTTTTCCGCCGTGGCAAGGGTCGCATCAATCTTCTTGATGGCATCCCGGGTTTCGTCAAGCGTCATGCCGATTTGCGGCAGGGTTTTCTCATCGAAACTTTCCGCGACTTTACGAACGGTTACCGCAAGCTTGCGATATTCGGCAATGGTCGATTGCAATTCTCCGGAATTAATGAATTTATCAATGCCACCAACAGTTTCCGTCAAATTCTTGCCCAGTTCCTCGATGGGTAATTTGCTGAATTTTTCAACCAGCTGGGCGACGGAAGTGGTGATTTTCTCGATATCTGCCGGCATGGTTGGAATCTCAGGATACCGATCACTCGTTGCCAGGAAGACAGCTTTCGTATCCGGCGCCAGAACGAGATCAACAATCAATTGACCCGTCAGGAAATTGGCCGATTTCAATTTCCCCTTCAAACCCCGCATGATCAGATTTTCAATAATCTTCTTACGCAAGTTGCCCGCTTCAACAACCGACAGCAATTTCTTCCCCGCATCCGTGATTGTAATCCGCTGAGGTTCAATCTCGATCAATACGGGAATATGGTATTTTTTCTTTTCCTCATCAATCTCAAGGGTGATTTCCTTCACGGTCCCTATTCTGATCCCGCGAAATTCCACGGAAGCACCAACGGCAAGTCCACTGACAGATCCGGCAAAATACAGCACGTAATCAGCTTTTTCCGTGTATTTGGCGTCTTCCTTGGCTTTAAAGTTCCTATAGAGTTTGAATTTATGGCCACTCTCGGCCTTCCAGGTGTTTTTATAGATAGACTGGGTATCAAACTCGACGGCCCCCGTGATGAGAGCCTGAAGCGATTCAGCGCCAACCTCGATACCGGATGTCGATACGTTAATATTAACACCCCCCGCATTCCAGAAATTGGTTCCTTCCAACACAAGGGCATCAAAAGGGGCCTTCACAAATGTATAAACATCTATTGATTCGTTGCTCTTGGCGAGGCGGTACCCGAGGACAGTACCGACCCTCAGCCCTTTATAGACAACCGGCGTTCCGCGCGAAATATTGCCTAAACTCTTGGTCGACAGGACAAATTCTGTCCCCTTGTCCGTCGACGTAATCACCGGCGGCGTCGCCAGTCCCTCAAACGCCTCTTTACGCTCGCCTCCTGTTCCGGGGTCAATCTCGATAAAGGATCCTGACAATATTGTTTCCAGGCCGGTAATGCCCTGCAATCCAATCGACGGGGAGACAACCCAGAACCGCGCAGTATCCGTCAGATACTTATCGGCTTCCCGATTGACATCAATCACCACGCTCACGCCCTTTTCATCATCAAGAATATCGATCCGCGTCAACAAACCGATGTTCACATCCTTGAATTTGAGTTGGGTTTTCCCCGGGGTCATTCCTTCCGCATTTTCAAAAATCACGGAAATCTCGGTGCCCTTCTCGACGACGGTTTTGACAATTAAAAAAGCCGCGACCCCCAGCGCGATAATCGGGACCAGCCAAATACTGAGCAGACTCCCATAACCGCGGCGAATTTTAGCCTGTGGTACGTCCAGGTTACTCTCTTCGGTCATACTTTTTCCCCCAACTTGTCCCAAATCAAACGCGGGTCAAACGTCATGGCAGCGAACATCGTAATGATAACCACGGCAGCAAAGGCAATTGCGCCAGCGCCAGCCTCCACCGTAGCTATGGCTTGTAATTTAACAAGTGCAATAAGGATAGAAATCATAAATATATCAATCATCGACCAACGCCCGATAAATTCCGTAAAGCGATATAGCAATGCGCGATTGCGGGGGTGCCAGGTCACATTGAACTGCACGGTTATGACTAAAAAGAACAAAGCTACAATTTTGAATATCGGGACTATTACGCTTGCAATAAAAACGATTGCGGCGATGGTCCATTGACCGGAATGCACGAGTTCTATGACCCCGCCCATAATGGTGTTGGTTGTCGATTTGCCGAAAGATACAAGGGTGAGAATGGGGTAGACATTGGCCGGAACATACAGAATTGCAGCAGCAATCAACAACGCCCAGGTCCGCTTAAGACTGTTCCTTTTTCGGGAGCTGAGCTCGCTGTCACATCTTGGGCAGCGATTGGAAGTCGAACGCCGATAGGAATTTGAAATCAGCAAGCCGCAGGTTGGACAGGAAACGGCGTCCATCGACCGCGCTGTTACATAATGCCCGGTCATGATTTCACTTCATCCAGCCGCGACCACAGGGCTTCGTCATCCAGGGTCAGATAGGCCATTACCGTTGCCGCCACCATCAAGACAAAGGCAAAGAGGGACAATCCGACACTCACTTCGGCAAAATCGCTTAACTTCACAAACGCGACGATGATCCCCAGAATAAAAATCTCCGACATTGCCCAAGGGCGAAGATGCATGAGCATTCTGATCTGGAATTGAGGATTGAAGGGTAATCGGTTCAGCCGCAGTGGCAGCAACAATGAGATCAGCACAATAAGGACCATCATGGGCGCAAGCACACTCGAGACAAAAACAACAATCCCCAGTTCCCAATAGCCTTCGTTCAAAAAGGCAATTGCCCCGTCAATCAACCTGTTGGATTGCGAACGGCCGTCCAACTCAAAAGTCAGAAGCGGAAACATATTGGCCAGTATAAAGAAAAGAAATCCGGTCAGCGCAAAAGCCAATGATCTATCAAGGCTGTTTCGATGCCGGACAAATAACAGCGCACCGCAGCGGGTACACCGCCCCTGTTCTCCCTCATTAATATCCGCGATAGCATGCACAAGATCGCATTCCGGACACGCAAGCCTGGTATCCGTATAGGCAAAATCACTCTCGATAAAAATATCCTCCCGCATCAAATGTTACAAAGCAGAGAAATAGATGTCATCTTGCGTCTCATCGATGTTGTGCCTCGCATAATACGGGGCGAAACGGTCGCGTTCAATGGTTTTCCGCTTATCCTGTTATACAGCTGCCTGTAATACCGGTTGCCATGATAATTTCGGCATCCAATCCGGAGGGGTATTGTATTTAAATTACAGTTGCATATCTATTATTTAACAAAATAACATACCAATTACATATAATCACAATTTATTTTGTATTATTACGTAGTTAGCCCTTGTTATCGAGCTGATTTTTCGGTACTCCCTTGCGTTGCGGCCCACTTCAGGCCAAATATGAGAAGAAGGAAACGAGTTCTTACCATGACGTTACATCTGACCCATCTTCAGCAACTGGAAGCAGAGAGTATTCAGATATTTCGGGAAGTTGTCTCGGAATTCGAAAACCCGGTGATGATGTATTCCATTGGCAAGGATTCAGCCGTTCTTCTGCATCTGGCCCGCAAGGCCTTCTATCCCTCACCTGTTCCCTTTCCACTGTTGCATGTGGATACCACATGGAAATTCAAGGAGATGATCGCCTTTCGGGAGCAAATGGTAAAGGAATATGATCTCGATCTGCTTGTCCATATTAACACCGACGGTGTCGCCCAGGGCATTGGCCCCTTCACCCATGGATCGGCGCTTCATACGGATATTATGAAAACCGAGGCGCTTAAGCAGGCTTTGGATAAATATAAATTCGATGCCGCATTCGGGGGCGCCCGGCGTGACGAGGAAGCCTCCCGGGCGAAGGAGCGTGTCTTTTCCTTTCGCAGTGAAAATCACCGGTGGGATCCGAAAAACCAGCGGCCGGAATTATGGTCTTTATATAATGGCCGCGTACGCGCGGGTGAAAGCATCCGCGCCTTTCCTTTATCCAACTGGACCGAACTGGATATCTGGCAATATATCTACCGGGAAAACATTCCCATTGTGCCCCTGTATTTTGCGGCGGAACGGCCCGTGGTCGAACGGGATGGCATGCTTCTCATGGTTGATGATGACCGCCTGCCGTTGGAGCCGGGCGAAGAACCGCAGATGAAATCCATTCGGTTCCGGACCCTTGGTTGTTATCCGCTGACCGGCGCCATTGAATCCAGTGCAACGTCGCTTCCGGAAATTATTCAGGAAATGCTCGTCGCCCGCACGTCCGAACGGCAAGGCCGGTTGATAGATAAAGACCAGGCCGGATCCATGGAGAAGAAAAAACAGGAGGGCTATTTCTAATGACATCTTTACCGGAAACAGCCAAAACGGAAATTGACGCCTATCTGGAAACCCAGGAACAAAAAGACCTGTTGCGGTTTATAACCTGCGGCAGTGTCGATGACGGAAAAAGCACCTTTATCGGCCGGTTGTTATGGGATACCAAGCTTCTGTTTGAAGACCAGCTGGCAACCCTGACGGCTGAAAGCAAACGCATCGGCACCCAGGGCGGCAGCATAGATTACGCCCTCCTTCTCGACGGCCTTCAGGCGGAGCGGGAGCAAGGGATTACCATTGATGTGGCCTACCGTTTCTTCACGACGGACAAGCGCAAGTTTATTGTCGCCGATACGCCGGGACATGAACAATATACGCGAAATATGGTGACCGGCGCGTCAACAGCAGATCTGGCCGTAATTCTGGTGGATGCCCGAAAAGGCATGCTGACCCAAACCATGCGTCACAGTTACCTTGTGTCGCTTCTGGGGATCAAGAAAATTGTCCTCGCCATCAATAAAATGGACCTGGTTGGATATGACGAAGCCATTTACACCAAGATCAAGGCCGATTATGAGGCCTTCGCCCGGCAACTGAATTTCGATACGATCCAGACCATCGCCGTCTCCGCCCTGAACGGCGATAATATGATCGAATTGAGCCCGGCCATGCCCTGGTATCAGGGGCCGACGATCCTTGAATATCTAGAAACCGTGGATTTTGGCAAAGATGTGAGCGAGGCGCCCTTTCGCTTGCCGGTGCAATGGGTAAACCGTCCCAACCTCGATTTTCGCGGATTTTCCGGCACCATCGCCAGCGGAACTGTTCGTGTCGGCGATGCGGTGGTTGAACCGGTATCCGGGCAGGCGAGCACGGTGTCGCGGATCGTCACCTTTGACGGAGACCTGGAATCGGCCGAAGCCGGCCAGGCGGTCACGCTCACCCTCGCAGATGAAATTGACATCAGCCGCGGTGATGTGCTGTGCCAGACGTCGGATCGTCCGGCCACCGCCGATCAGTTCAGCGCCCGCGTGGTCTGGATGCATGATACGCCCATGCTGCCCGGCCGAAACTATCTGATCAAAATCGGTACCTCTTTAATTTCCAGCAAGATCAGTGACTTGAAGTATAAAGTCAATGTCAATACTCTGGAACATGTGGCGACAAAAACACTGGCTCTGAACGAAATCGGTATCTGCAATATTACCCTTGATAAGGCTGTGTCCTTTGATCCATATGCGGATAACCGGCAGACCGGCTCCTTCATTCTGATCGACCGTTTTTCAAACGCCACCGTGGGCGCCGGCACCATCGATTTTGCCTTGCGCCGGGCGGACAATATTCATTGGCAATCGGTGGATATTCATAAAGAAGCCCGGTCGTCCCAGAAAGACCAGAAAGCCTCTGTCCTGTGGTTTACCGGCTTGTCCGGATCGGGAAAATCAACCATTGCCAATCTGGTCGAAAAGAAACTGCATTCTCTCGACAAGCACACCTATTTGCTGGACGGGGATAATGTCCGTCATGGATTGAACAAGGATCTGGGCTTTACCGATGCGGACCGGGTCGAAAATATCCGCCGGGTTGGCGAAACATCCAAGTTGTTGGTTGATGCGGGATTGATAACTCTGGTGTCGTTTATTTCCCCGTTCAGAAGCGAACGTCAAATGGCACGCGGCCTTCTCGAAGAAGGTGAATTTCTGGAGGTATTTGTCGATACGCCCCTGGAAATCTGTGAAGAACGGGATATCAAGGGCCTGTATAAAAAGGCCCGCGCCGGCGAAATCAAGAATTTCACCGGCATAGATTCAGCCTATGAGCGCCCGGAGAATGCGGAACTTGTCATCGACGGGGCGAAAATGAGCGCGGAGGATGCCGCGGCCTTTATCGTGGAATTCCTGCAGAAACGCGGATTGATATGATTTTTCTATGAATTCGGCCTATTAATATGAATTCCCTATTAATCCAGAAGAGAGAGCAGATATTCCCCATATCCGCTCTTTCTTAAGGGTTCCGCAAGACCGGCCAGTTCCGCCGCCGATATATAGCCTTTTTGAAAAGCGATTTCTTCCGGACAGGCCACTTTGAGGCCCTGACGTTTTTCGATTGTCTGGACAAAATGCGAGGCTTCCAGAAGATTGTCATAAGTCCCCGTATCGAGCCAGGCGCTGCCGCGACCCAGAACTTCCATGCTCAATTCATCGCGATCGAGATATAATCTGTTTAAGTCGGTAATTTCCAGCTCGCCGCGGGCGCTGGGTTTCAAATGACGGGCGAAATCGATGACCTGGTTATCATAAAAATACAAACCGGTAATGGCGATATTGGATTTTGGATGTTCGGGTTTTTCCTCAACCCCCGTTACTTTTCCATCGGCATCAAATTCCGCGACACCATAAGCCGCCGGATCCGACACGTGATAGCCAAATATAGTCGCGCCCTGTTCCCGGTTTTGAGCATTTTGCAACAGGGTTTCGAACATATTCGCATAGAAAATATTGTCGCCAAGAATAAGCGCCGAAGGGTCGTCGCCAATATGTTTTTCACCGATAATAAAAGCCTGCGCCAAGCCATCCGGCGACGGCTGCTGGGCATAGGTAAGGTTAAGTCCCCATTTGCTGCCATCGGCCAAAAGATGTTGAAAGACGGCTTGCTCTTGCGGTGTGGTGATAATCAGGATATCCCGAATACCCGCCAGCATCAAAGAAGTCAGCGGGTAATAGATCATCGGTTTGTCATACACCGGCATCAATTGCTTACTCACGCTGATCGTCAACGGATGCAAGCGGCTGCCTGTCCCACCGGCCAGAATAATACCTTTATGTGCCATAGAGCCCCGTTTCTCGTTTGGAAAGATCGTTGATAATTTCTTAGGGATACCAGTAATCAGTTTATATTCTGTTACCGCCGTAATTCAAAATATTTTAATTTGCGAGCGCTCTAACGCGATTGACGATCCTTCTCCCACCCTCCGATTGCCGAAGAAAAACACTATTCTTGCGAAGCAATGCCCGCGCAGCAGTCGCGTCCCCCATGGTCAGCAGAAGGTCAATAATGACAATTGCCGGGTCTGCCGTATTGTCACACCTGAAATACATGTCATCCACATTGCGCAGGGTCTGAACGGCGGTCTTTTTTTGCCACGGGTCCAGTGTATCGAGATTTGCTTTCAAGGCCCATGCGAAGCCGCTGAAAATTTTTGCATCCCAACAGCTCATGCGCAGGGCGCCAATCATTTGTTCAAATTCAAGACCATCAATATTCCGCCCGATTATTTTTTTCATCATGAAAAATTCGTCCGGCCCGAAATCCCTGATATGTGTTTGAAAGGCATGGGACAGATGTTTTAGCTTTTTTCGCCGTATATTCATCACCAATCCAACGGTTTCCAGCGATGATTTCAAATGGCCCGGAGAGAAAAAGCGTCCCCCTACCCGATCCAGATATCTCGAGATTGCATGAAAATTCACCCGCGCCGTATAACAGCCATTGCGCGCAATTTTCCTCTTTGGCAAAGAACGGATGGATGTCAGATCGCTGTCCCCGAAGTCGCTGGCAAGCATAAACATCGGCCCGGTCGTCAAGGACGACAATTTCTCAATCGCCGTCAAACCGCCAACGGGAATCGCAAAATTCAGGGTATTCTCGCTCTTTTGATACTCATTGAGAACCGCGTTCCAGTTCCTGTTTTGATAATAGTCCTTCGCGCAGTCTCCAACCCGATAGTCGATTTTCGTCCGATGCACCAAGTCTGCAATATGGTCCGCATCAGGATCCATCCTGCATTTGATGAGTCGCGCCCGCAAGGTGCCATTTCGGATTTCAAACAGATCATGGGGAAGGCTATCGAGAATATAGTTTGCGATAACAGCCAGGGGCGTCTTGATTGCACCGGCAACCAGTGTCCTGCCAGAGATTAAAAGCTCGATTGTCTCCGGGCTCATGACATCCAGATAGGCGAAATCCAGCACACCTTGCCGGATGAAAGCCTGTAGTTGTGGATGATGTTTCCAGAAATCTATGTTGGCCTTGCAGATATCGGTCATCACATAGACAAATTTTCGATTGTCCCTGATGGACATTTCAAGGTCCGAGAAGAAATGCTTCAAGAAACCATACCCAAACCTGCCGGCACCCGCCCCAAGTTCAATAATGTAAAAGGGATCTTCCGAGGGATAGGATTTTCCGGATCTGGAAAAATCCGCAAAAAAACCTTGGACTATTTTGGCATAGCGGCTGGCGATAAAGGGATTGGTCGTAATGTAATTGGGCACCGCGGAATCATGCCAGGCCTTTATTCCCATTTGCCTGTAATAGGTTCGAACCAAATGCCAGATTGGCGATTGCGATGCCGGAACAAAATCTTCCTGTTGTTGGTGCAACATCGATCTTCATACCTTTTGCTTCTGTGGAGAGTTGACCGCAGCCCGGTGTTGTTTTTCCCCAATTAGGGCGGATATATTGATATAGAACGATACTGGCTTGATCCCCGTGAAACACGGAAATCAAACAATGAGGATTGTAATATTTTTTAACTAGTCTACTTGTGTTATCGAACACTCACTCAAACCAAAATCCGGACATTGCATTATGGGAAAATCTGCGGCAGTAACCTCACAGGACGATTGGCAATTTTGGGTCGATCGTGGCGGCACCTTCACGGATCTTGTGGCGCGCAAACCCGATGGCAGTGTTGTAACCCACAAACTGCTGAGCGAAAATCCGGAACATTATGCTGATGCAGCGTTGCAGGGTATTCGGGATATACTGGGTATCGAGAAATCGGCCCCCATTCCCTCCGACGTTATCGGCACGGTCAAAATGGGCACAACCGTTGCCACAAATGCCCTGCTTGAACGCAAAGGCGAAAGACTGGCGTTGATTACGACAACGGGATTTAGGGACAGCCTCAGAATTGGATATCAAACCCGGCCAAAGCTGTTTGACCTCAATATCAAGCTCCCCGAAATGCTCTACGAGACGGTTGTCGAGGTGGAGGAACGCGTTGGCGCGACCGGCCAGTTGATAACACCGTTGAACCTGGAAAAAGCCCGAACAGATCTGCAAGCTGTTTTCGATACGGGCATTCGTGCCTGTGCCATTGTCTTCATGCATGGCTATCGCTATCACGATCATGAACAGCAGGTTGCGCAGCTTGCCGCCGACATCGGGTTTACCCAGATTTCCACCAGCCATGGCGCCAGCCCCCTGATGAAAATGGTCAGCCGCGGCGATACCACGGTTGTGGATGCCTATTTGTCGCCGATCCTGCGCCGGTATGTGGATCGCGTTGCGTCCGAGCTTGGGGATACCCGTCTCATGTTCATGCAATCCAATGGCGGATTGACGGATGCCCATTTTTTTCAAGGAAAAGATGCCATTCTCTCCGGCCCGGCTGGCGGGGTGGTCGGTATGGTGCAGACATCTGCCATGGCCGGATTTGACCGGGTTATCGGCTTTGATATGGGTGGCACCTCAACGGATGTCTCTCATTTTGGCGGCGAATATGAGCGCGCGTTCGAAACCGAAGTCGCCGGTGTGAGGATGCGGGCCCCCATGATGCTGATCAATACGGTTGCCGCAGGCGGCGGCTCCATACTTGATTTCGATGGGGCCCGGTACAAGGTCGGGCCGGACAGTGCAGGTGCAAATCCGGGACCAGCCTGTTATCGGAAGGGCGGCCCGCTGACAGTTACCGATTGCAATGTCATGCTCGGTAAACTCTCCCCGGATTTCTTCCCGAAGGTTTTTGGTCCCAATGCCAACGAGGCACTGGATGCGGATATTGTAAAAGAGAAATTTACGGAGCTTGCAGACCGGATTAATGCGGCCACGGGCACCAACCGCACCCCGGAAGAAGTTGCCGAAGGCTTCCTGTTTATCGCAGTTGAAAATATGGCAAATGCCATCAAGAAAATCTCCGTTCAGCGTGGATATGATGTTACCGAATATGTGCTGACCTCCTTCGGCGGCGCCGGTGGCCAGCATGCCTGTATGGTCGCGGACAGTCTCGGCATCAAGAAAATCATGCTCCATCCCTATGCGGGTGTCTTGTCTGCTTTCGGTATGGGCCTCGCTGATTTGCGGGTGATGAAAGAACGGGCTGTCGAAGTCGAACTTTCCGCCGCCGAACTTCCCGCGATTTCCAGTGCGCTCGACGAATTGGCAAAGACAGGGTTCCAGGAAATGCTGGCACAGGGCGCGCCTGAAGACCGCATTACCGTGGAGCGCAAGCTGCATATCAAATATCATGGCTCCGATACCTCCATGATCGTGGATTTCGGCACATTGAAGGAAATCATCCCCGCCTTTGAAGCCGCTCACCGGCAACGGTTTGGCTTTAATACACCGGAAAAAACCATGATTGTTGAGGCTATCGCCGTAGAGGTCATTGGCTCCGGTGACAAGGTTGACGATCCCGTCCTCACAAAACCGGAAACGGCCGAAACCACCGTTCCGATTGCCCAGCAAAGCATTTTCATGGGGGATAAACGAAAAGACTGCCCCTTCTTTGATCGCGATGCACTTGCTGTCGGTGAAAAGGTCACCGGCCCCGCGGTTATCGTCGAGAGCACGGGCACAACAGTGGTCGAGCCCGGCTGGCAGGCAGAAATGAATAATCGCGGCCATCTTATCCTCGAGCGTGTGGAAGAGATCAAGCGGGTGATGGCCATCGGCACCAATGTGGATCCGGTCATGCTGGAAATCTTCAATAACCTGTTTATGAATGTGGCCGAGCAAATGGGGACGGTTCTGGAGAAAACAGCTTATTCGGTGAATATCAAGGAACGGCTGGATTTCTCCTGCGCCGTCTTTGACCTGAATGGCGACCTGATCGCCAATGCACCGCATATGCCAGTGCATCTGGGCTCCATGTCGGAAAGCATAAAATCGGTCATCCGCAAACATCGTTCAAGCATGAAAGCCGGGGATGTATTTGTGCTGAACGCGCCTTATAACGGCGGGACGCATTTGCCGGATGTTACGGTGATTACACCGGTTTTCGATTTGGCGGAAAAGGATGTTCTGTTTTATGTGGCCAGTCGCGGCCATCATGCGGATATAGGCGGCCTGACGCCGGGATCCATGCCGCCTGACAGCAAAACCGTCGAGGAAGAAGGCGTTATTCTGGATAATATTCTGCTGGTCGATGGCGGGGAAATCCTGGAACAGGAAATTACCGATATCCTGAACTCGGGCGCCTATCCGACCCGGAACGCGGACCAGAATATGGCCGACTTGAAAGCCCAGATCGCCGCGTGCGAAAAAGGAATTCAGGAACTGCGCAAGATGGTCGACCAGTTTGGCATTGATGTTGTTCATGCCTATATGGGACATGTGCAGGACAATGCGGAAGAATCCGTCCGGCGTGTCCTGGATGTCCTTAAAGACGGGAGTTTCACCTATCCCATGGATGACGGTTTCGAGATCAAGGTCAAGATCTCGATCAACAAGGAAGCGCGGACCGCAACCATTGATTTCACGGGCACCAGCGGGGAGCATCCGACCAATTACAATGCCCCGCGGGCAGTGACAACGGCGGCGGTTCTGTATGTCTTCCGCTGTCTGGTCGATTCAGATATTCCGCTCAATGCCGGCTGCCTGAAACCGCTGGACATTATCGTGCCTGATAACTCCATGTTGTCCCCGGTTTATCCGGCGGCGGTGGTTGCCGGGAACGTGGAGACTTCTCAATGCATTACCGATTGCCTGTTTGGGGCTCTCAACGTCATGGCGGCGGCGCAGGGCACCATGAATAACTTTACCTTCGGCAATGATGTCTATCAATATTATGAAACCATCTGCGGCGGTGCCGGTGCGGGCCCGACTTATGATGGCACCAGCGCGGTTCATACGCATATGACCAATGCCCGGCTGACCGATCCGGAAGTTCTTGAATGGCGGTTTCCGGTTACCCTGGACAGTTTTGAAATCCGCCCTCAATCCGGTGGCAGAGGGGCCCATCCCGGCGGCAATGGCACGTTGCGTAAAATTCGCTTCCATGAACCGATGACAGCCGCGATCCTGGCAAGTCACCGGGTTGTCCCGCCCTTCGGGCTGGAAGGTGGCGATCCGGGTCAAGTCGGCAAACAGTGGGTTGTCCGCACCAATGGCGAAACCGAGTATCTTGAAGGTCGGGACAAAACGGAAATGCAGGCGGGCGATATTTTTGTCATCCAGACCCCGACGGGCGGCGCCTATGGCGCCTAATGCCCTCCCTCATTATTGCCGGTTGGGGATATGAATTCTGAAAATATAACCGACCGGAAATCCCTGCATTCGCGCATTTATGAGGTTGTCGACCAGGTCCCTGCTGGGCGGGTTGCAACTTATGGCCAGATTGCAAAAATTGTCGGTTGTGGGGCGCGCGTTGTTGGCTATGCCCTGGCTAGCCTGCCCATCAGCCGGCCGCTTTGCTGGCATCGTGTCGTAAATGCCCGCGGTGAGATCAGCTTGCGATCATCCGGCGACAGTCATTCGCGCCAGCGCAGCCTGCTTTTTGAAGAAGGTGTCCGTTTCGACCTCAAGGGGCGAATTGACCTGAGCGAATTCAGATGGCAAGGCCCGGGATGGCTCTGGCTTGAACAAAATGGCTATGATCCCGGAGATTTCTGAGCGCAATTGCCCATCAATCAATTGCTATCGGGTATCTCTCGATAGGCCATTGTAGAGAACATTCCCGCCGCCAGATGATAGAGGTTGTGACAGTGAAAGGCCCAAAGTCCGGGATTTTTCGTCTCCAGCGCTACCGTCACGGTCATCCTGGGCGGTACCATGATTGTGTCGCGCATCGCCCCGTTAAAACGCGTGCCGTTAATTTCGACGACCTGAAAACTATGTCCGTGCAGATGCATCGGATGTGACATTGACGTCTTGTTGGTTAAAACAAGTTCAACACGCTGGCTCTCCTCAACAACCGCCGGCATGCCAGCTTGCCCATGGATGGGCATATTCCAGATATAGCTGGACATGAAGCCCGTCAAATCCACCGGAATAATCTGCTGGACCTGCCGCTTTTTGAGCGGCGTCACGGCGCGCAGCAACGCTTCCTGCTCCAGTTCCACACGCGGACCTTCCGTTTCTGTCTTTGCCGATATCATGGCGACAGCTGCCCCTTTCGGGCGCAAAATAATCCCGGACTGCAGCTTTCGTCCCTCACCAAGCGCCAGCACCGGCACCGCCGATCCGTCAGCAGGCATGGTGAGCATGATGTCCGCCCGCTGCGCAATGGCCAGCGGAAAGCGCTGCGCGGACACTGGCTGCACGGGATTGCCGTCAACCGCCACCAACGATCCTTGTACCGCTCCCAGATCCACCGTGAATTCGGAAGAGGCCGACGCATTGATCACGCGGAGCCTGATACGCCCGCCCTTTTCAACCGCAATAATCTCTGGATCATCGAGAGTGCGGTCATTGGCAAGATAGGCATCAAAGTCAACATCATTGAGATCAGGGCCGTCACTCTTTCCCGTGTCACTACTGCTTTTTGACATGCTCATGGCTGGTTTCGGTTTACGCAGTTCCGCAAATATTTCCTCAGGGCTCCGCCAGGCAAAATCTTCCAAAAACAGCACAACTTCTTGTGCATCCTCCGCTTGTTCCGCCTTATCACGGATAATCAAGGGTGCGGCCAGCAGGTTCTGTTCCTGAAGCCCGAAATGCGAATGCATCCAACGCGTACCGGTTGGAAGTGCTGCAAATTGATACTCCATGCTACCGCCCGATTTTATGGGTGGTGCCGAAAGATAGGGAACGCCATCCTGCCGCCAGGGCTCCTCCATTCCGTGCCAATGCACCAAGGTGTCGACATTCAGCTCATTTACAAGTTGAACATTGAAGGGCTCGCCGTCGTTGAGGAAAAGGCCGAAAGTGCCGTCATTCTGTTCGATACCGTATCGTGTAACAGCCTTGCCCTCGACTTCGATCTGCCGGGTTTTTACCCGCAATACTGTCTTTGAAGCCGCCTGGACATCCGGAATCTTTGCCACCGACGCCCCAGCTGCCAGTCCTGCCGACGCTGCCAAAAAAAACCTGCGTGATACGTCCATGCTATTTTCCTTTACCTGCGCCAAATTACCGGCTTTTTAAATAGGAAAGGGCACATCCGCTCACCTCCGCCGGGTAACCGTGGGGTGATTATCTACCTAATTCTAATTTTTGGCCAGATATTGCTGCCAGTTCCTGTCGGCATCCTGAATACGGGCGGCGATGCCCGTTTCCTCCCAGCGGTGCTTACCGATATCATGGCCAAACAGATAGAGTTTCCCTTCAAAAATCAACCAGACCCCCGGATCAATATCGCTCAGGTTCCCCAGGCTCATCTGGTTGGAGCAATAACCGCCATATTGCGGCGCATAGCTTTCGGGCGAGGCCATAAACAGATCCCGGCTTTGCGCATTGGCAAACCGCCATGTCGCGCCTTTCCATTCGGCCGTGTGGCTTTCCTGTCCTTCTGCCGGCTTTTGCGTATTGAAATAGGCGACACTGTCATAGCCATCCACCGCCAAATCACCCAGATAGGATTTGTTTATCTCGTCAAAGGCCCAGGCGGACCCCGCGCTCAGGGAGAGCAGGGAAACAAGGATAGCGGCAAAGAAACGTCGAAACATGCAAAATCTCCGTTGAAATTCCCGCCTATCCTGACGGCCTTCCCGCCGGTTTGAAAATCAAATTATTGTCAACTCACCCTATGCCCCTGCCGGCCTCACCCGCTCATAGGTCAGATTGGACGCCAGCAGTCTCTCGGCTTTTTCAACCGAAATCCCCTTGCGTTTTGCGTAGTCTTCCACCTGATCACGGCCAACATTTCCAACCCCGAAATATCGTGCGTCGGGATGTGAGAAATAATATCCGGATACGGAAGATGCCGGTGTCATGGCAAATCCATCCGTCAGGTTTATCCCGATGCGCTCGGCCGCTTCCAGCTGCTCAAACAGGCCGGTTTTCTCCGAATGCTCCGGGCAGGCCGGATAACCCGGTGCCGGGCGGATGCCCTGATACGCTTCCTTAACCAGTTCCGCATTGGAAAATTGTTCCTCTACCGCATAGCCCCAGAGGGTTTTCCGGGTCTGTTCATGCATATATTCCGCCGTCGCCTCCGCCAGCCGGTCTGCAAGGGCTTTCAGAAGAATACTGCTGTAATCATCATGGGTTCGCTCGAACTCCTCAAGCTTTTTCTCAATACCCAATCCCGCGGTGACGGCGAACCCGCCAAGGTAATCCGGTATGCCACTTGATTTGGGGGCGATAAAATCAGCAAGGCACTGATTAGCGCGGTTTTTGGACCTGTTCATCTGCTGACGCAAAAAGGCGAAGCGGTGCTTTTCTGTCCGACGGCTGTCATCCGTATAAATCACCACATCGTCACCGTCCCGGGCGGCCGGAAAAAACCCGACGACAGCTTTTGCCGTCAGCCATTTTTCAGAAATAATCTGCTTCAACATGGTCTGTGCATCGTCATAGAGTTCCCGCGCCGTCTCCCCGACCACCGCGTCATCCAGGATTTTCGGAAAATGTCCGGCCAATTCCCAGGTTCGGAAGAAAGGCGACCAGTCAATATAGTGTGTCAATTCCGCAAGATCGATATCATCAAATTGCCTGAGGCCGAGAAAGCTCGGTTTTTTCGGACGGTACCCCGTCCAGTCAATTTTAGCGCCGTTTGCGCGGGCTTCATTCAGGGAAAACTGCGCATCAGGGCGGGCTTTTTTAAGATAATTTTCCCGAACCTGAACATATTCTTCCCGCACGGTCTCCGCCAGTGCCTGATTATTTTCGTCACTGGTCAATTGAGTGGCTATTCCAACCGCCCGCGACGCGTCGGTAACATATATGGTCGTGCCTTCATATTGTGGTGCGATTTTCAGGGCCGTATGGACTTTCGACGTTGTCGCCCCGCCGATCAGCAACGGCAGCTCAAACCCCTGTCGCTGCATCTCGGATGCCACGGTAGCCATCTCTTCAAGGGACGGCGTTATCAGACCCGATAAGCCGATGATATCAACTTTCTCTTGCTGCGCTGTCTCAAGTATTTTTGAATAAGGCACCATCACGCCCAGATCAATAACCTCGAAATTATTACATTGCAAAACGACGCCCACAATATTCTTGCCGATATCATGCACATCACCCTTCACAGTCGCCATAAGGACTTTACCCTTGGTTGACGCCAGACCGCTGGATTCCTTCTCAGCCTCGATGTAAGGCAAAAGGTGAGCGACTGCCTGCTTCATGACCCGCGCACTTTTTACCACTTGCGGCAGAAACATTTTGCCGGACCCGAACAAATCCCCCACCACATTCATACCGTCCATCAAGGGCCCTTCAATGACCTGGATTGGCCGCGGAAATTGCAGGCGTGCCTCCTCCGTGTCCTCAACGATATAATCAGAAATTCCTTTGACCAGGGCATGGCTAAGCCGTTCATTGACAGGCTTTTCTCTCCAGCTGAGGTCGACAACATTGCTCCGTTTCTGACCGATGGCTTCTTCCGCCACTTCCAGCAGCCGCTCTGTCCCGTCGTCCCGTTTGTTGAAGACGACATCTTCAATTCGATCCCGGATATTGTCCGGAATGTCTGAATAAACGGCGAGTTGGCCGGCATTGACGATCCCCATATCCATGCCGGCCTTGACCGCATGATAAAGGAATACGGAATGCATGGCTTCGCGCATGGGGTTATTGCCACGCAGGGAAAAGGACATATTGCTCACGCCGCCACTGATCTGGATATGCGGCAGCGTCTCTTTAAGCTCAGCTGTCGCTTCAATGTAGTCTTTGGAAAAATTACTATGCTCTTCGATACCCGTGGCAATAGGAAAGATATTCGGATCGAAAATGATATCTTCTGGTGGAAATCCGACCTTTTCTGTCAGGAGTTTATAACAGCGGGTGCAAATTTCAATCATCCGCTGCTTGGTATCCGCCTGCCCGTCTTCGTCAAAGGCCATCACCACCGTCGCGGCGCCATAGCGGCGAATTTCACGCGCATGGCGCAAAAACTCCTCTTCCCCTTCCTTCAAGGAAATGGAATTCACGACCCCTTTGCCCTGAACCGTTTTAAGCCCGGCTTCCAATACCTCCCATTTGGAGCTGTCAATCATCAAGGGAACCCGGCTGATGTCCGGTTCGGACGCTATGAGATTGAGAAATTTTGGCATGGCAGTGACGGCTTCCAACATGGCATCGTCCATGTTGACGTCAACGATTTGCGCCCCATTCGCAACCTGGTCTCGCGCAATATCAAGAGCCGTGTCGAAATCGCCGTCCATAATCAGTTTTTTGAACTTTGCAGACCCCGCAACATTCGTCCGCTCGCCGACATTAATGAAGCCCGCGACATCATCCATATAGAGCGGCTCCAGACCACTTAACCGGCAAACCGGCACATATTCCGGACATTCTCGAGGCTGTAGGTCCGACATTGCCTCCGAAATGGCCGCAATATGTTCGGGTCGGGTACCGCAACATCCACCAACGATGTTGACCAGGCCGCTTTCGGCAAATTCCCGAAGCTGCGAGGCCATATATTCCGGTGTGTCATCATAGTCACCGAGTTCATTTGGCAATCCCGCATTGGGATGGACGCTGACATTTGTGGGAGCGATTGAAGAAACTGCCTGGACATGGGGCCGAAGATCCTTGGCCCCAAGTGCACAGTTAAACCCGATGCTTATAGGGTCGACATGGGCCATCGAGGCCCAAAAAGCTTCCGCCGTTTGACCGGACAATGTCCGGCCGGATGCGTCCGTGATTGTTCCGGATACCATCACCGGATGGCGGATACCGGTTTCATCAAAATATCGTAAAACGGCGTAAATGGCCGCTTTACAATTCAAGCTATCGAATACGGTTTCAATCAGAATAATCTGGGCGCCGCCATCGATCAATCCGCGCAGAGCTTCATCGTAGGACGCAACCAGTTCGTCAAAGGTTACATTTCGAAAACCCGGATCATTGACATCCGGTGAAATTGACGCAGTACGATTAGTCGGCCCCAAAACGCCGGCAACAAATCTTTGTTTTTCAGGCGTCAAGGATGACCATTTATCCGCAGCACGGCGCGCCAGCCTGGCCGATTGACGATTAAGCTCATATACTTCACTTTCGAGACCGTAATCAGCTTGCGCGATCGATGTTGAATTGAATGTATTGGTTTCCAGTATATCTGCACCGGCGCTTAGAAACTGGTCATGGATCTCCTCTATCACGCCGGGTTTGGACAAGCTGAGCAGGTCGTTGTTCCCTTTCAGGTCAATTCCATGATCGAGATACGCCGTCCCTCGATAATCCGCCTCTTGCAGATTATAGCTCTGGATCATGGTTCCCATAGCGCCATCCAGGACCATGATGCGACTGCCAAGAATAGCTTCAAGTTCGAAATACGGTTTTGACTTTTTCATAAAATTTCTTTCCGGATAAATCGAGGTCCGTCAGGGATTACAGGCAAGTTGATTGGGCCGTAATCCAAGTGTATGGCAAACCGAGTACACAAGATCTGCGCGATTCAACGTGTAGAAATGGAAATCCGTAACACCCGCCTGTTGCAACTGAAGACATTGTTCGGAAGCGACCATCGCCGCCACCAAATTGCGGGTTGCCGGATCCTCATCCAGTGTTTCAAACAAATGGGTGAGCCAGGCTGGAATTTGCGTGCCACATTGTTCGCTGAACTGGCGGATTTTGGAATAGCTGGTCACGGGCAGAATGCCCGGTACGATGGGAATGGTAATGCCATGGGCCTGGGCCCGCTCGACAAATCGCAGATAAACCTCAGGATCAAAGAAAAACTGTGTGATGGCCCGCGTCGCGCCCGCATCCATTTTTCGTTTCAGATAATCAATATCCGCCAAACTGGACGCCGCATCGGGATGAATTTCGGGATAGCACCCAACAGTAATCTCAAAATCATGCATCTTCTTTAGATGTTTGATGAGTTCCACCGAACCGGAAAAGCCGCCAGGATGCGGCTCAAACCGTTCCTGGCCTTCTTGCGGATCACCCCGCAATGCCACAATATGATTTATTCCGCTTTCCCAGTAACTCTCGGCAACTGCTTCTATTTCTTCTACAGTTGCACCGACACAGGTTAAATGCGCAGCCGGCTCCAGGGAAGTTTCGCGCCGGATTCTACTGACAAGCTGATGTGTGCGCTCCCGTGTCGACCCACCGGCGCCATACGTAACGGAGACGAATTTCGGCCCAAGCGGTGCAAGACGATTGAGAGACTGCCAATGCTTCGATGCAAGGGCTTCAGAGCTGGGAGGGAAAAACTCAAACGAAACCTCCACCCTGTTCGCGATCCCATTCACGACAAGCCCTTGTTCGGCACTTCGTCCCGGAGAAATACCTGACATAATCATGACGCAACACCTTTCTCAATAACTTCTGACGCGAGGGTTGCTGTCCAAATATTAACCGTTAGCGGATCCCCCTCAAGAACCTCTAATTCCAGTTGCTCCAGCCCCGCTTGTTCGCAAAAGCGCCAGATTTCATCCGTATCAAACCCGAGTTGACGGTGAGCGTAGTCAGTTCGCAAACTATCGATTTCATGTGGAGCGAAATCGGCAATGGCAAAGATACCGTTGGGGCGCAGGAGCCGCGCAGCCTCTTTAATGGCGCGTAGTGGATTTTCGGCGTAATGCAGGACTTGATGTATTATTATGCCATCTTGTGATTGATTGGCGAATGGCAGATTATACATATCAGCCAACCTTACCTGGCAATTTCTAAGCCCCTCCCCCTCGATCGCTGCGCGCGCATATGAAAGCATTTCGCGACTGGAATCGACGCCGATTGCATGTTCGACCTTCGGGCCAATCAATTCCAGCATCCGACCCGTCCCTGTGCCGATATCCAGGAAATCCCTTATGTCGCGGCCGTTAAAGATTCTCTCAAGGCTTTTCTCAACCTGCTTTTCAGGCACATGCAGCGATCGAATACGCTGCCAGTCCGCCGCATTCTCCTTGAAATATTGCTCTGCGGCGACGACCCGGGTTTTTTTTACGGATTGAAGCCTTTCCAAATCTCGAGAGACAACCGAGTCATCTTCTGGCACCAAATCAACTAATGTTCTTGCCAACAGAGAGGTATTGTTTTTACTAGAAAGACGATAAAATACCCAGCTGCCTTCCTGATATCGATTTAACAATCCGGCATCACATAAGAGCTTCAAATGCCTTGAAACACGCGGCTGGCTTTGACCCAATATTTGGGTGAGCTCGCTTACCGTTAGTTCCGAATGTCCGCACAGAACTAATAAACGCAACCGCGTCTCTTCGGCAGCGGCCCTTAACCCCTGAAGCAAATCATCCATGTATCATTCCAGTCGTTTTCAACAATTTTAATGATATAAACATATCTTTATATCTTTGTACAGTAAAAACCGGATCTTACAGCGACTTTTTCGCAACACACCTTCAGGATTATGGGAAATTGACAAGGCCGTGACTCGCGTTGAATATTTGCCTGTGATACGAAAAATGTAATCTGGGGCAAATAGCGAGAAGTATGTTTTATCGAACTTTAACTGCTCGCTAAAATGTGCAATGGTTAAAAAGTAAAGAATTCAGTAACAGTTGCGATATAGGGTGTCTTCTCGATTGAGGGGTTCATCAAAAAAACTGGAAGTAAATGGAATGAGTTTGGGAAATTTGTGGCCGTCATTAAAAGGGGGTTTAATAGTTGTGGCCCTCTTCACACTATTGAGCGGTTGCGCCACAGCACCTGCGGATGACAAATCAGCAGCGTCTACTGTGATGTACGAAGAAGTATATGATCCATTCGAACCCATGAACCGTTATTTCTTTGACGTGAACTACGCACTGGATGCCCTGTTTCTAAAACCGGTTTCCGAAATATACCGGGGTGTATTGCCGCTTCCGGTCCGGGACAGTGTCCGCAATTTCTTAACCAATCTATCTCAACCCATTTATTTGATAAATAACGTCCTGCAAGGTGATATAAATGCCGCCGGGGACAATATGGGCGCATTTTTCACCAATACGTTTTTAGGCCTGGGCGGTCTTTTTGATGTAGCACAGCTCAATACACCTGAAAATGATATGGGACAAACATTCGCCATTTGGGGAATTGCAGAAGGCCCTTATCTAGTTGCGCCGCTACTCGGCCCATATACCATGCGTGAAGGTGTTGGTGGGATAGTCGATTGGTATATCGACCCGGTTAATATAATAGCCCGTGAACATGATGAAACCTATGTTGGTGTCTGGCGGTGGGCGGTTGACGGCCTGGATAAAAGATCGCGGGCTATTGAAACCCTCGACGAAATAGAAAAGAATTCAATTGATTTCTATGCAACGATCCGCAGCCTGTACAGGCAGAGCCGAAAGAGCAAAATTCTCAAAGGCGCGACTGATCCGTCGCAATTGCCAAGCATGTCATTCGGCGAGGATGATGAAATCACAAAAACCAGCACAACAAATTAGAATTTACCGTAATTGATTTTATCGATTGCCTGATTTGCTCATTCATAGGAGCCACGTAATGCTAAAGAAACGTACTTTTCTTATTTCGCTTTTATCCGCCGCGGTGATGTGTACATTCTCTTTCCTGCCCATCTCGGCGGCAGAGAACTCTAACGCTCAAGCAGCGACGGCCCTTATTAAATCCATGGGTGATGACGCAATCAAAACGCTTTCCAACAAATCCTTGTCTGAAAGTCAGAAAGAACATCAATTCGAAAAATACCTGGACGAAAGTTTTAATATGAAGCTTATCGGACGGTTTGTTCTTGGCAATAATTGGCGAACGGCCACCGACGAGCAGCGGAAGGAATTCCTAAGCGTTTTCCGCGATTATATGGTTGTCAGTTATGGCCAGAAAATCGGTTCCTATTCTGGTGAAAGCCTAAAGATCAAGGATGCAAAACCTATCAATGACAAGGAATCACTTGTCTACAGCGTAATAGAACAGCCAAATGGTCCGCCGATTAAACTGGATTGGCGTGTCCGGAAGGCTAATGATGGCAAACAGCAGATTGTTGATGTTATCGTTGAGGGAGTAAGCTTGGCGGTAACCCAGAGATCCGAGTTTTCCGCCGTTGTAAACAAACCGGGCGTTGGTGTTGATGGTTTGATCAAAAAGCTCCAGGAACAGGTAAAAGCTGAAGGAAGTTAATCAGCCCCCGTTATTCTGCCTTGAACGACGTATCAGCTTCGTTCAAGGCAATAGCCCACCGCTCTTACTGTTCTTATTAAATCCACCTCTCCTGCACCATTGAGTGCTTTTCTCAATCGGCGAATATGGACATCCACAGTACGGTCCTCGACATACACATTTTGCCCCCAAACACCGTCAAGAAGCTGCTCCCGAGAAAGAACACGGCCCGGACGTTCCATAAAGAACCGCAATAATTTGAACTCTGTTGGTCCCAAATGCAGTTCCCGCCCCGCCCGGCTGACTTTATACGCAACCAAGTCCAATATTATGTCGGCGATAGTCAGGGTATCACTTTCAGCATTCGGATTATTACGCCGAAGGACCGCGCGAACTCGAGCCATCAGCTCGGCCGGTGAAAACGGCTTTGACACATAGTCGTCTGCCCCAACATCGAGGCCACGAATACGGTCCGTTTCCTCTCCCCTGGCGGTAATGATAATCACCGGCAGATTTCTGTGAACGGGATCTCGTCGTAGCCGCCGGCAAATCTCGATACCTGAGATTTTCGGGATCATCCAGTCCAACAGCAGCATCTCCGGTTTTTCCTCTTCCAAAACCAGCAATGCTTCTTCGCCATCTGTGGCAGAAACAACGTCGAAACCTTCGCTTTCCAGATTATACTGAAGGAGCTCAACCATGGCAGGCTCATCTTCGACAACCATTATCTTCATTTTTAGTTTTCGCCTTCTTTTGGAATGATTGATTCCATCATTGTCATACTTGTCTTATCTCCTTTTGGGCGCTCATCCGTGAGCGGCGATCCGGTAACCTGATACACAACAATTTCTGCAATATTTGTCATGTGATCGCCAATACGCTCAATATTCTTGGCCATGAAAATAAGATGAGTGCAACTTGTGATACTCCGCGGGTCTTCCATCATATATGTCAGCAATTCTCGAAATAAACTGTTGTAAAGCTGATCGACCTCCTTGTCCCGTGCCCAAACGTCAATTGCCAATTCGGTATCTCCTTGAGCATAGGATTTGAGCGTATCGTCTATCATTCGCCGCACCAGTTCACTCATTCTCGGGATTGTTGAAACAGCCCGGATAACCGGAGCCTGGTTTAAGGCAATGACGCGCTTGGCGATATTTGCAGCGTAATCCGCCACACGCTCAAGAACTGAGGCAATCTTAAGGGCGGAAATCACCAGCCGAAGATCATCTGCAACCGGATTGCGCAGGGCCAGAACACGTATAGCCATGTTGTCTATGGCCTGTTCCAACTCATCCACTGCGGCGTCTCCAGCAATGGTTTTTTGAGCGAGTTCGCTATCTCTGTCAATCAAGGCACGAACAGCGGATTCAAGTTGAGATTCTGCTATGCCACCCATTTCTATTATGGTGTTACGCATAACTTCAAGCTCTTCATCAAAAGATGTTACAATATGTCCTGAACCACTCATTTAAGAGGTCTCCTCAAATTTATCAGAATATTCATCATCCAAACCGACCGGTAATATAACCCTGTGTTCGTTCGTCTGCAGGGCTGGTAAACAAGCTTTCCGTGTCCCCTATTTCAACAATTTCCCCCAAATGAAAAAAGGCAGTCTTTTGCGAGACGCGGGCGGCCTGCTGCATGGAATGCGTCACGATCACAATGGAATAGTTCTGTTTTAGTTCATCCAGCAATTCTTCGACTTTAGCCGTTGCAATTGGATCTAGCGCAGAACAGGGTTCATCCATCAAAATAATATCCGGTTGAACCGCCATCGCCCGCGCTATGCACAGTCTTTGCTGCTGACCGCCAGACAGACCAGTTCCAGAAGAATGGAGCCGGTCCTGTACCTCTTTTAGCAAACCCGCCTTTTCCAGGCTGGTCAGAACGATTTCATCAAGAGCATCCTTGTTGGCTGCCAAGCCGTGAATACGCGGGCCATATGCGACATTATCGTAGATTGATTTGGGAAAAGGATTGGGTTTTTGAAAAACCATTCCCACCCGCGCTCTAAGGAGAACCTCGTCGATATTACGATCATATATATCGACACCGTCCAATAGTATTTCACCTGTGACACGGCAGCCCTCAACCGTATCATTCATCCGGTTAAGGCATCTCAAAAAGGTGGATTTGCCGCAACCGGAAGGCCCGATTAGCGCTGTAATACGATTTTCAGGCACATTGAGATTTACGTTTTTTAACGCCTGTGTCTGACCATAAAACACATTCACATTTTTAGTCGTAATAATCGACTTCAGATCATGTACAGTATTTTCAATTAGCTGTGTTTGAGTTTGCAATAATTTATTCCTTTACCAGCGGCGTTCAAACTTCTTGCGAAGCAATACTGCCAAAGCATTCATAAAAACAAGAAAAGCGAGAAGAACCATAATTGCCCCGGACGTTTTTTCCACAAAGGCACGCTCCGGGCTGTCAGCCCACAGGAAAATCTGAACCGGTAGGACTGTTGCCGGATCAAAGGCCCCTCCCGGTATATCCGCGATAAAAGCAACCATTCCAATCATCAGCAACGGGGCGGTTTCCCCAAGCGCCTGGGAAAGGCCAATAATAGTCCCCGTCAATATACCAGGCATAGACAAGGGCAGTACATGGTGAAAGGCAGTTTGTTGCCGTGATGCCCCGAGCCCTAACGCAGCATTTCGAATACTATCGGGTACCGCCCGTATAGAGGCTCTGGCAGCGATAATAATTGTTGGTAAGGTCATGAGTGCGAGTGTCAATCCGCCGACTATCGGCGCCGATCTTGGCAGATGGGCGACATTGAGGAAAATTGCCAATCCTAAGAGCCCAAATACAATCGAGGGAACCGCAGCAAGATTGTTGATGTTCACTTCGATAAGATCCGTCAGTTTGTTCCTTGGCGCAAATTCTTCAAGATAGATTGCAGACATGACACCTATGGGAAATGAAATGATAAAGGTTACCAAAAGTGTATACAAAGAACCAACCATCGCCCCGGCTATGCCCGCCATCTCCGGCTCCCGGCTATCTCCGCCCGTAAAGAAACGAGAGTTAAACTGAGTTGAGATATCTCCCGCGGCTTCTAAGCTATCTATCCATTTTATCTCGTTATCTTTAACCCGGCGGTCATCTTGCACAACATCACGAGGGATATATCCTTTATTGAACATATCGACATCATCACTGGCGAGAACAGTAACAGGGACTGTTTTGCCGATAATTTCCGGATCCTTTTCGACCATTATCCGAAGCTGACGCGCCGCGTCCTTACTGACAAGGCCAAATAATTGCCTTAACTCTCTTCGTTGAGTTACATCGGGAAATTCTTTTCGCAATGCTTCGCGAACAAGATTTCCATAGCTTGCCGCTCGCAAATCAACAGGATCACGCGTTCCCTTTTTGTCGATAATTTCCTCTGAAAAAGTAATATCAAGTGTAATGTAAGTTTGAATAAAAGCAGTGTATCCCCTGCCTATTATACTGACCAGCAGAGTGGCAAGAAGCGCCAGCGCGATTACAATCGCACCCAAGCCCATCCGACGGAATCGCTTTTCAGATCTCTGCCGTTTCGCGAGATTGTTCACAAACTCTTCTGAAGCCCAGCCTTTAGGCCTTTCCGATGGTGACATGTCAGTCATATTTCTCTCGATATTTTCGCACCACCATCAAGGCGATCACGTTTAAGCATAAAGTGACAATAAATAGCGTTAGCGCCAGCGCGAACGCAGCAAGCGTTTTTGCGCTATCGAATTCCTGATCGCCAACTAAGAGACCAACGATCTGGACAGTTACCGTAGTTACGGATTCCAGCGGATTTGCCGTTAAATTTGCGGCAAAGCCTGCTGCCATAACAACAATCATTGTTTCGCCAATCGCCCGACTGACGGCCAGTAAGACCGCACCGACAATCCCCGGAAGGGCCGCCGGCAATATTACGTTTCGAACTGTTTCGGATTTGGTGGCACCTAAGCCGTATGACCCATCTCGCAAACTTTGAGGGACGGCCATTATGATGTCATCGCTCAGAGAAGAAACGAACGGTATTATCATCATTCCCATGACGACACCGGCCGCCAGCGCGCTTTCAGATGCAACTTGCAATCCAATGGACTCACCCACATCGCGAAAGAAAACACCAACGGTTAATGCCGCGAAAAATCCATAAACAACAGTTGGTATGCCAGCGAGAATCTCAAGGATAGGTTTGACGACAGCCCGGAAACGATTTGAGGCATATTCCGTCATGTAAACGGCACTTAGCAACCCTAAAGGAACAGCGACACACATGGCGATAAAGGTAATCAGCATGGTGCCGGCAAACAGGGGAATGGACCCGAACGCGCCTGACGATCCAACTTGATCATCACGTAATGCGGTTTGCGGGCTCCAGTTAAGCCCGAAAAAAAACTCAGACAATGGCACTTTACCAAAAAACTGAATTGTCTCAAAAAGTAAGG
Organism: Sneathiella marina; assembly: GCF_023746535.1. Taxonomy (GTDB): domain Bacteria; phylum Pseudomonadota; class Alphaproteobacteria; order Sneathiellales; family Sneathiellaceae; genus Sneathiella; species Sneathiella marina. The sequence continues at coordinate 1,705,698 of NZ_CP098747.1, read as the reverse complement.
AGACAATAATGCCAACAGTTGTCAGGATTGATAACAGGGATGCGAGAATAAGGACGGCATAAACAACATATTCCAGTGTCTTCCTGACCCGGAGATCTGGATTAATCCGAGCAACCGCCAGATACAGACTAGCTGCTGCAGCAATCATGATGGCGACTGGAAACACGGTCTGGTCCACCGCTTCAACTAAGGGGGAAGATCTGTCAAGCCCTGCGGTATGAACGACGGTCCAAATTACACCGAGAAGAACTGGTGGCAATAGGCCCCAAACGACCACATAAATTCCGAATTGCTGTGGACGGGATGTGATAAATTTTGAACTTCCCTTAACACCGCTAAGAGCTTTTTTTGATCCGTACCAGTATCCGACTGAACACATCAGCAGCAGAACGATCAGAAGAGGAAACAGGCTCATTTTGGCGGTCTCAGGAAAAGTGGGTAAAAGGAATAAAGTGCTGGCGAATATTAAATATCCGCCAGCAAATCGGTTTTACATCATTTTTAGGTTCGTTAAAGATGTCGCATCATTCCGGATTTTTTCACGATCTTCTGCAGACAGCGGGATCAAACCCTTGTCCGTTAGATAACCATACTCACCGAAAGCATCTTCACTGGTAAATTCTACAATGAATTCTTGAAGGCCAGGCGTTTTCCCCACATGCGCATTTTTAACGTAGAAATAAAGCGAACGGGAAATTCCATAGTCACCACTTGAGATATTTTCGAAAGTGGGAGCCACACCCCCGATGACACCCCCCTGAATACGGTCAGCATTCTGATCAAGAAAGCTAAATCCGAATATTCCAAGAGCTGCTGGATTAGCAACCAGTTTATTGACGATCAGATTGTCATTTTCACCAGCTTCTATAAATGCACCGTCTTCACGAACCGTATGAGCAATAGCTTTAAACGCTTTTTTATCTGATTTGCGGAGCGCTTTTAGCATGTCAAATTTCTTCGCGCCGCCTTCCATGGCGAGCTCAACAAAAGCGTCCCGAGTTCCACTGGTTGGTGGAGGGCCCAAGACCTCAATTCTTGTATCGGGCAAGGACGGGTCGATATCTTTCCAAGTTTTGTAAGGGTTGTCGACAAGCTCGCCATTTACAGGAACCTGCTTCGCAAGCGCCATGAAAACCTGTTTTTTGCTCAGCTCAACTGGAGCTGCGGCTTTAGAATTGGCAAGAACGATACCGTCAAATCCGACTTTGACTTCAGTGATATCCGTGACACCCGCGGCTGCGCATTTCTCGACTTCAGATTTCTTAATACGACGTGACGCATTCGTAATATCTGGTGTCTGTTCACCAAGACCGGCACAGAAAAGTTTTAAACCGCCGCCTGAACCAGTGCTTTCGACTACTGGTGTTTTAAACTGGCCTTTGCTGCCAAATTCTTCGGCGACTGTTGTTGCGAATGGAAATACTGTTGAAGAGCCAACGATCTGGATTTGGTCGCGGGCGTATGCCTGTCCAGCAAACGCAACAGATGCGATGATTGCCAGGCCGAGTGTTTTCTTTAGCACGAGTAATTCTCCGTAATTTATGTCGACAGCAAATCTGCCGATGCCGGAACATTGCCAATGGATGATGACGGATGTACTTCAGTTTTATGACAGTATTGTTACAGCCAAAATAAACGCAGAATACTGCCTATTTAGAAGGCAAGAGAGGAAGAATAATGGTGAATACAGATCCTTTACCGAGCACAGATTCGATTTCCAGGTTACCGCGATGACGACTCACGATATGCTTAACAATAGCTAACCCGAGTCCGGTTCCACCAAGCTCCCGACTGCGGTCACTGTTTACACGATAGAAACGCTCGGTGAGCCGCGGTAAATGTTCAGGATCTATCCCCTCACCTGTGTCAATTACACTTACCTTGACGCTTTTCTCTCCAGTTGAAACACGGACCTTAACCTCGGCTTCTTCGCTACTGTATTTTAAAGCATTATCCACAAGGTTGATAAACACTTGCGAAAGCTGATCCGCGTCCCCGGCAACCGTCATGTTCTGCTCCGGCAGCTCCAGGCTGATATTCTTCCTCAAGCCTTCTGCTTTCATCTGGATCATATTCTTCACACTACAGATGATCTGTCCAATATCCACAGCTTCTGAAGGGCGGGAATGTTCATTTATTTCTATCTGTGACAAGGATAGAAGATCGTCTGTTAGTTGCGACATGCGAGCCGATTGCTTCTGCATCATGTCGAAAAACCGCTGATGGGCCTGCAAATCGTCTCGTGCCGGCCCCATCAGCGTCTCTAAAGCGCCAATCAAAATAGCAAGAGGTGTCCTCAATTCATGACTGGCATTTGCAACAAAATCTACCCGCATCTGCTCCAGCTTACGAGAGGCCGTTAAGTCATGAAGTGTCACGATCAATTGCAATTCCGCCGCATCTTCAGAGCGCAAATTCACAACATAAGCCGCCACATACCGAACCACAGTATCAGATAGGGTAATTTCCACATTCTGGTCAGAAGTTTCGCCCTTGTAGGCTTTTTCTATAGCCTTCAATAACGCTGGCTGACGAAGAAATCCTGTTAAATCGCCGGAAATATTTTCAGTATTGAAAAATCTGGCCGCCGCCGCATTTGACTGCACAATTTGTCTTTTACTATCGAGAACTAAAACAGGATCCGGTAATTTATCGAATAGAAATGCTGTATTCTGTTGTGCAGCACGGGATTCCTCCAGCATTCTCCGTAAAATCCGGTGATATTGCTGCAAAATCAATAGCAGGTTATCTGCCGGCAACAAATAAGGTACCTCTGCGACGCCCAGACGCTCGGCCTGCAAACCTGTATTCGTGACCGTTTCTATCCGCTTTGTAATTGCCTTTAAATCCTGTGAGAGCTTTATGTACAAAGCAAGGGAGGGAAAAATTACCAATAATATCAAAATGAAAAAATTCTGATAATTTAAAGTACCTTCGTTTACAAGCCATACTGAAAATGCTGCGACCGGAGCGGCAACAATGAAAATGAACAGTATCATTTTCCTGAAATAACCGTTGTTATCACTCATTCTTTATCTCAAAATTTCAACGCGAGACACTCAATACTACAATCTTGTCAATATGGTGGGCTTTTCTTACATTTTTGTGACAGCATCAAGGGTATCACCAATTTCACCTCTTAACACGAAATCTGCATAGGTATCCAAAGGTGTCGGCTCCCTATTTACAATTATCAAAATAGCACCATTTTGTTTTGCAATAAGCGGGATGTCTGCAGCCGGATAGACAACCAATGACGATCCTATGGCCATAAATAAATCAGCATTAAGTGCGGCCGCTTCGGCACGCCTCATTTCTTCAACAGGCATGGCTTGGCCGAATGATATTGTTGCGGTTTTAATGATGCCGCCGCATAATTTGCATTCGGGCAGATTTTCATTATTTTCAAATACTTGACGGACAGAATCCAACGTTACACGGTCCTGGCAATCAAGGCATTTGGCATAAGTAGTGTTGCCATGCACTTCAACAACATCACTGTCAGCAATGCCGGAATCCTGATGCAAGCCGTCAATATTCTGAGTAATAACAGTCTTCATTTTTCCAGCGCGATAAAGGGACGACAAGGCTAAGTGCCCCGAATTTGGCTTGGCATTCGATAAAACTGAGTCCATTGCAAATTTGCGCCGCCAGCTCTCTCGCCTTGCTTCCTCAGAAGACATGAATTCTGAAAAATCTATGGGTCTGTTTTTCTCCCACAGCCCGCCGGGACTACGAAAATCCGGAATACCGCTTTCAGTACTTATCCCAGCTCCGGTAAACGCAACAATTCTATCGCTGCGTCCAATAAGCTCTTTCAACTCCACTAACTTTTTTTCCATCTAGTATCTTCCCGATAGCGGCACCAATATATGCAATTAAGTGACCATATCATAAGCCGCACGCGTGATTGCAGCCAGGCCTTACGTGAACGTCAAACTATCACCATAAGTTCACATATCTTCGATAACAGCGTTATCTGTACAGACAGGGCTGGATTACTCTTCCAGGCAGGCTATGGAGCAATAACATGGAACATAATAATATGAACACAATTGTTGCAAAAGAATTATCTGAAGCGCTTGCAAAATGTAAGCAACAGGGAGTAGATCCCGGAACAGTTCGGACTGGATTGTTAACCATAACAATTGCGAATTTTATCAATGGAATTGGAATGGAGAATACATCCTCCTTATTCAGTGTTCTTCCAGAGCAAATTCAATCAGGAATATTTGACCGTTTTATTGATCCAAACCTTCCGCAACCCAATGCGCCATATGCCGCGAATTCCGCTGCTTCAAATACACCTCCCCCATTCAAGCCTTATAATCCCCAGTACATGCCACCCAGCGCCACTCGCAATATGGAACCTTCAACACCAGCTTCAATCGACCAGCAACCCTTACCCACTAAAAGAAGGCGGTTGTAACATTTGAGGCAGCTTACAAAGGGATGTGAAATTTAATTATTAATTCAGTATTTCTGAAACGATCATTAGGGCTCGTAAACCACTATAAAACATAGATTTTTCATAATTACTAAATTTTTAGCATAATTGCGGTCTAACATTAACCGTTTATAAGGAAGATACCTCTAATTTAAGGCGTAGATTTGTCTTATATTAAAAGAGAGGCCTTTAGCTGTGCCGCATCAATTAAAGTTTACAGCCCGTTTTCGGACTATTCTTCTTGCCACAACTGGATTAGTTGTCGCTGGATGTAATACTATCTCAGACGAGTCAGCCATGGCAGACCCGGCAGTTGTTGAACAAAAACCCATTGCCAGCACCACAAAGGCAAATAACCCAGAAGAAGCACTTTCCTGGAAGCAACTTGTAAAAATTGCTGATAAAGCCTGGGCAAATAATGATGCATCGACCGCAATCCGGCTTTATGCCACTGCCGCGAAAGAGCAGCCTAAAAACCCGGAGCCACTCTTAAAAATAGCTAATATCCTTCGAAAGACCGGTCGCACAGATGACGCGATTAATGTCTATGAACGTATTTTCGAATTTGATCCATATAATATCGCCGCCTATCATGGTGTTGGTTATACCAATCTTCAGCAAGAGAAGCCGCTTCAAGCAACTAAGGCATTTGCCTCAGCTCTGACAATTGATGGAAACAACGCCTCCTCCCTTGGTGGAATGGGGATTGCGTATGATAAGGCAGGTGATCATGAGAAAGCACAAGATTACTACAAGCGAGCAATCAAAGCTGATCCCATCAATCTGAACTATAAAAGTAACCTTGCATTATCTTTGGCTCTATCCGGTCAAACTGAAAAAGCAATAGCAATACTGAAAGTAGTTACAGAAGATCCCGCCGCTACACCAAAGCACCGTCAGACACTGGCTTTGGCATATGGCATGGCTGGTAAGTCTAAAGAGGCAATGAAATATTCGCGGATGGATCTTTCTGAGAAAGACGCCAGAAATAACGCGTTGTATTTTGAGGCATTGAATGGCACTACGGATGTTCAAACAGCTTCAATTGGTGAACAAGTCAAGCTGATGAAGGCTTCACAAGATAAAGCCGTTCCGGAAATTGAAGCGGTAAAATCGAAACCACGAGAGCCTGCCAACCCGGATATGATCGTTGCACGGCATGAAAGTGAAACGCTCAACAACAATTTAGGGTCCAGCACAAAGAAAAAAGCAACAGCGCCAAAAGCACTTGTACCGGCGCCAAAGGCACCGATTACCATAGCCAGGGTGGAAAAACCGGCTAAACCGGCTAAACCGGCGCCAACTGTAAAATCAACTGTTCCAACGCCAGTCGCACCGAAAATGGTTGCTCAGGCAGAAAAACCTGCCACAACCCCTAAACCGGCCGCACCGAAAAAGCTGGCAAAGGTAGAAAAGCCTAAATCAAGTAACGTTGCGGATGCACAAACAAATTCAGACCCAAAACCAACGACATTCGCCAAGAAAAGTCCGACCAAAAAATCTGCAAGCGAGATGTTTAACGTGGAACCGAAATCGGAAACACCTAAATATAGTGAGTGGAGAATTGAAGAGAAGATGACTCCGATGCCAGCGCCGAAAGCTGAAAAATCGGTTGCTGATAACGACTTGCCGGCTAAAGAAAATATAGCCTTTGCCGCTGGTTCTGCTGGCAGCATTAACTCCTACAAACCGGATGGCGGGAAATATTACCTGCAATTGGGCTCCTACAAGGAACGCGCTCACGCCGAAAAGGGATGGAAAATCCTGCACGATCAGAATAAAGACATTCTAGAGGGAATTGATCCGATCATTGCGCAAGCAGATCTCGGGAACGAGAATGGTGGAGTTTTCTATCGGGTTCAAATCGGTGGCTTCTCCAACAAAACACAAACAATGACGCTTTGTGGAACCTTGCGGGATAGAAGCCATGATTGCTTTATGCCCATGGGCGCGAATATCGCCAAGCCAAAAGCCCTGGCGCCTGACCAGATTATGGTTGAAAATAAATCGAAGGAAGATGCCACAAAATCTATTGCCCAGGACAACAAAGCAAAAACTGATGAAAATCAGGTAGCGGATTTCACTAAAGATATCGGCGCACTATAAGTATGAACGTTACAATAAAACGGGCCCCTAAAAGGGCCCGTTTTTTTTGTTTCTCCTGAAGTGAGTAGTCACTGAAGTGGGCAATCCTGCAAAACCCGACAGGCCGCATCTCCCTCTGGCTCCTTCTATCCTTCTGTCCTCTTCTGATCACTTATAAGTCAAATAAAACGTAGAAGACTAAATTTCCCAGTCACAAAGGAGTGGCAGGCAGTGCAGGTTCTTAGCGACTAGGCCTTGCAAGTACTCTTGCTCAAGCTAATTCCTGCAGGTGCAGGATAACGAAACAATATATTTACGGAGAATTGAAGTGACTGTGGGGTTACTTGAACACCTACCTGAACTCAACAAGACCCTCATAGTTCGATAGTGTTAGAAACAGCTATCTCCCCCTTGCCTACCAGAGCAGGCTGGCCTTAGACGATACCCTGGCCGCGCCCCTAAGAGCAATTATGTAAGAGAGAGAAACGCATATTGCTCAACATTAGTTGAAGGCGTCGATAGCGCGCAAGACGGCTGGTCCGATAAGAACAATAAACAAAGCGGGCAAAATAAAGACGATCATTGGAACCGTCATAATGGCCGGTAGACGAGCAGCTTTTTCCTCTGCTTTCATCAGACGCTCTTCACGCATTTCTGCCGCTAGTACACGCAAGGCAACAGCCAAAGGGGTACCATATTTTTCTGTTTGGAGCAGAGTATTGACAAGTGTTGTCATAGCCTGAAAATCAACCCGGCTTGCAAGGTTTCCAAGTGCCTGCTTTCGATCTGGTAGAAAACCCAGTTCAATCGAGGTTAATCCAAATTCGTCGGCCAGCTCTGGTGCTGAATTCGCAACTTCACGACACACTCTGTCAAGGCCACTATCAAGGTTCAATCCAGCTTCCGTACAAATAACCAAAAGATCGAGCGCATCCGGCAGCGTTTTGCGAATTGCTTCATATCTTTTCGATACCTTGTTTTTGACAAGCGTATCCGGAAGGAGATATCCAATAAAGCCGGCGCCAATTGACGCAAGAATACAAACAAGAACATCCCAATCCCAAGGATTGGTGCCCAATAAATACATCAAAGCAAGACTTGTGAACAACAATGGCAAGGATATTTTTGCAAAGAGATATGTGACCAGCGCATCTTTTGAGCGCCAGCCGCCTTGAGCAAGTTTCGCTGCCATGACGCGGGCACGTTCCCCCCGCATCAACTGCATTTTTTGCACGACGCGATGCATGAGGTTTTCGCGCACAATCAACTTGCTTCGCTGTTTAGTCTCGTTGGCTATGTTCTCTTTAAGAGCTGTCCGCCTCTTTTCAAGGCTTTTAATCCTCCCGGGCAAAGCATCTTTGACAAGAAATGCCCTCCACATCATCAGGACAACAGCCAGCGACGCACCGCCAGCAATAAGCGCCAACATGTCCTCAGACCTTAGAAAATCTGGTAATAGGCTAACTAGATCAACCATGTTGCCTCCTAAATTTCAAACCTGACCATTTTAGCCATAACAGCGCACCCGGTTCCGATCATTGTTAGACCGGCGCCGATCATATATGCGCCCCTCGGATCTTCGATCAACGTACCGACATAGGCATCATTGGCAAACCAAAGTAAAACAAACATGATAAAAGGCAGTGATCCTATAATCCAGGCACTAGCACGTGCTTCAGAGGACATCGCTTTAATCTTGAGTTTGATTTGCCGGCGTTTACGCAATGTATTGGCAAGACCAGCGAGTGTTTCTGCCAGGTTACCCCCTGTTTCCCGTTGAATGGAAATAGCGATGATCAAGAATTTGAAATCCGGTAAATCAATTCGGCTGGCGACATCCCAAAGCCCTTGCTCGATGCTCTGGCCAACACGCATCGCGTCAGCAACGCCTCGAAATTCCTTACCAACTGGATCTGGGGCATCATTTCCAACGGTTACAATTGCTTCACTTATCGGTAGACCTGCCCGCAGGCCACGGCACAAAAGCTCAATTGCCTCCGGAAAGGTTTTCATGAATTTATTGATACGGCGTTTGCCAAGAAAGCCGACGATTACATGCGGGAAAAACAATCCGCAAAATAGGCCCGTTGGAATGGCTAGAAATAACGACACGTCATAAAGCAGGTGAGTCAAGACTGTTACAATCAGCGCTAATACCACAGCAATAGAAGAATATTGTGCGATTGAAATCTTGCGCCCTGTTTTTTCCAGTCTGCTTCGCAGTAGATCTGGATTGGGAATCAGTTTTTTGAGCAGCAAATCGATAATTTTGATGCCGCTGGTTTCCTGTGAGCGCCGGGCCGTTTCACGCGCTTTGGTTTTGCCGGTTGTTTTCTGGCCCTGACTGATTTCTGTTAATCTTCTACGTGAGCTCGAGGAATGATCGGATCCGCCCGCAAACGCAAATACTAATAGAAGCGAAATTAACAATGTCGCACCGCCGACAACGAGCATGACGGTCAATTGATCGATAGGTCCGGAAGTTCCCAACATCATACGGCTCCCAACAGCATTTTCTCTAGTCCGAAATAGGCGGCGCGCGGCGCAAAATGAGGACGTAGCCCCGTAGATTTGAAATCACCAAGCAACCGGCCACCTTTATCTTCCCCGTGGAACTCATACCAGAAGAGGTCTTGCATAGTGATGACATCTTCTTCCATACCTACAACTTCAGAGATATAGGTCACACGACGTACACCGTCTCGCATCCGGCTAATCTGAACGATTAGATCAATCGCAGAGGCTATCTGAGTTCTTACTGCCTTCGCCGGCAAATTCACGCTCGACATACCAACCATATTTTCCAGCCGCGTTAAGGCCTCTCTCGGACGGTTGGCATGAATTGTCGATAACGACCCATCATGGCCGGTATTCATTGCCTGCAGCATGTCAATCGCTTCACTGCCACGAATCTCGCCAAGAATAATCCTATCTGGACGCATACGCAGGGCGTTCTTTAGAAGATCTCGCATGGAGATTTCCCCGCCACCTTCAAGATTTGCAGATCGTGTTTCCAACCTTACTACATGAGGTTGCTGTAATTGGAGTTCCGCTGCGTCTTCAATAGTGACAATACGTTCACCAGGATCGATTAGCTGAGATATGGCGTTAAGCATCGTGGTTTTACCAGAGCCCGTACCACCCGAAATTAAAATATTTAGTCGACATCTACCGGCGACACGCAAAACGGTTGCCGACGCAGGCGACAAATTCTTCGTCCTCTCCATTACATCCAGCGTAATCTTCTGCTTCGCAAACTTACGTATAGAAATGGATGGCCCATCGATGGCCAATGGCGGAATGATGATATTGACACGACTGCCGTCTGCCAGACGAGCATCAACCAGTGGACTGGTTTCATCGACACGGCGCCCAACGTGACTAACAATACGACTTGCAACACTCAGAACATGCGCGTTATCCCGGAACTGGCAATCGGATAGTACAAGCTTGCCTTCTTTTTCGATAAACACCTGTTTTGGGCCATTGACCATAATATCCGTTATGCCATCGTCAGCTAGCAATGGTTCGAGCGGCCCCAAACCGAGCATGTCATGCATCAAACTTTCAGTTAATTCACGTTGCTCACGCTGATTTAACTGAATGCGTTCCTCGATCAAAATATCCGTAATAATATCAGATATATCGCGGGCGAGATCCAGCCTATCCATTGTAACAGCGGCACTGATATCAATTCTTTCCATCAATAACGGCTGGACAATTGATTTTATGCCTTCTAGATGAGCATTAATTTTAACGCCCGTCGTTTCAGGTGCCATAGATAAATTGAAAACTTCTGAGGAATTATCATCCTCTTCTTCTTTATCTTCCACACTTTTAGCCAAAGGAACAACCGGTTCGCTGAACTCTTCGTCGTCACCGGAAGCAGTATCCTGGAACGAGTCTAGAGTCTGTGGTTGCTCGAACTCAGCAGTAACCTCTGCTGGAGCAACAGGGTCCGCGCCAAAAACAGTGACGCCTTCTTCAACAATTTTGGTGTTATCCAGTGCATTGGCTTCTTCTGCAGCGCCAGAAAAATTTGATTGATCCAATTCATTGGAAGGCTCAGCCGGTCTTGGTGGGGTTGTACCGTTCGTAGTCTGCTTTTTCTCTATTTCTGACCACAAGCCCACCGTCAAGTCATTGACCAAAGTACGTTGCTCGAGCACATTCAGTTGAATTTTTTCCCGCGACATTGCGTCACGAACAAACGTTTTCACCTGTTGGGCTACAACAGAACGGTTTTCGTCTGCCGACAGGTTTGGCAGAAGCGTTTCCCGAACTTCCGGCATGTATTTTGCCAAAAGGTCAGCCGCCTGTGGTCCCGCAGCACTAGGTAAGGTGGGAACAGGTTTGACTTTACTGTCAGAGGAAGATGATCGCCACAAGCTCACTCTTTAGGCCCCACTTCTTTTTTCTTCTTGCCACCAGGGACCATCTTGAAAAGCCCCTTCTTTTGCGGCTCAGTATAATCGGAAACATCCGCTGAGAGTTCGCGTAGAACTTTAGCGATTGAAGATTTGGCAGCAACCTCTCCGATTGCTTTACCCGCATTTGCGCAAATTGTTAGCGTTTTTGGCTCTTCCGGAACTGAATAATCAACTTTCTCATTCAATCCACGCTCAAAATCCGCTTTGGAAACCTGCGCGGCTCGCTCAGAACCTACACGGCTAACTATTTTAAGAATGCGACCTTTCGTTTGCAAAGATGTCATTGCCTGAGTAATTCGATTGATATCACGAATTCCTGCCAGTGACTGGTCTGAGATCAAAATCACCGTATCAGCAGACGCCAGCAACGCACCTTGAGTTGGAAGAAGGTGGCGCGGTAGATCAACAATCACCTGGTTATAATCCTGGCTGATTTCGCCTATCAGTGTATCAATCGATTCTTCACTTAAATCGATAACTTCATCGATTGGTTCTTCCGTACCCAGAACTGCAAGTTTGTCGCCATCTTTCACGATTGCGCTGTCCAGGAACAATTTGTCCAACCGATGCGGGTTTTCCAGGGCTTCCCGAAAACCGCCACCGGTTTCAATATCAAGGGATAATGTCGATGTGCCGAAATGCAAATCAAGATCCAGCAATGCCGTTCCCAACTTCTCCTCATTTGCCATAATCCAAGCCATGTTCGTTGCAATAGTCGTTGCGCCGACACCGCCGCGCACACCTACAACAACTGTCAAGCGGCCGCTTTGTGCCGCCTGAAATGCCTGTGCCTGTCTATCAACATTTTCGACAGCATCTTTTAGAACTTCCATCGTCAGCGGCTTTACAAGGTAATCCTTTGCCCCCAGCGCGATCATCTTTCGAAAGACGCTAACGTCATTTGATGTCCCGAGAATTATCAATGTGTTATTGGGGCCAACTTTCCGAATTAGGCGTGTAATATCGCCATCAGGATCGATACTTTTGCTAATATCTGCCAGTACAACTTTAGGTGAGTTTCCGGGCTCAATTCGCTCAAGTGCAGCAGTAATGCCACCATCCTGACTAGCGTCGGCCGACCAATCCAGAGCAGAACATACTTCACGGCTCACGCCCAAAGAATGTTCGTCATCTACAAAGGCCATATAGTCTTCGCACACTTGTGTTCCAAATAATGTGCTCAAATTTGATGCTGCGTTGCCCATGCGTTTAGTCTCCCTTAATTACTTTCCGAGCTGCTTGAACCGCCGCCTGCGGCACCACCACGATATTTCTGAACAGACTTTGCTGCTCGCTCGCCAATGGTCGGGCTCGAGTCATTTGGATCAACAAGATCTTTGGGGTTTTCTATCATTCCTGCCAATGCATTTGCAGTTGTACATCCCATGTTCGGCAACGGCAGGTTCTCATACCCCAGGCCTTTTGGTCGGTACCAACCGTTTTCACAATCCGGGTCTACGGTAGCCACATATTTCGTAAAATAGACACGCAATGTGTTACGGCTATTCTCTTTTGTGATGACAGGTAACACTTTAAATCCGCGATCCTGTAGAAATTCGCTTACTTCTCCAAAACGTTGTTCATTAAGGCCACCATTACCGACGAAAGTCGGCAATTCGACTTCGACATCATCTCCAAAGCCAATTCCCTGAGCTTCTAGAAACCCGAGTATTTTCCCCTTCGACAAATCACTCATGCCAGCTCGGCCCGGAGCAAATTCAACGATTACTGTCGGGGTGAGCTTATCAACGCTAATCTGCTTCTCCAGTTGGGCATTTTGAGGCGTTGCCGTTTCAGTAAAACTTGGATCAAAAGCGACTGGTGAGCAAGCAACTGTGACTGCAGACAGTGCAACCAGACTAATCAAATTTAATCGTTTCATTGGATATTTCCGATACATTTGGGTTACTCCAGAATAAAGCCAGCAGGACCAACGAGTTTAACTTCATTGTTCGCAGCAGTTGTTGGGGAAGGCTGAGCTGTAGGCGCATCTTTACCCAGCGTAGGCCGGAAGCTCTTACCTTCCACATACAGATTGCTATCGTTAGGAGGGATGTATCCGTCCGTTGGAACAGCAATACGAGAGTTAGAAGGCTTAACCAGATATGGCGTAACAATAATAATCAATTCCGTTTCATTTCGCTGGAACGAAGCTGATCGGAATAACGCACCTAGAATAGGAATCTCGCCTAAAAATGGGGTTTTGGAAACATTGTTATCGCCATCATTGTTCAACAGCCCGCCGATTGCAAAACTTTGCCCGCTGGCAAGTTCAACTGTTGTTTCTGCCCTTCGCGTCAACAATGACTGAATAAAAGAACCACCGACATTGATAGCCGAAGTTGAAGAAAGCTGACTGACTTCAGGTTTCACCACTAAATTAATCCGATCATCCGCTACAACTGTTGGCGTAAATTCGAGCGAAACACCAAATGGTTTGTATTGAACAGTAACCGCGCCATCTTCCTGGGGTACAGGAACTGGAAATTCACCACCTGCCAGGAATTCTGCTGATTCGCCAGAAAGTGCGGTCAGATTGGGCTCAGCCAGAACGGTAAGCAACCCTTCCTCGTCCAGAGCATCAACCAAAGCATTTACGTTTACATTGCTATCCTGATATCCCGCATATCCTTGCGTTCCAGTAGTCGGTCGTATAATTGTATTCGTAGCATCCAAAATATCAGGCCCTCTTGCGAAACCCAATACAGCATCACCAACATTTCCCAATACTTCCCAGTTTACTCCGAACCGTTTTGTAACAGATCGCGCAACTTCAGCGACTCGAACACGTAGATTTACTTGCAATGCGCCCTCAACCGAGATGCGATTGAAAATTGTACCCCCACCAAGATAGAGAGCCGCCATGCGATTTGCATCTTCGGCTTCAGCAGCTGTCCTTACCCGACCAGTCAGCATAATTCCAGTCGGTGTAGATCGTGCTTGAAGACCACCGTAAGCAGAAATCCTTTCCAAGCTCTCATTGAGTGATGTTACATCATGGGTAATCGTTACAGGAGAATTTAGAAGAACTCTTCCCTTTGCATCCAACGCAAATAAGTTCGTGCTTCCGGTACCCTTACCAAAGACATAAATGATGGTTGGTGACTGAACCTGTACATCTGCCAATTCCGGATTTCCGATAAAAACGGATGTTGCCGGTTTATCCAGTTGAACCAGTTTTCCTGAATTCAGCGTTAAGGCAAGAATATCACCTTTTGAATTAATAACTTGCGCTGCATTAGACATCGACGGAGTTATCACAGCCAGACACAAGGCCAACCCAAACGCTGCTATTGGTTTTACTAATTTCGTCAGCATTGAAACTACTCCTTAGTCGAACAACTTCTGCTTGGCATCGCCAGCTCTTACGACATTGATGACTGTTGTGGGAATTCCTGTACGTCTGGGACCCGTAACAATTGAACTTGCTTCACTATCCCATGTATGACCACGGCCCCGTTCCCTTTTGAAAACCGGTTTGCCATCTTTACTTTTTCTCTCGTCAGTAACCTGAGCCAAACTCCGCAACGATAAGCTCAATCGTCCCATTTCCTTGGCAACCGTAAGAATTTCTACCTGTTTGGGTGTCACTTCAAGCGTTGCGAGTCCGCGTACAGATGCTTGCTGTTCCTGATCATTTGTCGACTGATCCATCGCAATTACCCGGGCATTTGTGAGAATAGTTTCACTTGCCCGGCGTGTCGCTGTTCCGTCTTCTTCTGATTCAGATTCCGTTACCCGGCCATGTGTCAAGATTACATCGACCCGATCACCCGGAAACACGAACCCTGCGATACCGGACGTTGCATTTATCGGTATCGATATAGCGCGCTTACCTGGATTCAATACAGCGGCCAAAAAGCCCTGCTCACCGGGCTTAATAAATCTCGAATCAGTGACTGGCTCACCATTGCCGATCCCCTGACGCACAACTGTTCCGACAAACTCCTCCAAAGTCCGCACTTCTTCAACTACATATATTTCTTCAATATCATCTGATTCCGGCCAAGGTTGCCACTTAAGGTGCTTCTCTTGAACCAGTGTCCCTGCAGGAAGATCCGTAGAAACGACGAGGATTTGATAATCCGCTTTTACGGGAGCAGTCTCCACAGTCTCTACGACGGGCTGTTTCTGCTGACCAACCCAGCTACGAACAAAGAAAATGGTTGATCCGGTGATTAATAGTGCAAAAACGATTAATAAAATTTTTCGCGCCATGGTTCTAAATCCATTATGTTGCAATTAAATACTACGTTACGCCCTAAGACATTAATTTCAGGTTAAATTTAGGAGTTTTTCATGTGCTTATGCCGATAATTTTTTCATATGACATAAGGATGCTCATGCCCCCAAATGCGACTGCAACACCGTAGGGGACTTGGGTTTTTGATTGAAATGCAAACCTGATGCCGCGAGCAAATCCCGTTCCTTCGAAGGCTTGACGCAAACCCTCCCGAGAAATAATTAAAAGCACCAACAACCCGCCTGCTATAACAGTTACAAACAAAAAATTTGTGACAAGTGATGGCCCCGCCCACAAAGAAAGTGCGGCAATCATTTTAATATCGCCTGCGCCAAACAATCTTAGTGAGAAGAAGATAAATCCAATGACCAGAACACTTAAAGCGACAATCAAGCTGCCTACCCAGTCTATGTTATCTGGGCTGGTCATAATCATCAGAGGGTAAAGTATTACGATAGTGATACTTACAAAATTGGGAATCGTAAAATCTCGAAGATCTGATAGAGCTGCGTATGTGATTAGCGTGAACAGCAGTAATAATATCAAGTGATATACAAGGATCATTCGGAATCTATTTCAAAAGAAATTCTTTCATATTGAAAGGGTTACGTAGGAACCCGATCCAGCAGTAACCGGCAGGGGTCTAGAAAACGCAGCTATTTTCTCCAGTATTCGTAATAGCGAAATTACCGCCAACCGCTGTGCAGAAATCATCTGTTATATTCGTGAATGAAGTCAGGATCGTATCTCCGGTCGCGGTAAAGGCTATTACTCCGGCGACAGCGACGAGCGCCGCAATTAATCCGTATTCTATTGCTGTGGCTCCGGCATCGTCTTTAAAAAACTGAGTAAATTCAAACATAACGACCTCCAAATTTCTTCTACAGCATTGACTTCAATAACTTGAATGGAATTTGTAGAGTGAGAGGAGCGCCACAAAAAGCGCTCCTCCCGAATTTCTCACAGAACTAATCTTATGAGCAGCTGTTTGAACCTGTATTAGACAGTGTGAAGTTACCACCTGTACCATTACACAGAGCTTCAGCAATATCACTGAATGCTTTGGTCACTGTATCGCCAAGAGCAGTAAAGGCAACAACACCAACCAATGCAACAAGCGCAGCAATAAGACCATATTCAATGGCTGTCGCACCCGACTCGTCATTTACGAAAGAACGAATAACTTTAATCATTTTCAGTCTCCTAATACTCAGGAAAGATTCCTGACACTAAACAAAACTTGGTTTTCAGCCCCTCAAGGTAAATAACCTGTCGGCACCTAGACTTTTCAGCCTGCAACAAAGCGCAACCTGCAAAGCCCCTTAACATATAAAGCGCTTTCCAAGTTCGTCTTGCCTCGCGCCTTGCTGAGCATTTAAACCTGAATTGATTAATCAATAGTTAAAAGGAAATGGATTTTTATAGTGGTTATCGAAGTAAAAATATCGTAAAATTTTACATGTTTTTTTATTTATTATTCTTATATTTAAAATTATTCAAATATTATAATTTTATCCTTATATATACATAATAAAGAAGAGTATTTATTATAGAATGTGTATTTTACTACTTATTGTAAAGATAAAATTTTGTAGAAATTTAAGAGAGTTCTTTAGGCAACGTTAATGTTTTAGGCACATATTATTGGCAATTAATTTCGTCATCTTGAATATGGTGTCAACATGAACAAGAGATTTAGCTTCACTTCGTTTCGCCAATCTTTAAAGGAATTTGGTAGCAATACCAACGGCGTGTCCGCCGTTATTATTGCGTTTCTTGCTATTCCCTTATTCGGCTTTGTCGGCCTCTCTGTTGATCTTGGCCGCGCCTATGTATTGAAATCCAAGCTATCCACAGCACTTGACGCTGCAGGCCTGGCGGCAGGACGCAACATATTTTCACCAGATGCGGAAATATATGCAGATGCGCAAAAGTACTTCGATGCAAACTTCCCGCCTGGCTATATGGGAACGGCTGCAATCACCATGGATTCGTCAACTATTAGTTGGGATACAGATAAAGAGAATATTACACTCAGTGTTCGCGCTGACATGGCAACAACCTTTATGAACGTGCTCAAGCAACCAGAACTAACTGTGGGCGCCAATACGGAAATTAAACGAGACAACAGAGGTATGGAACTGGTTTTAGTGCTGGATAACACTGGATCAATGACATCTTCATCAGGAACGGGCACACGTCTTTCCGTGCTGAAAGAGGCGTCAACTAATCTGATTGATATTCTTTATGGTGGAAACGAGACCAATGATAAACTTTGGGTCAGTATTGTACCCTATACGACAACAGTGAACATTGGCCCACAAAATATTGGTTGGCTGAAGTCCAGCTATCCCGCAAATCTGACAAGTAATACCAATAGTATATTTACCCAAGATTCTTCGAATACTGCCTTAGGCCGGGATGTTACTGGCGACAGTGTCAATGACACCGTCTATGGCTGGGAAGGTTGTATTGAAATGCGCGACCATCTGATTAACGGAACCGTTGATATGTCAGATGATCCGCCTAACAATGACTTTGTGCCCTATTTCTGGGACGACTACCATAAAGACCTGGATAATGTTTTTTACGACGATCCAGACGAGTCTAGTGAGTATGTCGATGACAATGTTATGAAAAATAACTGGAAAAGATATCGGTCAAGCAGAGGGGGGGATTACTTCTCCATTACCACCAGCCGCGGTCCCAACGAGGATTGCCCGCCCGTGATATTACCGCTCACGGCTGAGAAAACGACCATAACTGATAAAATAGACGACATGGTTGCCGACGGCGCAACCGCTGTTAATATTGGCCTCGTCTGGGGTTGGCGCGCTCTTTCCCCTAGATGGAATGGTGAATGGTATGGTAGTTCAACGATAAATTTACCTACAAACACCAAGGTCACCCCACAGGTCCCATATACTAGTTTGCCATTAAACTATTTCGAAACATATATGGATAAAGTTGTTATCCTAATGACAGATGGTATCAACACCCTGGGCAGCTACGACCGATATCACGCATATGCCCGGTCTGAAAGGTTTGATACAACTCCAACACATAGCTATTATGATTACAGGGGTTTCCTGAATACGAGTTTGCCCAGCGATGGCGACAGCTACCCTGATAAAATTGATCAGAAAATGCTGGCAACATGTACTGCCATGAAAAGTGCCGGCATAATAATTTACACGGTTGAGTTTGTTAGCGGTAACCTTGCAGGCTGTGCAACTTCTACCAAACACGCCTTTGTTGCAACAACAGCGGCGGATCTATTGGATGATTTTAACACGATCGGTGAAGAGCTCAGTAACCTGCGTATCTCGAAATAACCCTTCACGGCTATCCAGGATAGTCATAAAAGCGACGGTTTTGCCGTCGCTTTTTTTATTACTAACAGGTCAAAGAATAAGGTCATCTGGCTTGTCGCTAGGACCATATCGTCTATTCGGCCAGCGATCTGGTGAACAGACGTCACATCAGTAGTACTTATAGTAAAACTACTTGGTCTTTCTCATTGAAAAGGACATACGCCCAACCCTCTCAGTGACATAGCACGGGTAACATTTGCGTAAAGCAGCCACCATGCGGAAAGCGCGATGATTTGGAAGATTTTGTGTACGAATTTTGACCGGTTAGGGAGAAACCGGAAACTCGATTTTGTCGGTAAATCGTGGACGGAAAAAAGCGTTACGATAGAATACTTGATCCCCAAAAAAACCAATGTTTCCTATAAGATATGGGCTATAGTTGTATACGAGCTCAGCCACGATAAGTGTCTCGCCGTCGTTCAATGTCTCGCCAGACCCTGCGTCCGGAAAAGCAGAAGGCAGTGTTGCGTTGCCATTAATTGTTGTGCCGATAGTACTGGCCGCGCCAGCAACGGTTCCCGAAGAACGTTGACTTAAAATCTGTGGCGCCTGTCCGGCCCTCCCCTCGACTGACGTGAGGATCATCATCGCATCGCCCGTAATATCGAATGGTTGCGCCATATAAAACGCAGAATCCATGATATTTGAGACTTCGGTTTCCGTCATCGTTTCGTTGCCCGACCGGGCTACAAGGTCAGATAGAGTTGCGACAATTCTGTCCAGTTTCTGCATTATCAAGGCATAACGCGCCACCTCGAAGCTCCCAGCGGCCAAAAGCATCAAAAGCGGAAGCAACATGGCAAATTCCACCATGGCGACACCACGACGGTTGCGGATAAAAGAATAAATACCGTCTACCGACCGGTCTTTGAGATTTCTGAGCAGGGTTTTCATACTGACCTCAACTTTTAGTTTGGGTGCTAGGAATGCGTCGTCCCGTCCAGCAACTGTTATTAGTAAGGTTCATTTTGCACCACAATAGAAGCAGCCATCGGGATAGTGCCATCAAAAATGGGAAGAACCTGGCCACTTAGAAAATTCCAGTTATAGGAAACTGTATAGAGAACAATATCCCCTTGAACACCGAGGCCTGCAGTACCGAAATCCGCGTCGTAGGTGCCATTACCATTTACTTCAACCCATGGCTCCCCTGCCGGATAAACAGTACTATCAGGGGCGGTAAACGGGCCCGGATCCCAAACGCCATCCCCATCCAAATCCGTAAAATCTTCTCCTTGACCGACATACGCAAAGTTCTCGTAAACAAGTGTAGTCACATCGGCAGTTGTCAAACCCAGCAACCCCAAAGAGGCTTCGTTGATCATATCTACAATGGCTTGATCGTTACTGATACCGTCCTGAATTTGCCCCGTTAGTCCGAGACGTGACGCATCGCGCAGGCTACCTTCAACCACGGTATTGATAAACATCCCTATGCTTAGCTCTATAATTCCGATCAAAACGAGGATCAGCACCGGTAAGACCATAGCCAATTCGACGGCAGTTGCCCCTTTTGTCTCCTGGGCAAAAGCTTTTAGGACCTGGCGTTTTATAATACCGTGTCTTTTCATGGGATATCCTTCCACTAATTACGTGAAAACATACCTGAAAGCCCTTAATTCCCGGTTAATAGCCGCCGTGAAATTTGCTAAAATGTTAGGTATTGGCCGCGCTAATTATTATTCATTACCGCCGAAACGAAGTTCCCATTCAGCAACTTCATCGTCTGAAATCTTGCGAAAAAGAACATCTGGGATTTCAAAGGAATGGCCAGCCTGTAAAAAATTCAGTGCATCAGCGCAATCACCCTCAATCCATTCGTTCGACGTCAATCCCAGGCCAAGTGCCGTAGATAGCTTTGCCGAGGTCGCTGGAATCACCGGAGCACTTAAAATTGCAAAAATTCGAATTAAATTGATAGCAATTCTCAAGCTTACCGCCGCCGCTTCAGGATCAGTCTTAAATGCGGTCCACGGTGCCGCTTCCGTCAAATACTCGTTTCCCATTACCCAAATGGCTCGAAGTTCCTGCATTGCCTTTCTGACTTGAAGGTCGTCCATATGCGCGTTGTAGTTTTCCAGACGCTCATTCAGCGCTTTCGCCAGTAATTGCTCGCGTTCTCCGTTTTCACCACCTTTTGGAAGTGCGTCGCCAAATTTCGAGCTGCAGAATTTCAAAGTCCGGTTAACGAAATTTCCAAGAGTATCCGCTAGGTCCTTGTTGACCGTTCCTGCAAATCCATCCCACGTAAAACTGGCGTCCGACGTTTCTGGCGCGTTTGCAAGCAAATAATAACGCCAATAGTCTGACGGCATAATTTCGACAGCATCTGACATGAAAATACCGCGCTTCTGGCTCGTCGAAAATTTACCTCCGTAATAGTTTAACCAATTGAAACCCTTGATATAATCAACCATCTTCCAGGGTTCTCTGCTGGCCAGTTGGGTGCCCGGAAACGTCACTGTATGGAACGGAACGTTATCTTTCGCCATCACCTGTACATATCGTACATCATCCGCTTCATACCACCAGGACTTCCAGTCACGATTGGCCGGATCCTCATCCGCCCATTCCTTTGTGGCGGCGATATACTCAATCGGCGCGTCAAACCAAACATAATAGACCTTGTCTTCCATACCTGGCATATCAACGGGGACACCCCATTTCAAATCCCGCGTAATACCGCGATCGTGAAGGCCTTCATCCAGCCATTTCAATGCAATAGAGGAAACCAATATGGGCCAATCAGGGTGCTTGTTCACCCATGCCCTAATCTCATCCGCTAGTTTTGACTGCAATAAGAATAAATGCCGGCTTTCGCGTACCTCCAGATTGGTGCTTCCTGATACTGCAGAACGTGGATTTAGTAAGTCTGTCGGATCCAGGAGACGCGTACAGTTCTCGCATTGGTCACCGCGCGCTTTATCATAGTCACAATGCGGGCAAGTACCTTCAACATAGCGATCGGGCAAAAACCGGTCATCATCAATCGAATATACTTGGCGTGTAACCCGTTCATCAATGAAACCGTTTTCAAGTAGCTTTTTTCCGAAATGCTGGGTCAATTCTTTGTTTTGAGACGATGATGACCGGCCAAAATAGTCGAAAGATAGATCAAAAGCCGCGCCTAAATCTGCTTGAACTTTATGCTGCTCTGCGCAGAATTGTGAAACTTCCAGTCCAGCTTCTCTCGCCGCCAATTCCGCCGGTGTCCCGTGTTCGTCGGTTGCACAAATAAAGAGCACGTCATTTCCACGTGCCCGCAGGTACCGAGCATGCAAATCTGAAGGCAACATGGATCCTATCAGATTCCCCAAATGTTTTACGCCGTTTATATATGGCAATGCAGAGGTAATTAAATGGCGTGTCATTTGGTCGGCACTTCCTAAAATTCAGCAAATGTTATTGTTGGCGCTTGTTTTACAGGAACATGTGAGGCGGGGCAAAGCAAACAATTGCCTTAACTACATTTTTGAAGAAAATCACTGTAATCCGTGGAAACGGGGAAATTAATTCACAATTCCTTTACCATTAATCACCATACTTTTAAAAATAGTATTATTTATCCAGTAAAGAAGTCCGGGACGGTATGATCCTTCAACGTTTTCTCCCTCATCGTAAAAAAATCGAATTACGACCAACTGCGATCCCAGCAAGTGAGCTGTCCTATTCTGATGCATCTGGCAATATGGGGAGTCACAAGTCGGCACTAACTCATTGGCAAAATGCGAGAAAAGAGCATCTGCTCCCAAGCAGAAGTGACTTTGATTTGGCAGTTCTAGCACCAATATTACCCAATATAGTCCTTCTGGATGTTATCGAAAATCCGTTGGATTTTAGATACCGGGTGATTGGTAATGTAGCCATGCAGAATTTTACAAAAAACTATACCGGAATATCAATGTCCGAAATTCCGGGTAAAGGCCCAGATTCTGCAGTATTTTCCAGCCTGAAAACCGTTGTCCAAAGCAAAGAGCCTTGCGCGCAGAATATCCCTTATGTAGGCCCCAATCATGATTTCAAGAAAATATCCTCTCTCGCGTTACCACTTGCAAAAGATCACGTAAATGTCGATAAAATTATGATCATTGTTGAGTTCCTTCGCATTCAACCATGCGATAAACTCACTTAACCTCCTATTTTTAGGAGAACAATCATAAAATTCCCATTCTATAATGCGGCGAAGGTTATACAGAATTCACGGATATTCTTCCTTTGAGTATTTCAGATATTCAGACCCTCGTCAGTGTGTTAGAAAGCGGCATCCCAATTTCTTGGACATAACAAATGAAACTAATCGTACTTAATCTTCCTCGCAGCCTAAGCGAAGCAGATATGGCAAATCTCTTCAAAACTTTTGGTGAAATTACTGCTTTCAACTTGGTCATGGATGATGAAACCGGATCCTCCAAGGGATTTGGGTTTGTAGAGATGAAAAATGGTGAAGAAGCAGAAAAAGCAATTGAAGATCTTCACGGGAAAAAAATTGAGGGAAGAAGAATCCGGGTCAAGACAGCGCATTAACTCGAAAATCGAATTACAAATTTACTCAATATCATTTGCCCTGCTAAAATGTTTTCAAGTGGCTATTTCAACTTCACACCATATTCGGAGGCACCCATGTCAAGCCCAGAAGCGCGATTGACCGAATTGGGGATCATACTCCCCGCTCCTATCAGCCTTCCACCAAAATTGCATTTACCCTTTACTTTCGTGAACGTTCGTGGGGACAGAGCCTTTATATCCGGCCACCCAAAGCAAACGATGGAGGGCGCCATCGATGGCCCTTACGGACAAGTCGGGACAGACTTGAACACAGAAGAAGCTCAGCTTGCAGCACGCGGCATCGGATTGTCTGTTCTGGCAAACCTTAAAGCTGAAATCGGAGACTTGTCACGTGTCGCAGGTTGGAACCGCGTTTTCGGCATGGTCAATTCGGCACCTGGATATGATGAGCAGCATATCGTAATCAACGGCTTTAGTGACTTTATTATCGACGTTTTTGGACCTGATGTTGGACGACATTCCCGATCGGCGATCGGCGTCGCCGGACTTCCAATGAACTTTGCAATGGAAATAGAAGCTGAGCTGCAGCTAGTAGATAATATCTAGAACATCTATTTATCCAGTTTCCAGTGCCTCATTCAAATTAGGTCAGGTCGCCGCAATAACTCGAATTCAATCCTTATTTGGACGCGTTTCGGTAAATTGCAGTAAGGATAGAGTCTAACGCCTGCCGATACTTCTCTTCAGCCCTCCCCTCTGCAACCGCATATGCCGCCCGATCAAAAGCCGCGGCTAAAACGTCAGACAAGGCATCTAGAGGCAAATTGGGGTCATGTTGCAAGAGCCCTTGCAATCCTAATCTCAATTGCTCTCCGTCTCTTGCAGCCATAATATTATTCATTTCACGTAAGCCCAGAACGGCAGGCCCTTCTACAAGCAGCAAATGACTCCTTCCCGGTTCCTGCATGGCCTTGAAGTAGGCTTCCGAACCAATTTTGAGAGTATTCAAGATATCATCGCCAGCTGAATCCTCTTCTTGAATTGCATCTGCTACACGCTCCGCTTCGCGTTCTACAACAGCCCTGAATAATGCTAGTTTGTCTTCGAAATGATGATACAGCGCACCCCGTGTTACTTTTGCTGCGGCAACGATTTCAGGCGTAGAAGTCGCTCCATAACCCTTTTCTGAGAAAAGCCTTCTCGCTACATCCAAAAGGTTTACGCGCATTGCCAACGTTCTCTCCGCGTTTGTCATTCGCTTCTTTTTTTCTTGCATACATACAGCCTGTTTGTTAATAATATTTACATACAGACTGATTGTATTTAAAAATGGAAGGAAAAACAAGACAATGCATTTTACACAATTTTATCCGGTAATTCAGACCTTGAATGTAAGTGAAACCACTGATTTCTTTCGAGATAATTTCGATTTCCAGGTCATATTCGAAGCTGACTGGTATGTTCACTTACAATCCGCAGAAAATGAATCGGTAAATATCGCAATCCTCAATGGCACTCATGAAACCATTCCAATGGAAGGGCGCGGGATCAGTTCCGGTGTAATCATTAACTTTGAAGTGGCAGATGTTGATAAAGTTTATTCCCGCGCAAAAAAATCCGGGCTCCCAATTATTCTTGATTTGAAGGATGAGGATTTTGGACAACGACACTTTATTACACGAGATCCCAATGGGTTACTTATCGACGTCATCACCCCTATCGACCCCAAAGGTGAGTATGTCGATCAATTTGTAAACTAGAGAAATGAGCTTTTTTCTTTTATTAAATCGCAATTTTCCTATATCAAGGGCAAAATTGCTCTGAGGAAATTGTGACTAAACTGGATCGCACTATCAGTATTGCTCCGATGATGGACTGGACAGATCGACATGATCGGTATTTCCTGCGCCTCATCACGAGCCGTGCCTTGCTCTACACGGAAATGGTCACGACCGGGGCAATTTTATTTGGTGATGCAGATCGGCATTTACGGTTCGATCCGGCGGAGCAACCTGTCGCCTTACAGCTTGGTGGTAGTTCACCAGATGACCTTGCGAAATGCTGCGAAATTGCTGATACCTACGGCTATCAGGAGATTAACCTTAACGTTGGTTGCCCGTCAGACCGCGTTCAAAACGGACGGTTCGGTGCCTGCCTAATGGCAGAGCCGAAAACCGTTGCTGCTTGTGTGGCGGCCATGAAATCCGCCACATCGCTTCCTGTTACAGTTAAAAACCGTATTGGCATAGATAACCTGGATAGCTACGCGCATTTGACGGAATTCACAGAAACTGTCGCTGCAGCCGGTTGTGAAACTTTTATCATACATGCGCGAAAAGCCTGGTTGACAGGTTTAAGCCCGAAAGAAAACCGGACAATCCCTCCCCTTGATTATGATCGCGTTTACCAGCTTAAGCAGGATTATCCGAACTTGGAGATCATCATAAACGGCGGCATTCAATCCACCGATGAAATCGATCGTCATATAGAGCAGGTAGACGGCGTGATGATTGGTCGGGAGGCGTATCAAAATCCGTATTTCCTTGCCCAAATCGACAAACTGTATTTCGGCCTTGAGGAAACAGCGCCGGAGCGTAGAGAAGTTGTTGAGCGTATCCTTCCGTATATTGACCGTGAAATGGCCAAAGGTGTTCCCTTAAAATCCATTTCACGTCATATGCTTGGCTTATTTCAAGGACGCCCCGGCGCGAAAGCCTGGCGCCGCCATATTTCGGAAAATGCCCATTTGGAAGGAGCGACCCCTTCCCTCCTGGAAGATGCTGCAGCAAAGACACGTTAATAAAAAACGCCCTTCTATACTGCCCGCCCAGAAATCCCTATCAGTCCCGACTCATCCTACGTTGGTCAAGACTGAAAGTGCCGGCACCTACCCCGACAAGCACAAGTAGCCCGCCAGCAACGGCAATATTTTTCATTAACAGGATCATCTGGATCTGGTCTTCGGGTTGAAAATGAAACAGGATCCCGGATACGACGCAGAAACCTGCCAACAAAAATGCAGCAATTCGGGTCTGCCAACCAACAATTAACGCCAGACCGCCGCCAATTTCCAAGAGAATAACCAACGGAAGTAAAATACCTGGAACGCCACCTGATTCCATATATTGCTGCATTCCGCTATAATTAGCTAATTTGCTCACACCAGCGGGCAGGAAAAGGGCGGCGACAAGAATACGGCCGATCAGATTAAAGAAAGGGCCTAGTTTTTCCATTTGAAGAATCCTCCGCAAAATTAAAGCAAGGTAAGGAATTATCGGTTTTGTGAATGATATGCTTCATTCGGCATCATATCTATGGCAGCCGACATTCGGTTGCTCATGTTGAAAAAAGCGGCCGTTGCCGAGATATCCCATATATCACGATCAGACCAGCCTGCTTCACGAAGGATCTGACGGTCATCCTCTTCCATCTTGGCCGGCGATTCCGTCAGTTTTTCGGCAAAATCAAGCATGGTTTTTTGCTTAGTTGGGAGATCGGCAGCGCGATAGTTCATCACCATCAATTCCCCGAGAATTGGGTCTCCAGATAACTCTCGTACAGCAGCACCATGGGCGGTAAGGCAGTAAAAGCACTTATTTACCGAAGATACGACGACCGCAATCATCTCCCGTTCCAGCTTGGACAAACCGGAATCTCCCAGCATCAATTCACCATACATATCCGAAAAAGCGCGCAATTTAGCAGTATCAAAGCTGTAGGACGCGAGAACATTTGGGACCATACCAAGCTTTTCATCACAAATATCGAAGTATTTTTGTGTCCCGGCATCCAGTTCTTTTCGGTCAGGCACCGGAATATCCAAGGCATGAATATACTTATGTTGAGACATAGCTTGCTCTCCTTCTTGTTATTCTTTTGTTGATTAGCCGTTTTGCCCGCGATGCCGTAAGAGGTGGTCAGCAAGAACACAGGCCATCATCGCCTCACCCACAGGGACGCCACGAATTCCGACACAAGGATCATGTCGCCCTTTGGTCATGATTTCTGTTTCATTGCCATCTTTATCCACAGTATCCCGGGGCTTAAGAATGGAGGATGTTGGTTTAACGGCAAACCGAACGACGATATCCTGCCCCGTTGAAATTCCGCCAAGAATGCCACCGGCATGATTACTGACAAATCTTGGGCCGGTTTCATTGCCGCGCCGCATTTCGTCTGCATTGGTTTCACCGGTCAAGGCTGCAGTAGAAAACCCATCGCCTATCTCTACGCCCTTTACCGCGTTGATGGTCATCATTGCGCCGGCAAGATCGGAATCAAGCTTACCATATACTGGCGCGCCAAGGCCGGCTGGTACACCCTTTGCGACCACCTCGATTACAGCGCCAACGGACGAGCCATTCTTCCTGATACCATCCAGATATTCAGTCCAGTTTTCGACCATTTCGGGGTCCGGGCACCAAAAGGGATTTGTATCAATAACATTCATGGAACATCGTTCGCGATCGACAACACGATCACCTATCTGAGTCAAATACCCCTTAATTTCAACGGAAGGGCCGAGTATTTTTCGGGCAATGCCACCGGCGGCCACCCGCGCAGCTGTCTCCCGCGCGCTCGATCTGCCGCCGCCACGATAATCGCGAATACCGTATTTTGTCTGATATGTATAATCCGCATGACCCGGGCGAAATTTATCTTTGATATCGCCGTAATCCTTAGATCTTTGGTCTTTGTTTTCTATTAGCAGACTTATGGGTGTACCGGTTGTTTTCCCCTCGAAGACGCCCGACAGGATTTTCACCAAATCCGGTTCTTTGCGCTGCGTGGTAAAACGGGATTGTCCGGGTTTGCGACGATCCATCCAGAATTGAATTTCCTCTTCGCTCACATCGATGAGAGGCGGGCAACCGTCTATGACGCAGCCAAGAGCCGGGCCATGGCTTTCACCCCAGGTCGTCACCCGAAAAAGATGGCCAAAACTATTATGTGACATAACGTATTCCGTCTAATCTCAACTGATGAGAGGTTCTCACTTCTCAATGTCCGGTGCGTCTTCAGCTTTCATCCCGACCACATGATATCCTGCATCAACATGGTGGGTTTCACCGGTTACACCTGCACCGATATCGCTTAATAAATATAATGCCGACCCACCAACATCATCGATGGTGACATTTCTTTTCAGCGGAGAATTATATTCATTCCATTTAAGAATATACCTGAAATCCCCGATACCGGAAGCCGCAAGTGTTTTAATAGGCCCGGCGGACAGTGCATTCACCCGGATATTGTTTTTCCCCATTTCCATAGCGAGGTAACGAACGGACGCTTCCAAAGCCGCCTTGGCTACGCCCATCACATTATAGTGCGGAATTACACGCTCAGCGCCATAATATGTCAGGGTAACCATGCTCCCGCCATCCGACATCAATGGCGCCGCACGCTTTGCCAGCGCCGTAAAAGAAAAACAGGAAATATCCATGGTCATCAGGAAATTATCTCGTGTGGTATCTGAATAGTTTCCACGGAGCTGTGCTTTGTCCGAATAGCCGATCGCATGAACAAAAAAGTCTATTTTCCCCCATTTTTCTTCCAATGCGGCAAAGACGGAATCCATCGAGGCATCGTCCGTTACATCACATTCAAGAACTGTATCTGACCCGAGGCTTTCCGCAAGCGGTATAACCCGTTTCCCCAGAGCTTCGCCTTGATATGTAAAGGCAATTTCTGCGCCATGCTCGTGTAATGTACGCGCTATTCCCCAAGCGAGTGAATGATTATTGGCAACCCCCATAATCAACCCTCTTTTGCCTGCCATCAGACCATTCTGCAGTGTCATCAACGAAACCCCATCATTACAATTACCGTAACCATATTACTTTTTAACTTGACTGAGAAACACAGTCAAAAGACTTGTTGGACTCAATATATACAACTATTAGTCCTTTAATTTTGAGCGTGCATCATAATCGTGTTTTTCCGACCATTTTGTGACCCAATCTTGTAATTCTTCATCCTGTTGCTCAGGTAGAACAACTTTCAACTTTACAAGCTGATCCCCTCTTTTCCCCTTTTTCGAAACGCCGATACCCTTTCCTTTTAGACGGAGAGTGGTCCCGGTGTTCGAGCCTTGTGGAATCTTCAAATTAACGGTTCCATCCACTGTTGGTACCTTAACCTGAGCTCCCAAAACAGCTTCAGGCAAACTAACCGGCAGTTCAACCTGCACATTTGAGCCTTCACGTTTAAAAAACGCGTGGGTTCGAACGGAAACATTTATTAAAATATCGCCGTTAGGCCCGCCGCCGGTTCCTTTATCACCCTGCCCCTTCAGTCTAATTTGCTGACCATCGGTAATTCCAGCAGGAATATTTACATCCAATGTTCGACCACCTTCTCCCATGGTCAGGCGCCGGGTCCCCCCCAGAGCGCTTTCAACGAAGGTTATTTCAATGGCAAATTTGCGATCCCTGCCTTTTTGAACAGTTTCCCCTTGAAAACCGCCACGCCGAAAGTTGCCGAATATTTCCGAAAATATATCTTCTGCCCCGCCGCCAAAACCGGCTGTTGATTGACGAAATGGCCCAGAACGATCCCCCCCAAAACCGGGATGCTTTTCCTGACCCGATCCATCAATTTCGCCTCGATCATACCGAGCCTTCAATTTTTCATCACCGAGAATGTTATAGGCGGCAGATATCTCCTTGAATTTCTCTTCAACTTTTGTATCTCCGGGATTGGCATCCGGATGATGCTTCTTTGCGAGTTTGCGATAAGCAGACTTTATTTCCTGCTGACTAGCTCCCTTCGCGACGCCGAGTATAGTGTATAAATCTTTCATAAATTATCGTATCAACCGCTGTTTAATCGAAATTCAGGCTCATATTCAGCCCTCTATTATATGTAAAACACATGTCCGTGTTAATTTGTCCTCTGTATTTGCCGTAATTCCATATGCGTCAATGTTTTTTCCAAATTGGCAAGCGCCACACCGGCATCTGCGGACCCATTGCCCTTCGCCTTTTCCCACCAATAATAGGCACGCACCCGGTCAATCGGAACAGCGTGACCGCTATAGAAAAGCTTGCCAAGCCGATACTGAGCTTCCGCATTATTCTGTTGCGCCAGAACAGCCCAAATACTCAGGGATTGTTGATACTCCTTCAACGTATAAGCTAAATCCGCCATTTCCAGTTTCTCTTCAAGCGTCAAACCATTTTTTACGGTCGCTGTTGTCGAAACTGCACCTGACGTTGATGCGACCGCTGCAGTAGACATCTTTACTGGCGCAGGAGCTGGTTCAGCCGCGGACTTGGCCGTTGGTTCAGCGACTTCTTTCTCCTTTGCTGATTTAGCGGATTGCTGGCTTACAGCCGCCGCCACCGGAACCGCGGCTACTGCCGCAACCTTAACTTCCGGGGTTTCTTCTATTGTTGCAACTGGTACCCGATCTTCATCTTGGCTAGCGGCCACGACAGGAACAGTTGCGGCTGTAGCCGCAACAACTGCCGGTTTCTCCTTTGTCAGAGATTTCAATGCGTCATAAAAACCTTGTTTTTGAGTAGATTCAGGTGCGGTTTCAGCCAGTTTTGACGCTTGAGAACTCGACACATCCGAAGATCGAATAACTTCTGTTGCTTCAACGGTAGTCGCCGCAGCAATCACAGCAATCGGGGCAACCTTTAACGATTCTTCTGGCTCAACCGCCGCAGTTTGTTGCGTTGGCACCTCTAATGATGGTTTCGGCTGTTCACTAGAGGCATCTTTTTTCGCGACGACCACTCCTGACTTCAACGCTGTAGCTTTTTCGATTGCCGGCGCATAACCGGCCTGTGCAGCTGCCTCGTACCAACCTAAAGCCAATTCGTCATTCTTCTCTACACCAAGCCCGTTTTCAAGCAACAGTCCGAGATTATATTGTGACAATACATGCCCTTGCTGCGCCGCTCGCGCAAACCATTGGACGGCTTGCTCATAGTCCTGCGGGACGCCTTCTCCTTTCAAATACATATCGCCAACGTTGGCTTGCGCGCGATCGAACCCAAGTGTTGCTGCCCTTTTGTACCAATTCAGAGCTTTCTTATAATCTTGATCAACACCTAATCCACGTCGATAGATATGGCCAACATTCCGCATCGCAGCCGGATCGTTTTTCTGAGCCAGGGGCAGCCATTCGTCGAAAGCAGCTTTATAGTTCCCCGCCTCATAAGCAGTGACACCATCTGCAAAATCTGCCCGCACGACATTGGCTGCGGTTGTAACAATCGCAACCATCATAGCCAAACCCAGTAAACTCTCTCGTAACTTAATCTTCAAAACGTCCTTAGTTTCCTTCTTACCGACTCAATTTCATTCTACTCGAAATTAGTCGCCATCTAGCTCATAATTTCCCATGAACCATCTGGTTTACGGCAGGCTTGTCCGTAGCCTTTTTCAACTTTTCCGCCAATAACTATGTTTTGCTGGAATTCACGGCAATAACGCCCGCCGCTATCCTTGCCGTCACGAACTGGCGTAATCGAACCGGAGTTACCACTTTGTGGATTATTCCAAGTGATTTCTTGACCAATCGGTGCGGAAGTTGCTCGTTTTTCCGCCCTATCCAGTTGAGCTCGATCCGCTGCATCAAGGGTTTTTCCCACGTCAGAACCAATCATCGCACCTGCCAGAGTTCCAACACCTACCGCAACAAGTTGGCCCGTGCCTTTGCCAAACAATGACCCCAAAAGTCCACCGCCAACAGCACCAATAACAGTACCTGCTGTTTGTTTCTCGTTGTTCTGATTGGCGCCACAGCCCGTCACGGCCAAAAGCGCCGTCAAAAGCATCACTAATGTAAATTTCGATTTTATCATGTTTTCGTCCTTAATCTTTCAAAGTCGAACCCAGGGATTGACCCAGTTTAATTTCATACTCCAGTATATATGGGCATTTTGAACTTTGATAGCAAAAGACAGATCACAATAGATTACAAATTGTTATATTTCACCGTCTTACAAAATATCGACATTCTCCAAACAGACGGTTAAACATAGCTAGGGACTACTTGTTCCTCTTACTGTTTCAATAAACGAGTCGGGCAATATGACTGTGAAATCAATTTCCGAGCTTCTCCATGAATTTCAACAATGGATGCAAGAAGCGGAACAAAAAGAACCAAATGATCCTACAGCCATGGCGTTAGCGACGGTTGATCCTCAAGGGCAGCCGTCGGTTCGTATGGTCCTGCTCAAGCATGCAGACGATCGGGGATTCGTATTTTATACAAATTTTGAGAGCCAGAAAGGCACCGAGCTTCTCTCGACGCCTCATGCTGGCCTGTGTTTTCACTGGAAATCGTTACGTCGCAGTATCCGAATTCAGGGGAAAATCGAGAAAGTAACGGATGCGGAAGCAGACGCTTATTTTCAAAGTCGCCCCCGCGACAGCAGAATTGGAGCCTGGGCTAGTCAGCAATCCAGACCTATGGAAGGCCGTTTTGAACTCGAGAAAGCGGTGGCTAAATATACGGCGAAATTTGGCATTGGGGAAATACCCCGACCCGATTATTGGTCTGGTTTCCGTGTAATCCCGTCACGTATTGAATTTTGGCGGGACCGTCCGTTCAGGCTTCACGAACGGCGGCAATTTAATTTAGGTGAAGAAGGCTGGACGGAAAGTGTATTATATCCCTAACCTAATGTTCAACATTTAATATATCTCATAAGCGATTGATTTTGTGACGGATAATAACGAAAAACCTGACCTGAATAAACATGGAGGCGAAAACGGCAAGTTGATGCGTTCGGCGACTTATGCGTCCGTAACCGTCGCCATTATCCTTATCTGCATCAAATTGATGGCTTATCTTTCCACCAATTCAGTTGCGATACTATCCACACTTGTTGACTCTCTTCTGGACATGGTCGCATCGGTTATTAATCTTGTGGCCGTTCGCCATGCGCTGGTTCCTGCTGATCATGACCACCGCTTTGGACATGGAAAAGCTGAGGCACTCGCTGGTTTATTTCAGTCAGCGATCATCGCAGGATCGGGTGTATTTCTTGTTTTTCAAGCATCTGAACGCCTCCTCAACCCTAAAGCTCTCGATTCTAGCAATATGGGCATTGCAGTAATGGTCGTATCGATTGTGCTGACACTCTTTCTCGTAACCTATCAGCGCTATGTTATCCGTAAAACGCGTTCTGTCGCCATTTCCGCTGATTCCCTTCATTACGTAGGTGACGTGTTGATCAATGGTAGTGTCATCATTGCCCTGGTTCTCGGAGGTGTGTTTCACTGGGTTTACGCAGATGGTCTTTTCGCCATAGGAATTGCCTTATTCCTTCTTTTCAGCTCGTGGAAAATCATCCGCGCTTCTTTTTCAGATTTAATGGATGAAGAACTCGACGATGGTGAAAGAACCAGGATTATCGATCTTGTAAAAGCTCACCCGGGTGTCTTGGGCATACATGATTTACGGACAAGAAGGTCCGGCCAACAAGTTTTCATCCAGATGCATCTGGATATGGATGGGAGCATGTCGCTACATGAAGCTCATAAAATTTCTGATGATGTCGAACAACAATTGATGACGGAATTCCCGGAAGCCGAAGCTATTATCCACCAAGATCCAATACATGAAGCTGCCCCTTCACCGTAGAGAGATAGGGCCGACTAGACCAGGATAGAACCTGCAACAGATATTTGTGTAACCAAAAGTGTTTATTTTTTAAGGCGTTATGATTATACTCTAATCTGGTTTAATGGATGGGAATAACATGACAATTAAATCTATTCTGGTCCCTCTAACTGGGGCCGACAACAAAAGTGATACAGCCGCTCTCGAACGTGCATTTGAGCTCGCTGCTCTTTTTAATGCCCATGTCGATGCGCTCCATATCAGTATAGATCCTCGAACCGCTGCTGCATTTGTTGGAGAAGGAATGACGTCAACAATGATCGAGAGCATCATTGATATGGCGGAGGCTGATGGAAAAAGCCGGCAAAAAGCTGCACGGGAAACATTTGAAACGCTACGAAAAAAAGCAGATCTTCCTTTGGTTACGGAAATCGAGAATCAAACGGGATCTACAGCGTCTACACGATTTCTTGAAAAACTGGGGAACAGAGAAGATGTTCTCGAATCATTTGGACGACTTTTTGATCTGATCATTATTGGCAAGGCTCCTCAAGAGGAAGATGCCGCCAACACATTGATGATCAATACAGCACTTAGAGAAACTGGTAGACCTGTACTGCTTTTGGATCCTGGTTATACCGGCACTATTGGAACAAAGGTTGCTTTGGCATGGAACGGTTCGGTTGAATCAAGTCGCGCATTAACCTATTCCCTGCCGTTTTTAACAGCTGCATCAAAAGTGACGCTGATTTCGGCAATAGATGATTTGGACGAAGAAATTCATCCCGATGAAGCCATTCACTACCTAGCATTACACGGAATTACGGCTGCCACATGCGAAATTAAAGGTAGTAACGGAAAAACAACGGCCGAATCATTACTGACTCAGGCAGCCAATTGTGACGCTGATTTATTGGTAATGGGAGCTTTTACCAGAAGTAGATTACGGAGATTGTTCTTTGGTGCAGTGACGGAGGAAGTACTTGCAAACTGCACGATACCTGTCCTGATGGCACATTAACCGTTTGCCTTGGCGGTTACGGAATGTTCAATTCTGATCACAATCCGGGCAGCATTGGATGATTGCGACCTTTTGTCCCTTGTCAAAGAAACGGCATTGTCGGTATTTATGAGCATAGTCGTTACGACACTATATAGCTGAGGGCAGCAAACATGAATTATGAACATGTGTTCGCGCAGGCGATCCAATCGCTAAAAGACGAGAATAGATACCGTGTCTTCACGGAGCTCGGTCGCCACGCGGGTAATTTCCCAAAAGCAACGCGCCATCTGTCCTCCGGCGATACTCAAGAAGTCACGATTTGGTGCTCCAATGACTATTTAGGCATGGGGCAACATCCCGATGTTCTAACTGCCATAAAAGATGCGACGGATCGCTATGGCGCCGGCGCCGGCGGGACACGAAATATTTCCGGAAATACCCATGTGATCTGTGAACTGGAACGCGAACTTGCCGATTTACATGGAAAGGAAAGTGCTCTGGTATTCACTTCCGGTTTCGTTTCCAATGATGCGACACTTAGTACGCTTGGTAAATTATTGCCCGATTGTGTTATCTTGTCTGATGAACTCAATCATGCCTCGATGATCGATGGCGTTCGCCATTCCGGCTGTGAAAAGCGAATTTTCCGCCATAATGATGCACGCGACTTGGAAGAAAAACTTAAATCCATCGACCCGTCCCGCCCTAAAATCATCGCATTTGAATCAGTTTATTCAATGGACGGTGATATTTCTCCCATAAAGGAATTTTGCGATTTAGCCGATAAATATGGGGCAATGACATATCTTGATGAGGTTCATGCTGTAGGACTATACGGGCCACGTGGTGGCGGCGTCGCCGAACGTGAGGGCCTGATGGACCGGATCACCATAATGGAAGGTACACTTGGAAAAGCCTTTGGCGTTGTTGGTGGATTTATTACTTCAAGCCGGAATATTGTCGATTCCATTCGCTCCTACGCGTCTGGCTTTATCTTCACAACCACCTTGTCCCCCATCATGTCAGCCGGCGCCCTTGCCAGCGTAAGGCATCTCAAGAAAAGCCAGCTGGAGCGCGATCAGCATCAGGAACGTGCAGCAACTTTAAAGGGCCTTCTGATGGACGCCGGGCTTCCGGTCCTGCCTTCTGTCACCCATATTGTTCCAGTAATGGTCTATGATGCCAATTTATGTAAACAGGCGAGCGACATGCTGCTTGAAGAATATGGAATTTACCTCCAGCCCATAAATTACCCGACGGTACCGCGAGGTGAGGAACGCTTGCGTATTACGCCGACACCATTTCACGATGATACTATGATGTCGGAGCTGGTTGCTGCATTGAAAGATGTCTGGGGGCGCCTGGATCTACGTCAGGCAGCCTAGCCCTTTAAACGAAGAAATCAGGAAGCAACTCCTCTTCACTAACCCCTTCAAAGCGATATTCAGATAGATCGGTTATACCAACTGAGCCGAGGGTTTCGTCATCAATGCAAAAATTCCCACTGAATTCACGGGATGGCTTTGTTAAAATTATATGGGCGGCATCCGACATAATCTCGACTTTACGGCATTTTTTTTGAACATCCCCGCCCCCGATCAAATCCATCGCAGCTGTTGCAATCGCTGTTCTGGGCCACAAAGCATTAAAGGCGATACCGTCTCT
The DNA here is from genome assembly GCF_023746535.1 of Sneathiella marina. Taxonomy (GTDB): domain Bacteria; phylum Pseudomonadota; class Alphaproteobacteria; order Sneathiellales; family Sneathiellaceae; genus Sneathiella; species Sneathiella marina. The sequence goes on along the minus strand of NZ_CP098747.1, from coordinate 1,669,360 downwards.
TTTGAATTCCTCTGCCATTCCGAGGACGCAAAGGCTCATGCCATATTTCGCCATGCTATATGCGACATGCGGGGAGAACCAGTGGGTCTCGAAATTGAGAGGCGGTGATAGGTTGAGAACATGCGGATTTTCCGCTTTTTTCAGATACGGAATAGCCTTTTGAGAACATAGATAGGTTCCACGAATATTGATTTGATGCATCAAATCATATCGCTTCATTGGTGTTTGTAGAGTTCCCGTCAAGCTTATGGCAGACGCGTTATTCACCAGAATATCTATACCGCCAAAAGCCTCCGCCGCTTTTTCCATAGCCGCTTCTACCAGGTCTTCTTCGCGGACATCGACCACCAGTGGCAATGCTTTGCCACCGGCAGCTTCAATTTCTTCAGCGGCAGTGTAAATGGTGCCGGCAAGCTTTGCATGCGGTTCCGCCGTTTTAGCAGCAATAACAATATTTGCTCCATCTTCCGCGGCGCGCTTGCCGATCGCTAATCCGATACCGCGGCTTGCCCCGGTAATAAAAAGCGTTTTTCCCTTTAAATCAGCCATTTACATCCATCTTTCTGAAGTTACTTTATTTGCCCTTGAATTCGGGCTTCCTTTTTTCCTTGAAAGCTTTAACGCCTTCAACCCAGTCATCGCTTGCCGCGCAAGCAGCGAAACTCTGGGCTTCCAGAGAAAGCTGACTTTCCATGCTATTTCCCAAAGAAGCGTTCAAAAGTGCCTTTGTTCGCCCAAGAGCAAATGTCGGCCCTTTTGCCAAACGCGACGCAAGTTTATCTGTTTCAGCAGAAAGCTCATCTTTTGGTACAACGAAATTGATCATGCCCATTTCACGAGCTGCTTCCGTGCCAAAACGATCTCCCAGCATGGCTATTTCCATTGCCTTTTTCAAGCCAACAATGCGTGGCAAGCTATGGGTTCCGGAGCCGTCCGGAGTTGTCGCAATCCCAATATAAGCAAGTGTAAAAAATGCATCTTCTGCGGCAATAACCATGTCGCATGCCATCATAAGCGACAGCCCAAAGCCTGCTGCGGCGCCTTGAACACTTGCAATAACCGGCTTGTTCATCCGTTGAAGAGTGAACATTGTCGGATGAAGATTATGAATTCTCCGTTCAAAATTCTGCCGGCGTTCCTCTGGAGTTTTGTTAACAAAATCATTGAATGATTTAACATCACCTCCGGCCATAAAGTGATCACCGGCGCCTTTGATAACAACACAGCGAACGCTATCATCCGTTTCGATATCGGTGACAGCCAGGAAAAGCCCTTCCCGCATCTCGAGAGACAACGCGTTTCTGGCTTCCGGCCGGTTCATGGTAATGGTCGCAATGCCATTTTCTTTGGTAACAAGTAAATGATCAGTCATCTTTTTTCTCCATTTATTTTTGTTTTTATTGTGGATATTGTTACTAGGCGACAGCTGCGCGAACAGCGCCAGCACGGTGAAAGCGCCAAACGCCGTCGTCACCACATTCCCGATCGAGTTCCCCCTCACCAACCAAATAGTGGCAATGTGCGAGCCCTTCAGAAATGGCGAGACCTTTGTCTGAATCCGATAATTCCCGATCAAAAAGAACCGGAAGTAAATCGATGGCAGATTGAGGGGATACGCAAGCAGCTTTTAATCTGTTTAGCCTGTCTTCATGATGGCTTTGATAATATTCCAGCTGATTATGTAGTCCGGTAAACACGTCATTATGGGCCGGTAAAACTAACGTGTCTGCTGGCAACTTCATAAATGTATCGATGGAATCAATAAATTGCTTCAAGGGATTTGCCATCGGTTCCGCAGGATAAACGCCGATGTGAGGTGTTATGCGCGGTAGAATTTGGTCCCCGGAAATCAATATTCCATCAGCTTCAGAATACAGGCAGGCATGCTCCGGACAATGCCCGTGTCCGACAACGATTTTCCAATCACGCGACCCAATCCGAATAATTTCATTATCCACAATACGGTCAAAACCCATGGGCACTTCGGTCATTGCCCGGCTAAAATGATTAAATCCCCGTGATTTAACGCGCTCCAGCATTTTGTCGTTGAATCCGACAGACCGGTAGAAATCAACGACAAATTCCGGCGTTTGCTCCGCTGCTTCAAGATACAACATGCGGCCGAAGGTCCATTCACCAAATGTCATGGTGAGTGGAATTTTCCAGCGACTGGTTATCCAGCCTGCCAATCCCATATGATCCGGATGAAAATGCGTACAAATTAAACGAGTTACCGGCTTTCCTTTGAGCTTCGTCCGAAATATATCCTCCCATAAATCTTTGATCAGCTCTGAATTGAAGCCGGAATCCACCATGGTCCAGCCATTTTCATCTTCAATCAAATAGAGGTTAATATAATCTAGACCTTTAATCGGAATTGGCATCCGCACCCAAAGCAGACCTTCTTTGACCTCAAGGGCTTCCCCATCATTCGGGCGTATCGCAAGCGGGTATTCTATTTCTTGATTATTCATTATGAACCCTGTTTTGTTCCCAAGAGAAGCCGAGTACAGTTCGACTCCCATTTTATCTTAACGTTTACGTAAACGTCAATAACTAAGCCTCTATCAGGCAGAAAGCTGCTCCTCTGTAATGGCAAATAAGGTATTTGCACCTTCTGTTACAGGGCCAAGCAGAGCCGTTGCTTGAGGTAAAATTTGCGCCGTGAAAAAGTTTGCTGTAACAATTTTTGCGTCCAGAAACCCTTTATCACCATCCCCTGCAGCTAACAGGTTTTTCGCCTTTAATGCCGATTTTGCAAGCAAATAGCCGCCAACGACGGTTGAAAACATCCGCAAATATGGCGTTGCTCCCGCGGGTGCGGCGTTCGGGTCATTTGGGGCGTTGGTGTAAAGCCAGTCCGTTGCTTCCTTGAGAGCGGAAACAGCCAGTCCCAACTGCAATGACATCGCTGTAAACTCATTTCCAGTTTGAGCCAGCTCTTGAACCACAATATCCATATCTGCCAAAATCGTCTTTACGGGCGCGCCTCCGTTAAGGCCCAGTTTTCGACCAACAAGGTCCAATGCCTGAATGCCGTTGGTGCCTTCATAAATTGGTAGAATTCGAGCATCGCGATAATATTGACCAACACCGGTTTCTTCGACAAAGCCCATGCCGCCATGTATTTGTACTGCAATAGATGCCAGCTCGACGCCAAGATCAGTCGACCAACCCTTCGACATCGGCGTCAGCAGTTCAGCCATACCCATGCTTTCAGCACGAACGGTTTCGTCGGGATGGTGATGCGCCTTGTCCAGGCATTCTCCATTCAGATAAATAAGACACCGCATCGCTTCAATATTTGCCTTCATGGTCATCAGCATACGTCGTACATCTGCATGATTAATAATCGGGGCCATTTCCCCTTTCGGCATACCGGGTGCCTGCCCCTGTTTTCGGTCACGAGCATATTCAACAGCTTGCTGATATGCCCTTTCTGCAATTGCCAATCCCTGAACACCGACATTAAGGCGCGCGCTATTCATCATGGTAAACATACAGGCCATGCCTTTATTCTCTCCACCAATCAGGTAGCCGACGCAATTGCCTTCATCTCCATAGGACATCACCGCGGTCGGACTCGCATGAATTCCGATCTTTTCCTCCAGTGAAACACATTTAAGGTCATTTCGAGCGCCAAGGCTGCCGTCATCATTTACAAGAAATTTTGGCACGATAAACAGCGATATGCCGCGGGTTCCCGCGGGAGCACCCGGTGTGCGGGCCAGGACAAGATGAATGATATTCTCACTAAGTTCATGATCCCCGTACGTGATGAATATTTTCTGACCCGAGATACGCCAGCTTCCATCTTCCGCGGGCTCGGCCTTTGATCGCAGGGCACCGACGTCAGAACCCGCCTGGCTTTCCGTCAGGTTCATGGTTGCCGCCCATTCGCCGCTTACCAGTTTTTTCAAATATGTCTGCTGCTGTTCTTCAGTCCCATGCGCCAGCAGAGATTCAATTGCCCCTTGCGTTAAAAGCGGGCATAGGGAAAATGCGAGATTTGCAGAGTTCCACATTTCAACCGTTGCCAAAGCAACAGCACTTGGCAGCCCGCCACCATCAAATTCTTCCGGTGCTGAAATTCCGTTCCAACCGCCTTCTACAAATTGTGCATAGGCGTCTATCCATCCGTCTGGTGTCGTAACAACCGCATCTTTAACGTGGGACCCCTGTAAATCACCCGATTTATTGATAGGTGAGAGGACATTTGTCGCAAATTTTCCGGCTTCCTCCAGAACAGCATCCACAACATCACTCTCAGCATGTTCGAATCCGTCAAGTTTTGAGAGAGCATTAAGGTCAACAATATTGTTTAACACAAAGCGCATATCTTTTAGTGGCGCCACATATTCGCCCATCTGAGCTTCCTTCCAAATTCGATTTTCGTTTGCTTTACCCGTTATGACATATCGGGCTGCGAGAAAAAAGCCCTACGCGACCCAACAATCACACTCGACCTATTCAAGTAAACAAGTAAAATGGAGCTTCACGGCCCAGATATGAGTAATGTTATGAGTGAAGTATTGCAGCCTGATCCCGCCGGGCTTGAACGAGCGGCTGAGCAAATTAAATCCGGAGGCTTGATCGCTTTTCCGACGGAAACCGTCTATGGTTTGGGCGCTGACGCGTCGAATGATACCGCTGTCGCCCGCATTTATGCGGCGAAGGGCCGTCCGAGCTTTAATCCTCTTATCATTCATGTCCCCTCTCTAGCGGTTGCTGAAAAATATGTTGTTTTTAGCGAAATCGCGCGCCGGCTCGCCGACAGCTTCTGGCCTGGCGCATTAACACTTGTATTGCCCAGAACAGCGGATTGCGCCATATCCAAACTCGCGAGTGCGGGGCTTGATACATTGGCAATCCGAGTTCCGGGACATCGTCTTGCCTTAAAATTTCTCTCCAAATGTGGGCGTCCTTTGGCTGCCCCGAGTGCCAATCCATCGGGAAGTATCAGCCCGACAACTGCCCAGCATGTGATCAATGGCCTCGGCAATGCGATATCCGGCGTTCTTGAAGGCGGCGCCTGCCCTGTCGGAGTTGAAAGTACAGTTGTCGGCTTTGAAAATGATACTCCCGTCCTTTTGCGCCCGGGAGGTGTTACCAAAGAAGCCCTGGAATCGGCTGTCGGTAAAGTTCTGCTCCACAGCGACAATGGCATCATAAACAGCCCTGGAATGCTCCTCAGTCATTATGCACCGGCATGTCCGGTACGGCTGAATGCCAAAGATAAAAAACCCGGTGAAGCCTATCTGGGTTTTGGACGGGATCAGGACAGACTGTCAGATATAAATTTGAGTGAATCCGGCGACCTGACGGAAGCGACTGCCAGGCTATTCGCGGCATTCCATATGCTCGATGAAATGCATGTAAAAGGAATCGCTGTCGGTCCTATTCCAGAAATTGGGTTGGGCGTTGCCATAAACGACCGGTTGCGCAGAGCTGCTGCTCCGAGAAACTGAAAAGGACATGACCGTGGACCTGATTGAACAATTAACCCAAATAGTTGGCGAGAAAGGCATTCTGCTGGATGAGGCAGACATGCAGGGCTTTGTTGTCGAATGGCGTGATAAATTTATCGGAAAAGCTCGCGCGGTCGTTTTGCCAAAATCCACGGAGGAAGTTGCCGCCGTTGTAAAAGCCTGCGCGTCATCTAAATCTCCCCTCGTACCACAAGGTGGAAATACAAGCCTGGTGGGTGGCTCCATTCCGTTCACAAAAGGCGACGAGATTATATTGTCCCTGCGCCGCATGCATACCATACGTGAGGTGGATCGCCTAAACGGCACAATGACAGTTGATGCTGGCTGTGTCCTCGCCAACTTACAACAAGCAGCAGAAGAGGTCGATTGTATCTTTCCATTGCGCATTGGATCTGAAGGCAGCTGCCAAATTGGCGGCAACATTTCAACCAATGCTGGCGGTGTCCAGGTTCTACATTACGGCAATACCCGAGAACAAGTATTGGGGCTGGAAGTCGTCTTACCGGATGGTCAGATTTGGGATGGCATGACCAGCCTTCGCAAGGACAACACAGGTTACGATTTAAAACAGCTTTTCATTGGGGCGGAAGGCACATTGGGCATCGTCACCGGTGCGGTCGTCAAAATGTACCCTCGGCCAAAATATCAACAAGTTGCCTTGGCCGCCATACCCTCCGTTGCAGCAGCCGTGGAATTCTTGAATTTGGCCCGAACCATGAGCGGCGATCAGGTAACCGCAATTGAAATCATTCCTCGGATTGCGATCGACATGGTGTGCCGCCATGTACCGAATTTTGCGGATCCAATGCCGGACAAGTATGACTGGCAAATACTTGTAGAACTTTCCTCAAGCAGTACAGAAGATTTAAGCGGTCTTATGGAGACAATCCTGGAAGCAGGATTTGAACAAGAAATTGTCATTGATGCCGTTATTGCGACTAGTGAGGCGCAGCAAGCCCATATATGGAATTTACGGGAAGAAATCTCTGGGGCCCAAAAACCAGAAGGTGGCAGTATCAAACACGATATTTCCGTACCCGTATCCCGATTTGCTGATTTCATCCGAGAAGCCGATATTGCTGTACGTAAAATAGTTCCCAATTTCCGATCGGTTGCCTTCGGGCATATCGGTGATGGCAACGTTCATTATAATCCGATGCAACCCCTTGATATGGATAAAGAGGAATATCTTGGACATTGGGAGGAAGTAAGCCGGGTCGTTCATGATATTGCGGTGAGTATGCGTGGAAGCATTAGCGCTGAACACGGCATTGGGCGTCTGAAATCAGATGATCTGGTCCTTTACAAACCGGCGATCGAAATCGACCTGATGCACCGAATTAAGAAGGCTCTTGATCCGGATGGGATTATGAACCCCGGCAAGCTATTGAAGTAGGAATTCCAGCTCAGGAGTATTTTTCAATCAAAGGCAGGATCGCTTCCTCCCCGACTGGGCGGGAGAAGAAAAATCCCTGTGCTTGATGGCAGCCAGCGTTTTTCAAAAAGGCGACTTGTTCTTCAGTTTCAACCCCTTCAGCCAAAACTTTAAGCCCAAGATTTCTTCCCAGGCTGATGACAGTTCGTGTGATCGCTGCGTCATCTACATTTACAGTCATACCGTCTATAAAGGCTTTATCAATTTTCAACACAGAAACAGGCAACCGCCGCAAATAGCTTAGTGACGAATATCCGGTTCCAAAATCGTCAATCGAGAATCCGACACCGAGCGCACCAATTTTCAAGAAATTTTGTAATGCCTGCTCTGGGTCTTCCATGATCACACTTTCCGTGATCTCCAATTCAAGCAAATTTGCAGGACATTCTGTCTCTGCCAGTATATTTCGAACCAGGTCAACAAAATCGTCATCCTGGAAAACGGATAAGGATAAATTGACTGCAACTTTGAAGTCGGTCTTTCCCATATCCAGCCAGGTTTTCCGCTGACGACAGGCTTCTCGCAAAACCCACTCACTTATGGGCGCTATAAGACCTGAAGTCTCTGCAATCGGGATAAATTCATCTGGTGAGACAAATTTTCCGTTTTCGCGCTCCCACCTTAGTAAGGCTTCAACGCCAATCATTTTCCCTGATGCAAGCTCGACTTGAGGTTGGTAATCCAGAGATAAATCTTCGCGGCCAATACCAATTTTCAGCGCGTTATTCAACATTACCCTTGAATTGATTTCCCCCGCTATTTCTTTGTTATAATAGCGGAAATAGGTACCTCCTTTTCCCGACAGAGTCGCCAGAGAAATATTGGTACTCCGCCATAACATCGCAGCGTTATCAGCATCTTCAGGGTAAATTGCAAGGCCAATACGGGGCGTCACATGCGGTAAATTTACCCTTCCAGCCGGTCCTCGCTCAAAGAGCTTGTGTATTGTTTTGGGAATTTGCTGAAGCCCGCGCCCAGCCTCATAGGGGATACATAATCCAAACCCATCCCCCGAAGTCCGGGCGAGAGATATGGCATTCGGGAACAAAAGCGCCAACTGTTCCGACACAAATTGAAGCAAATCGTCTCCGGCCTCATGTCCCAACGCGATATTGAGCTCCGGCAAGTAATCTAAGACGAATTGCACAACAATAAACTGACTTTTTGATGGGCGCGCTTTTTCCTCTATGAATGTCTGAACATCTGATCGAAATTTTGCCCGATTATCCAGTCCAGTCAGTGAGTCATTGAATGCCAGTCGCTTGATTTCCTCAAACATATCGGCATTCTCAAGTCCTAAAGTTACATTTGCACATATTAAATCAATTTGGCGCTTCTCAATTACGGTTGCTCCTCTAACAGTATGCAAGACAACCGCCCCTTTAAAAATTCCATTGCGAAGCAACGGTAAAACGCTAATTTCCCTGCTATGTTCATTTATACCGCTGTGCGAAGCCTCCTGAATAACGGACAACAGGTGCTCATCAACTACGTCAACGACCTTTTTCCTGATTAAGTCTTCATAACGCCCCTTACCTGCCGCAAGAACGAGATCCCCGGATTTATCGTCAGGAATACAGAAGAAACAATGCTCTGTTTCAGCGTGAATGAGCTGCAGTTGCGTCAAAATAGTAAGGCAAAATTCCTTAACGGAGCGCACGCCATAAAGCTCCTTGGTAACATCCAATATCGTCTGTAAAGATTGCCTGCTCGATTGATCTGCTTTAATGCGCTCATAGGACTGAAGAGCAATGGTTAAACTAGAAAACAGCTGGGGAACAGTCAGGTTTGAAATGTCCAAATAATCGTTAATGTCATATTGGCGCAAAACGTTTAAATCTTGTAAATAGCCCGTAAGCCCTCCAAACAAAATTATCCGAATTGTTTTGTTTTCAATCTCTTGGCGAATTTTTTGAACAAATGATATCCCACTCAATTTATTTTCACGCGACACATCAACCAATAAGACGGCGATATCATCCTGCGCGACCAAAAACTGCAACCCTTCAGCCTCATTTTCCGCCTGGAAGAAATCAACATTCTTGTCATCGTAAAGAAAAGCATCAAGCGGATTGTATTCGGGCACGGCTTCAAAAGAAGTTGCACCAACAATCAGCACTTTCGGGGCGAATTCGCCGTTTAGAGGATTGCTTTTATCTTGCGAATTATCAGTGGTTTTTAGATTTACCTTCAAAGTTGACATGTCAGTTTCGATATCAAATACGCGCCCGCCAAAGATATTGAATGATTTTGTTTAAAATCGCAATTTTTATTATTAACTTATGCGAGAATTACTCAAAATCACAGATTTTGCGCTTGCGTCGTAAATTTCCACTTTAGGATGAGATGTTGAGCATTGTATCACGGCCCCAACCACCCCTATATTTGACTTTAATAATGAGATAACGTACTACAACTCGCGCCGACCAAATTGGTCGGCTCTGCTTTTTCTGGGAGGAAAAATGGGCGAGATTGACAAAGCAAAGCGAAGAGATTGTGCCGGGCTAACGCCACACCCTCTGCGCTTTGATATCAGCAATGAATTGCATGCCAGGCCGTTCGAACAATTGATAGCGCCCTTATACGGTACCATGTATGCCATGTTTCGCGAAGAGCATGGTGAGGAAGATGACTACAGGCATATCTGCGATATTTGCAATCGATATGGGATACACCCACCTCGCGAAAACACAAATCATTTCTCTGCCGATTTTGGGGCTTTTCGTTTGCGTTGGGAACGTCACGCCGAGTTCACGACATATACTTTTTTTCGAGCGAACCACGACCATTTGCCATTCTCGAAAAGTGCCTGCGAGGAAGCGCCGAAGGACTGGCTTGGCTCCCTGCCTGGTGTCCTGCTAACCGCCGTCAAAATTGAATTATTGGGTACATCAAGATCTAAACCAACTGATACCGAGTTGGGTAAGTATTTTGTTTCTGAAAGCCTTGTCAGCAGTATTATTGGCGGCGATGCGGCACAACTTTGGACGGATTTACGGATTGATAAAGATGGGTATAACCGAACTTTAATTTATGACCATGATATGCCACCGCAAAAAGCCGGCCGCGTAATTTTGCGGATCTTCGAGATTGCGGTTTACAGAAGTCTTGCGTTGCTTGCCCTTCCCCTTGCTTGGGATGTAAGCCGAAAGGTTGCCTCCATAAATACAGAGCTTGCTGATTTGACCGAACAGCTTAGTCTGGTCAACAGCCGAGAAGATGAAGCTGCTTTACTGCGCAACCTCACACGTGTTTCAGCTGATATTGAAACTTTGTCTGCGAAAACAGCATACCGGTTCAGTGCAACACGTGCATATTACCCGATAATTCTGTCTCGGATCACCGAACTGAAAGAAGTCCAGATCGCCCCTTACCAAACAATTTCGGAGTTTCTAGATCGTCGTTTAACCCCTGCCGTGCGAACATGCAACTCCGCAGCCGACAGACTTTCCGACTTATCTCGACGGGCAACACGATCTGCAAATCTATTGCGCACCAAAACGGATTTCGCACTTTCGGAGCAAAACCAAGCACAGCTAGCATCAATGAACAAGCGGGCGAAGCGTCAATTGCGCCTCCAGGAAACCGTCGAGGGACTGTCAATTGCCGCAATATCATACTATCTGGTAAGCCTCGTGGGATACGCAGCCAATGCGGGCAACAGCGTCGGTCTTTCCCTTAACACTGATCTGGTGAAGGGCCTGTCCATTCCTATTGTGCTGTTCGGCGTTTGGTGGGCCCTTCGTCGGTTCAAAAAACGCCTTTACAAGGATAGCTGATCCCTATTTTGTTATTATCTCCGGCCCCATAAAGCTGGTTGGCAGCCATGTCGACAAGGCTGGTATGTATGTGACCAAAATCAAGAAGACGAACAGAATTCCAAGCCAGGGCAACGCCGCTTTCACCACACGCATCATCGGCATTCCGGCAACACCGGACGTTACAAACAGATTCAACCCAACCGGCGGCGTTATCATGCCAATTTCCATGTTCACAACCATGATTATTCCCAGATGAATTGGGTCAATACCTAGTTCTATGGCAATGGGGAAAACCAAAGGTGCAACAATAACGATCAACCCTGAAGGTTCCATGAACTGTCCGCCGACAAGCAGAATAATATTCACCACGATCAAGAAGGACCACCAGCTCAGCCCGGCATCCAACATCGCACCGGCAATATGTTGCGGAATTTGCTCATCGGTCAGGACATGCTTTAATATGAGCGCATTGGCGATAATGAACAATAACGTAATGGTCAGTTTGCCAGCTTCAAACAACGTATCACGCGTATCGGGATGGAAAAACACTGTCACCAAGGCTTGTGGTTTACGGAATATTGAGATCGGCTCCGCGTCTTCACGGTGCAAAGGCCCCATATCCCGGTAGATAAAATTGGCAATAAAAAACGCGTAAACAGATGCTACCGCAGCTGCTTCTGTTGGTGTGAAAACGCCCCCGTAAATTCCACCCAGTATTATTACGATCAGGAACAATCCCCACGCTGCTTCCTTTGCAGAAGAAAAGACCTCGACCCAGCCCAGCCAGTCTCCTTTCGGCAAGTCTTTCCATTTCGCAGCTACATAGATGCCTACCATCAACATAAATCCGGCAAGCAATCCCGGTATCACACCTGCCAGGAACATGCGACCAACAGACACATCGGTCGCCGCCGCATAGACCACCATGACAATCGACGGGGGAATGAGGATGCCAAGAGTTCCAGCGTTACAAATAACACCCGCGGCAAAATCCTTGCTATAGCCAACCTGGCGCATCCCCGCGATTACGATAGTCCCAATTGCAACGACGGTTGCCGGAGAGGATCCAGACAAGGCCGCAAACAACATGCAAGCAAAGACGCCTGCAATGGCCAGACCACCGCTAAAATGTCCGACAAGAGCGATTGAGAAGCGAATGATGCGCTTGGCAACGCCGCCGGTTGACATAAAACTCGAGGCCAGAATGAAAAACGGTATGGCAAGAAGCGTATAATGGCCCGCCATGGCTTCATAGAAAGTTTGCGCAACCGAGGCTAATGAACTTTCAGAAAAGGCGAGGAGAAAAAGGATTGAACTCAGCCCGAGTGCCACAGCAATTGGCACCCCGAACATTAAAAGCCCAATGATCAGGACAAAGAGGAGGACGACTTCCATTTACTAGGTCTCCTCGCCAAGTTTGGCGGCAGCTTCATCAACTGCCTCTTCGGCCTCATGGCTGACGATGATCAATGTCTTGTTGCCAGTCCAGACAGCCCAGCCAGCTTGAAGAAAGCGGAAAAGCAGTAGCGCCATACCAACCGGGAGCATGACATAAGGTATGAGCCGAGGAATTTTTTCGTAAGGTTCACCCTCATTAAACCACACGGCAAAAAACTGGAACATTTCCGGCATGGTGACATCATCCGTCTCATACCAACCTTTTGCCAAAAATTCTTCTTCAAACCCCATAAAGAACCAACGACCTTCGGTTTCCGGCAAGTTGGCATAATTTGCCCAAAAATCCCATCCGCCTTTAAGCAAAAGCAGTGCATAAATTATGCAAAGAACGACGGCAATAAGGGTAAGAGTTTTTCGAACAGGAGCGGAAACGAGATTGACGACAGCATCAACACCCAGATGTGCGGTTATCTTAACGCAATAACTTACGCCCAGTAGAATAAGCCACGCGAAAAGAATTGACGTCACTTCCAATGCCCAGAGAATATTTTCGTTGAAGCCATATCTGGCGACGACATTCACGAATGTAATGATCGTCATCAATCCAAGAATAATGGCGATTAAGGTTTCTTCGAGCTTATCTGTAAATGTTCGTTGTCTATGATGTCCCGTGTTCGCCATAAAGACCCCTCCCACGCTATTGGTAGAAACAGGCCGGCACCCCTCAATACCGGCCTGCCAAAGGTGTCTTAGTTCGTATTGAACTTTTGAGCTGCCATAATATTGTCCTTGCCAACATCACCTTCAAAGCGAGTCCAGACTGGCTTCATTACGTCAACCCACATCTGACGCTGCTCCGCATTTAGTTGACGAACCACACCGCCAGCTTTCATGATTGCGTCTTTTGCATCATTATTCACCGCTGTTGATTCTGCGTTTCTTTTTTCAGTTACTTCCCGCAATATCGTCGTCAACTGTGCCCGGACATCGTCTGGCAAACCATCCCAGAAATCCGTTGAAGTCACGACAAGATAATCGATGATTCCATGGTTAGTTTCCGTCGTTCCGTCCTGGACTTCGAAGAATTTCTTCCCGTAAATGTTTGACCAGGTATTTTCCTGCCCATTTACAACACCAGTCTGCAAGGCACCATATACTTCAGAAAAAGCCATTTTCTGCGGTACAGCGCCCATTGCTTCAATCTCTGCAACCAAAACATCCGAAGACTGCACGCGGAATTTCAAACCCTTGGCATCACCAGGAACCAAAAGCGGCTTGCTCGCAGAAAATTGCTTCATGCCATTATGCCAAAACTCCAGACCGAGCAATCCACGCTTGACCATGGAGGTTTTCATCGCCTGGCCTGTTTCAGAATTCTGGAATGCATCAACCGCATTTACATCCTTGAACATGAAGGGTAAATCGAAGATCCGGAATTTCTTGGTGAATTTCTCAAACTTTGACAAAGAGGGCGCTGCCATCTGAACATCATTATTAAGTAGCGCCTCTAAAACCTTGTTATCATTATACAAGGTGGAATTTGGATACACCTGCATGCAGGCTTTTCCGTTCATTTCATCATTTACACGCTGCTCAAGTAATGTCGCTGCGATGCCTTTTGGATGTTTATCCGTATTTGTAACATGGCTAAATTTAATGACGATTTCGCCCGGGTCACAATTAGCATAGGCTGTCGAACCAGAGGCGATTAATACTGCAGTTGCCGCTGCAACCAACATGGTTTTACGCATTGTCTATTCCTCCCAGAATATAATGTATTTGCCAGTAATTACCGGCTTTTAGCGGGCGATCTTAAAACAAGCACCCCTCGCCTCCATTCTTCACGTATTTGTTTACATTGCAACAAAATCTTGGTGAACCCTATTCACGGGAGTTTATTATATTCTGGTATCGGATCTATATGCCTAGTAGCTGTCATGGAGGCGCAGCCAAGCCATTGTATGATCCAAATTTTGTTCATCACGGCCTTTTGGGACAAGGTCAAGAATGTTATAGGCCGTATTCATCATATCCAGGCCTCGACTATATGTGGAGTAGCTGTGAAAGAGACGTCCTGTTTCATCTTTTGAAAAAACACTGAACCCGGGCAGCTCATCCATGCCAATCGGACCTGATTTGTAGTTATAACTTGCATGTCCACTGGTTCTGTCTTCTTCGGAAAAAGAAACATTATAATCAAAATTGAACCGATTGTTCAGGGACGACACCCAGGGAAACGACCAATCCATGCGTTTTGAAAAGCTGTTGATATTATCCAGTGACGTTCTAGATACAGCCACAAGCGATACATCGCGAGCGGCCAGATGAGCAACAATCCCGTTGTAATTATCCGCCCAAAAAGAACAGCTTTTGCATCCGACGTCCCACTCCGGGCCATACATGAAATGATAGACAACCAGCTGACTATGCCCGCCAAACAGTTGGCTTAGATGCCTTGGTCCGTCATTCGTATCAAATAGATAGTCTTCACTTACTTCCACCCATGGTAACTGTTGGCGCAGTTTACTCAGTTCATCCCGCTGACGCGTAAATTCTTTTTCCTGAGCGAGGAGCGCCTTGCGGCTCTCCAACCATTCTTCGCGACTTACAATTGCGGCAGATGTCATAACAATCTCCTATTTTCAGTATGTTGCTTTACGCAATTACCTCTTCAAGACAATCGAGGCTGCTTGCCCAACCAAAATTATGTGCTTCTGCTGATTGCTTCGTTGGCAGTCCTTCATGGGTCACAACCAGCTCTGTTTTCTGTCCCTTTTCGATAAAATCGAGTGTTACCAGCGTCTCACAATGAAGTCCCTCGGTTCCTTCACAGGATTGATTTTCAAGCAGCCAGGTAAAAGCTAATTGCTTTGGTCGGTTTATGACGGTGTAAACTCCCTGATGTACGATGGGATCACCTTCGGGCGGCTGCATGAGAAAATGATAAGATCCACCAACAACAAGATCAATTTCGGCGTTTGGTAGAGTAAAACCTGATGGCCCGAACCATTGAGCGACTAGCGCCGGGTTTGTCCAGGCATCGAATAAATGGTCCGCCGAGACATGAAAAAGATGAGATAAAGTCAACGTATGCAGTTCTGGCTTCACAGCTTGTATGTTCATTTTTTTCTCTTTCCTTGCTTGGGTTTCGTTTTTGGGTTTGTCGCTTCATTTTCAAGAAACGCCTCCAATGCAGTAAATTTCTCTGTCCAGAAATCCCTGTAATGTTCTATCCAATTCACGGCGGCCTCAAAGGCTTCCGGCTCGAGGCGGCATTGACGCACCCGGCCCTTTTTATGCTGCGAGATGAGATTTGCTCTCGTCAACAACTGGATATGTTTGGAAACTGCGGCAAGCGACATATCGAACGGCGTCGCCAGTTCGCTAACGGACTGCTCACCTCCCGCCAGTTTCTCTAGAATTGCCCGGCGCGTTGGATCAGCCAAAGCCGCAAACGTCGCATCTAATATTTCTGTATTATATTCAACCATATTGTTGAATATATATGCCCTGATTTAATTGTCAACCATTTGGTTGAATATAATCTTTGCAATTACTCAGCAGAAAAGCCAGGCAATCCGCAAATTAAAATATGCAAGCGTTATTACCTGTGAGAATATTCCACGAGGTACAAATGCAATAGGGTTAATTTAATGACCGACTTACCAGCCAAAATGACTGGCGTTCTCATGACAGGACATGGTGGTCCTGAGAAACTTGAGTATCGTACAGATATTCCGCTTCCAAAAATTGGGAATCGGGATGTATTGATACGGGTTGGTGCTGCCGGTGTGAATAATACGGATATTAATACACGAATTGGATGGTACGCAAAAACTGAAGGTAATACGGAGGATGCAAGCTGGTCCGGTGAAGCTCTTAAGTTTCCAAGAATACAAGGGGCCGATGTTGCCGGGAAAATTGTCGCTGTAGGGTCCGAGGTAAACGAGAGCCGCATTGGCGATCGCGTTCTCATTGAGCCCTGCTTAACAGAAGTTGATGGTCAACGGCCACCTCACCCCTGGTATTTCGGGTCTGAATGTAACGGTGGATTTGCTCAATTTACTGTCGTGGCTGACGGTCATGCCTGCAAGATTGACAGTGACTATAGTGATGTGGAGCTTGCGTCTTTTCCTTGCTCATACTCAACCGCTGAAAACATGCTAACAAGGACATCCACTGCCGCTGGTGACAGGGTTCTCGTAACCGGTGCATCTGGGGGTGTCGGATCTGCGGCCGTTCAATTGGCAAAAGCCCGCGGTGCAGAAGTAGTTGCTGTTACCAGCCCCGCCAAATCCGAAGAGCTGATAGCATTGGGAGCAACACAGACAATTGGGCGTAACGAAAACCTGAGAGATGCCCTTGGTGAAAACAGTATTGATGTGGTTATTGATTTGGTTGCTGGTCCCACTTGGCCAAACCTGCTGAATATTCTTCGCCCATTTGGACGGTATGCCGTCGCTGGCGCCATCGCTGGACCCTTGGTCGAATTGGATGTCAGGACCTTGTATCTTAAAGACCTGAGTTTCTTTGGCTGTACGGTTTTGGCACCAAATGTCTTTGGCAATCTCATTCATCTCATCGAAACCGGTGCAATAAAACCCCTTGTCGCAGAAGTTTTTCCATTGGCAAAAATAAATGAGGCGCAATCAGTATTTCAAACGAAAAAACATACGGGGAAAATAGTTCTTCAAATCCCGGACTAGAAAGCTACCTTTCCTATTCCATTGAAAAAATATGCAGGAAATATAACGCCCAAGAAAGAAAATCAGTTAAAGGCGTCTTCCCAGCTGCCTTGAGTAGCGGCCTTTGAATATTCAGTCGCCCGATTTTCAAAGAAATTTGTATGCTCAACCGCATTTAGAATACTGTCGAGCCAAGGCAACGGGTTTTTCTCAATGAGATAGATGGGATTCAATCCAAGCTGCCCCAGACGTCGATCCGCAATATACCGGATGTACCCTTTAATCTCATCTGCAGTTAGCCCTTCAATATCGCCCTCACCGAAAGCCAGATCGATAAACGCATCTTCATGATGAACGATCTCACGGCAAGTTGCATATAAATCCTGCTGGAATTCGTCAGTCCAGATTTCTGGGTTTTCTGAAACGAAAGTCTTGAATAACTTGATGATGGAATTGCAATGCAATGTTTCATCGCGGACGGACCAGGTTACAATCTGCCCCATCCCCTTCATTTTCCCCGTCCGCGGAAAGTTAAGGAGAATTGCAAAACTGGCAAATAACTGCAAACCTTCAGTGAAAGCACCGAATACTGCCAGAGTCTTGGCTATGTCCGTATTATTTTCAACATTAAACTGCTGCATGAAGTCATACTTGTCCTTCATTTCCTTATAATGAAGAAAAGCAGAATATTCCGATTCCGGCATACCGATTGTATCCAGTAAATGGGAATAAGCAGCAATATGCACCGTCTCCATATTGGAAAAGGCTGCCAGCATCATCTGAACTTCTGTCGGCTTAAACACACGGGTATAGTGCCGCATATAACAGTTATTCACTTCGATATCCGACTGTGTGAAAAACCGGAAAATCTGAGTCAGCAAATGCTGCTCTGACTTCGTGAGATTATTGTGCCAATCCTTGACATCATCCGCCAGTGGAACTTCTTCGGGTAACCAGTGAATTTGCTGCTGCATCAACCAGGCATCATAACACCAGGGATAGGAAAATGGCTTGTAGACCGGTTTTGCGTCAAGCAACGACATGGGCAGACTCAATCAATAAAAAAGATCAAAAAAGGAACGCTAGCCTGCTACTGGCAAGCCAGGCATTCTTCATAATCGGTGGTCTCACCGACATTTACAAGGGACGATTTAGCGGCAATCGCAAGACTGTTTGCCAGCTCGGTAAGCTCCGCCGGCAATTCTTCTTTCGTAGCAACCACTTCCGCACGTTGTATGGATTTAGACCGGCAATAATAAAGGCTTTTTACGCCTTGTTTCCAGGCCTGGAAATGTATCTGATGCAAATCCCGTTTGTGAACATCAGCAGGTAGAAAAATATTTACAGATTGAGATTGATCAATCATCGGCGTGCGGTCCGCGGCCAACTCGATAATCCACCTCTGATCAAGCTCAAACGCTGTTTTAAACACATCTTTTTCATGATCATCAAGAAAATCCAGATGCTGCACAGATCCCTCGCTCACCGTGATGGAGCTCCAGATATCCTCGTTATCATGGCCCTTTTCAGCCAGCAGTGCTTTCAAATGCGGATTGCGAACGTTAAAGGATCCAGACAATGTTTTATGTGTATAGCTATTCGCGGCAGCAGGCTCAATTCCCGGGCTCGCGCCTCCACATATTATGGATATTGAAGCCGTCGGCGCAATCGCCGTCTTATTGGAAAACCGCTCATTAAATCCGTAATCCGCCGCATCGGGACAAGCACCGCGAAGATCAGCCAGCGATTTTGAAGCCGCGTCAACGCCCTCTTGAATATGGCTGAATATCTTGTTGTTCCAAACTTTCGCCATAACGGACTCCAGAGGAACCCGTTTTGCTTGTAAGAAAGAATGAAAACCCATCACACCGAGGCCAACACTGCGTTCACGCATGGCAGCATATTTTGCCCGCTCCATTTCGTCTGGTGCCCTATCAATGAAATCCTGCAATACATTATCCAGAAACAGCATAATATCTTCAATGAAGCCGTCCTGGGACTCCCATTGGTCATACTTTTCCAGATTAAGAGAGGAGAGGCAGCAAACCGCTGTTCGATCATTTCCTAAATGGTCAATGCCCGTCGGCAGCGTTATTTCAGCACAAAGATTAGATGTTTTCACTGACAAGCCGGCCAGTTTGTGATGCTCCGGTACGAGACTGTTTACCCGATCATTGAAAATGATATAAGGCTCTCCCGTTTCCACACGCGCCGTCAAAATCCGGATCCACAAACTACGGGCACTTACAGTTCTAACAACCGCGTCATCTTTCGGGCTTGTTAATCCCCATTCACCATCTTCCTCGACAGCGCGCATAAACGCATCAGAGACAAGTATGCCGTGATGGAGGTTGGGTGTTTTCCTGTTAGGATCGCCTCCTGTTGGGCGGCGAATTTCGACAAATTCTTCAATTTCCGGATGCGACACAGGAAGATAAACCGCTGCTGACCCGCGGCGCAGGCTGCCCTGACTGATGGCCAAGGTCAGACTGTCCATAACCCGCATAAACGGGACGACCCCCGAGGTTTTGCCAACAGCGCCAACGCCTTCGCCGATCGACCGCAAATTCCCCCAATAGCTGCCAATGCCGCCGCCTTTTGAGGCCAGCCATACGTTTTCCGTCCACAAATCTACAATACCTTTCAGGCTATCGTTGGATTCGTTCAAAAAGCATGAAATCGGAAGCCCCCGGGACGACCCCCCATTGCTCAAAACGGGGGTGGACGGCATAAACCAAAGTTTGCTGATATATTCATAGATCCGCTGGGCATGTGCGTCCCCTTCACCGTAAGCACTGGCAACACGGCCAAACAGATCCTGAAAGCTTTCCTCAGGAAGCAAATACCGGTCGGTCAACACGGCCTTGCCAAAATCCGTCAAATACTTGTCACGGCTATGATCAATATGAACACGTGCACCGCCTTTGACCTGAACGATGTCTGTCAGCATATCAACCGTATCAAGCATCCAACTTTCCCCTTCTTCTCAACTTTTCATTCCTGACCAAAACTTGGTCAAATATTTCAATAGTACTGCCACATTTTTGCAATAATCACATGCTAGACAGTGTGAACTTCCCGAATATTGCGTAAAATCGCTATTTTGGGCTTCTTTAGTGAGCCTTTAACGTCCCCGAATTCGAGAATAGCCACTACATATTGTATAATTGCTGTTTCCACGTCAACAACTTGTGGGAATACTTTATAAAAAATATTTCTTGACGAATCGATAAAGCTGAATTTTGGTCCGATTCAGAATCTCTACAGGTATTTCACGTCAGGGACCTTTCAGAGATGCCACTTGGAAAATGGAATTATTCTTTAGTTTGGTCGCGTATATTTTTTATTTTTAGGGAGCCCTTATGCGGCAAATCAAAAGGCGCTGAATTGATTTTTCAGCGCCTCGTACGTTAAGCTCGTCTTATAATCCTAATGATAAGCCAAATTTCCTAATGGGCTGATTCAGATAATAAAGACAAACTCGATATTTTTTCCTTTATCCTGAGTTTCTCTCGCTTCAGGTGACTAATTTGCACGTGATCTGCAGACGGGCTGGCCATTTCAGTCTGAATCTTTTGTTCAATCTGGTTATGTTTTTCAGTCAGCTGTGAAACATGGTCTGCTGTGCTCATAGTATATCTCCTCAAGCTAAAAAAGACAGGACGCCGGCGTACCAGCGATGGACAACTCCATGTTACAGATTTATGAAGCAACATGATATGATTCAATAGCTCATATCCTTTTATTTTTTGAGAAAGTTGGACGAAATGACGGAAACCAAAAAAGTCATAATAGGTATTAGCGGCGCGTCCGGCGCCCAATATGGCATTCGTCTACTGGAAGCCTGTCAGAGCCTGGATCTGGAAACTCATTTGGTCATCAGCAAAGCAGGCGAAATCACTATTACTCAGGAAACAGAATCTTCTGTTGCTGACGTCAAAGCTTTAGCGACAGAAAGCCATAATTCCATGAATATTGGCGCGAGCATTGCTTCCGGTTCTTTTCAAACGAGTGGTATGATCATTGTACCCTGTTCTATCCGTTCGATGTCCGAAGTTGCTACCGGAGTAACCAGCAGTCTGCTGACCCGTGCAGCAGATGTTACATTAAAAGAACGACGTAAGCTTGTTATAGCAATTAGGGAAACGCCTCTTCATACAGGTCATCTTAGAACCATGACGCAGCTTTCCGAAATGGGGGCGATCATTGCGCCACCAGTTCCAGCATTTTACACACACCCACAATCTGTTGACGATATTGTCACTCAATTTGCCGGACATGCCTTAAATTTGCTGGGGGTGGAGAATTCATTGTCCAAACAATGGAAAGGATTGGGCGGATAGAATTACGCAGCAATCAATGGATAAAATAAATCCGTATATTTTGGATTTGCAGCAGGAAAAGATTCCTGCCATATGACCAACAAGGCTGAGCGATCTTCGTTATCAATATCTTCGATCATCCGGTCCAGATAAACCAGTAGATTAGTGGCAGCTTCCTGCCCCCGCTCTTGCATATCAAAGGAGCCTGTTGCCGGCCGCACAACAATCTCGCTCAATATCTGAATTTCCATATGCTCGGAGTAAAGTTCACTTTCCGAAACAACGCGTGCCAGTTCGGCACCAAGTCGGCCATCGGCGGGCGCAATCGGTCCTTTTAGAAACCGCCGCACATGACGCAGAGGACCAACCACCTGAGATTGCCAGATGATGCCGGCATCAATTCCGATCGTCATTTCATCCTCGGTCAGAATACCGCGCCCACTTGCAGCAACCCAGATACAAAAAAGAATCAAATTCACATCCAGCCCGCGTCGATCCTGAAGACTGAGACAGGCCTCCTCGACTTCTCGCGAGCTATAAAGCTTCGTTGCAAAATCCCACAACTGGCTTGGGGGAAATGACGCTGAATTATATATGGCCAAAATTATAAACTCCTAAAGAGCGATCGGAAATGAATAATCGCCGCACATAACGTGCTGAGGCTAGGCTTATATCCTGAAAAGTGCTAAAATAATGTTGATGTTCATGCTATTCGCAAGGAAGTCTAGCATAACCTTTACCTACGCAGGAAAATTCGTTGCTGGAGCAGCTGTAAATACATGTCAGAAATAGACGAATATGAGCAACTTAAAACGCGCCTGGCCCACTTAAAAGCGGAGCATAGCGATCTCGACTTAGCTATCGATGCTTTAATTTTATCGGGTAATTACAATACATTGCAGCTTCAACGTCTCAAAAAACGTAAATTGGTATTGAAAGATCAGATCTTTTCCACGGAAAATGCGCTGCTTCCAGATATTATAGCTTAACTTTTACGACAGCTCCCGAATCTCAGAAGCTTGTTTCTCAGGAAATATCTGCCTTTTTATTTTCATACATGGCAGCATCTGCGGCATTGAGCGCCTGCTCTGCATTGCTTCCCGATTGGATCGGCACGACCCCTGAAGACAATCCGACCGTCAGGGTTTCATCGTTCCAGACAATCGGCTGCTGTTGAAATAAAACGGGAATACGGTTTATCAATATGCGGGCGCTCTCCACGTCCGTGCGAGAAAGGATAAGGCCGAACTCATCGCCACCTAACCGCCCGACAATATCTGTATCCCGAACACTTTCAACTAACCGTTTGGCCACCTGGGAAAGAACCGCATCCCCGGCTTCATGTCCCAAATTGTCGTTGATTGCCTTAAACTTGTTCAGATCGATATAAACCAGGCTCGCTTCAGTCTTGTACCGCTCGACCGAGGCCTGAACGCGCGTGAGTTCGCGGACAAAAGCTCTCCGGTTATAAATGGGAAGCAAAGGATCTTGATCTGCCAACTGTTCCGTATCGTTAAGGCGGCGATTAACCTGACCCAGTGATTGCCGTAAATTATCCACTTCTGCCATCAGTGACATAATCGCATCGCGAACACGAGGGGTCAGCTCTTCTTCGGGAATGCCCATGATGGATGTAGTGTCGTTGATTTCACGCGGCAACGAAACAGATGACGGCGTGCTTTGTACACCTGATTTGGCGGCTCTGCCCGAACGGTCAGTCGCGCGTGGTGCGCTTGTTGAGCTAATTTTCACGAATACACCTAACTGCTACAAACCCAATACCGAATTGAAGAATACGGTATTTAAAATTAAAACTCAAAAGAATCTATTATAAAAATATGATTTAAAATCTACTTAAATGTTATGGAACGCTTTACTTGCGTCTTTTTAAAGCTCGCCTATAATCCGCTCCTTCAAAAACAGCCACTTACAACGGAAAGTTTTCAATGACTAAGCAAGACATTTGCATCGGCATTATCATGGGGAGCCAATCGGATTGGGAGATCATGAACAATGCTGCCGAAACTTTGACAGCATTGGAAATTCCGTTCGAAACGAAAATCGTTTCTGCCCACCGGACACCTGACCGCCTCTATGAATATGCAAAAGGCGCAAAAGACCGGGGTATCAAAGTCATTATTGCCGGTGCTGGCGGCGCTGCGCATTTACCAGGCATGGCAGCCTCAATGACATCTCTGCCCGTCCTCGGCGTCCCTATTGAAAGCAAGGCGTTAAAGGGAATGGATAGTCTGTTATCTATTGTACAGATGCCAGGTGGCGTTCCAGTCGGGACGTTAGCCATTGGCAAAGCTGGCGCTATAAACGCCGCACTGCTCGCTGCGCAAATTCTCGCGCTCGAAAATGAAACATTTGCCCGGGCCGTTAGTATCTGGCGAGAGCAACAAACTCTCTCTGTTGCAGAAGAACCCAGTTCCTAATCGTAAGGATTTTCCATGACATTGATCGCACCTGGCGGACATATCGGTATACTTGGGGATGGCCAACTCGGCCGGATGATGGCACTTGCTGCCGCGGAGATGGGGTATTTTGTTCACATATTCGGGCAGGAAGAAAACAGTCCTGCCGCCCAAGTGGCTCATCGGTCGACGATCGCAAGGTATGATGACAAAATTGCCTTGCAAGCTTTCGCCAATTCCGTAGATGTGATTACACTGGAATTTGAAAATATTCCCACTGACACCATTACTTTCCTCAATGATTTTGTACCGGTCCGTCCCAGTCGGAAGGTATTAGAGGTTACCCAAGATCGTTTGTTGGAGAAAAGTTTTGTCAATAATCTTGGTATTGGTACCGCTCCGTTTGCCAATGTCGAAAGTATCGAAGAACTTACAAACGCAGTTCAACAAATCGGGACACCAGCAATTTTGAAAACACGGCGTCTTGGTTATGACGGCAAAGGTCAAACCAAGATAGATCATGCGAGTAAAATTGATACAGCCTGGGCCGAAATGAAAGATGCCCCCTCTATTTTAGAAGGTTTTGTCAATTTCCGGCTGGAAATCTCCGTCATTGTAGCGCGCAGTGCCAGCGGCGATATCAAAACATATATTCCTGTCGAAAACCGCCATAAAAACCATATTCTGGATATCACGCTGGCACCAGCGGATATTTCAAATGCTGTGACCAAACGAGCGAAAGAAATTGCCCATACGATCGCAGCAAAAATCAACCTTATCGGGCTTCTCGCCGTCGAAATGTTTGTCACGGCTGACGAGGATGTTCTGGTCAACGAGCTTGCGCCACGCCCTCACAATTCTGGCCATTGGACAATCGAGGCTTGCGCAACTAGCCAGTTTCAGCAAATCATTCGGGCAGTTTGCGGATTACCGCTCGGGGATCCGGCTCGTCATTCCAATGCGACCATGATAAATCTGATTGGCGACGACATTGAACGATGGTCTGACATCATGGATGACGCAAAAAACAGCCTTCACCTATATGGCAAAGCAGAATCGCGTACTGGCCGTAAAATGGGTCATGTGACAAAACTTTTTCCACTTCCGGAAAAACCGACCATTTAACAGTGTAGATTTACGCCCATCCACCCGCGAAGTAGAGCACCTGCCCGGTAATGAAGTTGGATTTATCTGATGCCAGAAACACCAGGTAATCGCCCGCTTCTTCACGTTTTCCCAAACGACCCAAAGGAATTTGCGCTGTAATCTTCTTGTAAGCCGCCTCATTCTCAATGATCTCTTTCGGAAAATATGTCGGGCTTTCAACAAAGTTTGGGGCGAGCGCATTAACCTGAATATTATGCCGGCCAAGTTCCTTGGCCAAGGTTTGAGCCAGAGCATTGGTTCCGCCTCTCGCTGCCACATACATGGAATAATTGGGTATGCCATGTTTTGGGGCCGCCGAAGAAACAAAAATGATTTTGCCTTGCGACGCCGCTTTCATATGTTTTGAGGCGACTTTGGCATATCTGAAGCCGCGCACCATCAATGCTTCAATTGTTTCCCGGAAATCATCAATACTCGCGTCGTCAATCGCTGCTTTCAGGGCCGGAAATGCATCATTATTAATCATGACATCCAGACGGCCTTCCGCGGTGATAACCTTTTCAACAATAGCCTCAGGCTCCTGTAGGGAAAGCGCTGTGGCACCAGGCACTTCTGTTTCGAAAGCAGCACGGCTGTCAGCATCTGAAAATGCAGCGTCCTGGGCGTAAATTTTGGCGCCTTCGGTAGCCATCGCCTTCGAGCCAGGAATTCCCAGGAAATGCGTGGCGTCTGTGATCAGGATAACTTTATTTTTTAGCATTATTTTTGTCCCGAATAGATGGGGCCAGTTTATTCCAGTCCCGTTATTTTAATTCAGAACTCAGAATACGGACTCAATTGAGAAAGGCAAGGTGGATCCTTATCGGCCCATCTGGCTCAATGCCCGCCGCCCATTGGACCGGTTTTGATTGAATATTCCACGGCCAGCCCATAGTCAGGGTCATCATTAGAATCAACCATCAACTGACCGGCACGATGGAGTAACCGATGGCAATCCCGGGACAAGTGCCGCAATTGAAGCGATTTGCCCTGGGCTTCGTATTTTAGCGCCAAAGCTTCTATGGCCTGGAGTGCAGACTGATCAACAACGCGGCTATCCAGAAAATCAACAATCACCAGGTCAGGATCAGATTTGGGGTCAAAAATTTCACCAAAACCATCTGCTGAGCCGAAGAACAACGGTCCTTCGATACGATACACTTTCGCGCCCTCCTCGTTTACTTCTGCTTTGGCCTGAATGCGGGTCGCATTGTTCCAGGCGTATGTAAGCGCAGAAACAATGACCCCGACAACAACGGCAATGGCAAGGTCGCTCAATACCGTCACCGCGGTGACAAGAACAATGACCAGGGCATCGGACATTGGAATACGCTGCATGATCCGAAAACTCTGCCAGGCAAAGGTCCCGATAACCACCATGAACATCACACCAACCAGCGCTGCAAGCGGAATTTGCTCGATCAAACCGGAGGCAAACAAAATAAATGCCAGCAAAAACAAGGCTGCGGAGATACCGGACAATCTTGTCCGTCCGCCCGATTTCATATTAATCATGGATTGACCGATCATGGCGCAACCGCCTATACCGCCGAAAAACCCGGTTACCGTATTGGCGACACCCTGCGCAACACATTCCTGCGATGCTCCGCCGCGCTTTCCAGTGATCTCGCCAACCAAATTCAATGTCAGCAGGCTTTCAATCAATCCAATGGCCGCCAAGATCAAGGCGAAGGGAAAGATGATTTTTAACGTTTCCAGCGTCAGGGGCACCATGGGAATATGAAAGGCGGGCAAGCCTCCCTGAATGGAGGCCAAATCTCCAACGCGTGGGACATCTATTCCAAAGACAATGACGATCACGGCAACAATACCAATACCTGCAAGTGGTGCAGGAATGGCTGATGTCATCTTTGGAAACAGCCATATAATTGCCATGGTCAAGGCCACGAGGCCCAGCATAATTGCCAACGGCATCCCCGTCATCCAGACTTTGTCGCCGTTCGCGTCCAGGATTTGAAACTGCGTCAGCTGCGCCATAAAAATAACAATTGCGAGACCATTTACGAAACCCAGCATCACCGGATGCGGTACCAGACGGATGAATTTCCCCAGTCGAAAGATGCCTGAAAGTATTTGCAAAATACCCATCAACACGACGGTAGCGAACAGATACTCGACCCCATGCAAAGCAACCAGCGACACCATGACCACGGCGAGGGCACCCGTGGCCCCTGAGATCATACCGGCACGCCCTCCGATAACAGCTGTAATTAAACCGACAATAAAAGCCGCATAGAGACCGACAAGCGGATGAACACCCGCGACAAAGGCAAAGGCCACAGCCTCCGGTACCAAAGCGAGAGCAACCGTCAAGCCGGAAAGTAATTCTATTTTCACGCGGTTCGGCGTAAATTTCATCAGATCGCCTGAATTCCGGCCCGTACGGGTCAATCGGTCAGCAAAGGCGGCAAGCGTTGGCTTGATCAAAGAGCAATTCCATTTTTCGGAGGGTTAATTAGAGGCTCTTCATAGACTAAACTATACGTTAAGCAAAGCACTTGTTGTGCAGCGCAGCACAGATGTCAAAAAAATTGACAATAGGCGGCAGGAACGACATCCTCTTGTAAAAATAATAAGCTCGAAGGGATCCGGTTATGACTCTTATCGAAGGCCATCGACCCATAGAGCCGCCGCAAGGCGTCTCTGTCTGGGACATCGATCCCTATGACGCGGCTATTTTGACAGATCCAACGGACTATTATCAAGAGTTGCGGGCCCGGGGACCTTTGGTTTACATCCCGAAATACCAATTCCTCTGTTGCGGCCGATATGCGGAAATCAAGACCATATTTAATGACTGGGAAAGATTTGTCTCGTCTCGCGGTGTCGGTCTGCAGGATTTTAAACTGGATAAGCCCTGGCGGCCACCAAGCATTATACTGGAAGTTGACCCGCCGGATCATACGAAAACGCGCACGGTTATGGCCCGCGCCATGTCCCCCCGCGCCGTAAAACAATTAAAGGACTACTTCCAACGCACTGCTGATAACCTGATTGACCAGCTGCTGCTGGAAGACAGCTTTGACGCAGTCGCAGATCTGGCAGAAGCCTTTCCGACCACAGTGTTTCCTGAAGCAGTTGGTTTGCGTGAAGTAAATCGCCAGCATTTGATCAATTACGGCGCAATGGTTTTCAATGCGCTCGGCCCCGACAATGCATTGCGGCAAAGGTCTTTGGCAATGGGGCCCGATATTGTGCCATGGATAACGGAGCAATGCAGTCGGGAAAATCTGAAACCTGATGGACTGGGGGCAACAATTTACGCCAGCGCCGACAATGGTGATATTACTGAAGACGAAGCTGGCATGCTCGTGCGGTCCCTGTTATCGGCTGGTGTCGATACGACCGTCACAGGAATTGGAAATGCGTTATGGGCACTTGCGTCGCATCCGGAAGAATTCGAAAAACTGAAAGCAGATCCCTCTCTGGCGCGTCCGGCTTTTGAAGAATCTTTGAGATATACGTCCCCGATACACACTTTCTGCCGGACTGCCAATCAGGATACCAGCATTTCTGGCGCAGAAATCAAGGAAGGGACAAAACTTATCTGTTCCCTTGGTGCCGCTAACCTGGACGAGGATCATTGGCCAAATGCTGATCATTTCGATATCAACCGGCGCCCAACAGGGCATTTGGCACTAGGCACCGGTATTCATGGTTGCGTTGGGCAAAATATTGCCCGCGCCGAAGCGGAAGCGATTTTAACGGCAATCGCTCTTAAGGTGGATAAAATCCAGGCAAGGGGAGATGCGATCTGGCGCCCCAATAATTCCATTCACGGCTTGGACCGATTTCCCTTAAGTTTTACCTGAGGGCATCCGCCAAATTTTAGCTGTCAGGCGCGCTCGCGCCATGGGCAATCTGATGGTTATATGCCGCACTGTCATAATAACCGCGAGAATCAACTATCAGGCCATCTGCGCCCAGCTGCCAAATTTCAAAGCCGCTGATGTTAATCCTGTTCCCTGTTTCACTATGGGTGCCGCGCAACGTCCAGCTATACACTGCCAGGTCATCCTGGACGAACAGGTCCTCCATTAATAGCTCCAGATCCGGAACAGCCGTAATGAAGCTTTGAGTATTCTCTTCAATACCCGCCCGGCCAACAGCTGGAATCCCCGCATTTATTACCCGTGTGGCTTTGGCCGCGAAAAGGCTGGCGACCCCGGCAGCATCATGGTCGCACCAGGCTTTTGTCATGGCCTTGGCAAAAACACGGACCTGATCTTTGTTCATGGGCGACGGGGTGTCGATACCGATTTGCGCCAGAAATTCCGCCGTCGCTACTCTGGATTCCTGATGAGTGATTTTACCGGATATATCAAATGTCACAAGATCGGCACCGACAAATGAGATCGCCCGGCCTGTTGCCGCTATATTCTGCCAAGGTCCTGAATGCGTTCCTGTAATTTGCCATTCCACCAGGGCGGTCGGGCCATCAAATGCGACGGCATTGTTAGTCGTCAATTTTGCATCGGGCACCGCGACGAAGAATTCTTCCAACAAGGATTTCAGGCCATCTCCGTTTTTAAATGATGAACCGTCCCCTCGCCGCAGGATAAATGAAGGGACGGCAGCAGAGAGTAGTATAGGCACGTCATGTCGATTGAAATCGTCGACAAAGGACCGGATCCAGGTCAGCTTTTCCGGGTTTTTCGGCATGCTTTATACTCTCTTTACCCTAAACCGTTTACGTCGCTTCGCTTGCGGCCGGACCGTAAGAATAGGTACCGCCTTTTTCCAATGCTTTTAAATATGCCGGCCGCATCTGCATCCGGTCAACAAAGGATTTAAGATGTGGCAAAAGATCCAGCGCTCCTCGGGCCTTGGCGGCTTCCAACGGAAAGGACATCATGATATCGGCGCCCGTCAGCTCAGTCCCGACAAAAAATTCCTTACCCGCCATTTGGTCATTCATAAAGCTAAAATGGTTGGCAGTTTCACTGTCGATGCGAGGCATCAGGGGTTCAGCCGCGTCACCGAGACGGCTGGTGTAGAGGCGTAACAACAATGGCAACATGGCCGAGCCTTCAGCGTAATGCATCCATTCCTGATATTTTACGAATTCAGCAGTATCCTTGGCCGGCGCCAATTTACCGTTTCCATATTGACGGATCAGATATTCGGTAATCGCCCCGGATTCATGGATCAGAAGATCGCCATCCGTCAACACAGGTGATTTTCCCAATGGATGTATGGCGTTCAGTTCAGGGGGTGCCAAACGCGTTATTGCATCGCGTTCATATGCGACAATTTCATAGTCGAGCGCCAGCTCTTCCAATAACCATAAAATACGTTGAGAGCGGGAATCATTCAGGTGGTGGAGGGTAATCATTTGAACAGGCCTATTGTTGATTTTTATTAATTGAAATCGGATCTTATAGACTGTTGAGCTGAACACCAAGCCCTGCGAGACGCTGTTTTTGTTTTTCCCATGTTTTAAGTGAAGATGAAAGAACGGCAGGGTAGATTACATCAACATCATAACCGCGATTGACTGCGCCTTCAGCTGTATTCTTGACGCAGTAATTCCCATCCAGTCCAGCCAGCTTTACATGTCCGATCCGATGACTGTCCAACATTGCGTTCAGTGCCGGTGACGAAAAGGCATCGCCAATATGCTTGGTAAAATCTGCATCAGCGACGAAAGTCAGCCTGTCATCGAGATCAAGGCCAGCGGAGCCTGTAGCGCCTCGTCCCTGCCCTAAAAGCCGCACCAGAAGACTGGTATAACCGGGCGCGAATATCTGCCGGATCGTGATAACCGGCTGCCCTGCCTTTTTTGCGTCCGCCGCCAATGTATTTATCAGGGCAATTCGATCTTCCAGATATTCCGTGTCCCAGGCCTTCTCGCCGGTCAAATGTGTAAAATCCTTTTGCATATCGATGATCAGTAAAGCGGTATTGGGGCGCTGGCTGCGATCAATTTTTTCGCCTGAGGTTGCAACCCCGATCCGATGCATTCCGTACAATGTGTAAATAGCCCCTGCCACAAGGGCACAGGCAAGGGTGCCAAGAATTATCCACATGGCTCCTCTCCCTCCTTCTGCTCACCAAGGTTTGCGAACCAGTCGGTCAAGCCCAACTGTATACGGTGGTGACAGCTTATTTCCGCTTCCGTAAACTGATTGGCAAAATCCTGCACCAGTGCCATTTCCCGGGCTCTGATTAGGGATATGGCCTTAAAACCCTTTTCAGTCAGTTTAAAAAAATGGGCTCTCACATGGGCCGGATTGGGCTCGGTTTGCACCAGTTCAAGAAACTTTGCCTCACTCAGCATTCTAGCGACAAACTGACGCTTCAATTGCAGGATTTCTGTTATTTGGGGTCCGGTGAGCCGCCGGTCCGGCATCATCACTTCCAGTACCGCCCGTTGACCGACACTGACACCTGCATCGCGGGACATCGCATCGACGCTCGCCGTGATATGCCGCAACAAAGGGCGGGTCAATTGAATTGCTTCATACAAAGTATCAGCAGCGGATTTCGGTGTATTGTCCATGCCGCTTTATAGGCATTCAGCAGTTATTTGTCAACTCAGTTGACAAATAACTGCTTGCAGAATTTACCCAAGCAGTCCCAGCATAAATAACCCCAACCCGGCCAATGCGGCAATAATGAGCAACAACACGACATTCATATTCAGCTTGAACAAGGCAATAATCGCGGCAACGGATAGCAGAACTGCGTAAATATCGATGGTACTGAACACCGGCATCGAGACATGCATGCCCAAACCGTCAAAAATCCCGACGGTGCGAAACACCACATGCAACGCGAACCATAAGGCGAGATTCAGGATGACCCCGACTACCGCTGCCGTAATTGTGGAAAGCGCGGCGGACAATGCTTTATTGTCCCGCAATTTTTCAATGTAGGGTGCCCCAATGAAAATCCACAGGAAACAAGGCGTAAAGGTCACCCAGGTTGTAAGCAATCCGCCGAGAATGCCGGCGATCATGGGCGACAACCCGCCCGGATCCCGAAAGGCGCCCATAAAACCGACGAATTGAGTTACCATGATCAATGGCCCCGGCGTTGTCTCTGCCATTCCCAACCCATCGAGCATCTCTCCGGGTTGAAGCCAGCCATATTGATCCACCGCTGCCTGAGCCACATACGCCAGCACGGCATAGGCTCCGCCAAAGGTCACGACCGCCATTTTGCTAAAAAAGACAGCAATATCAGTGAACACATTGTCCGGACCAAATAACAGCATCAAGGCCCCGACCGGAGCGAGCCACAAGACAATGAGGACGATACCGATTTTCAACGCACCTGCCGCCCCGGCCCCGGCCTCGGCACGGGATTCGCGACCCAGAATGGTATCCTCTCCAGCGATAGAAGAATGTCCCACGGCGCCATGCCCCTCGCCAGCTTGAAACGCGGCCCAGCCTGCTTTTCCGCCGATAAATCCGATAACAGCAGCCACTAGAATGATCAGCGGAAACGGGACATCGAACAGGAAGATGGCGGCAAAGGATACCGCCGCCAACGTCATCATCGTGCCATTAGCCAAAGCCCGCTTCCCGATCCGAAATACAGCCTGCAGGACAATGGCCAGCACCGCCGCTTTCAGCCCAAAGAACAGGGCATTGACCGGACCGACATCCCCATATAACGCGTAAATTATACTTAGCGCCAAAATTGCCGCGACACCCGGCAATACAAACAGAATACCGGCAACCAATCCCCCCAAAGTGCGGTGCATCAGCCAGCCCACATATACGGTCAGTTGCTGGGCTTCCGGACCCGGCAGCAACATGCAAAAATTAAGGGCATGCAAAAACCGCTTCTCACCGAGCCAGCGCTTCTCCTCCACCAGAATGCGATGCATGACGGCAATTTGTCCAGCCGGTCCGCCAAAGCTCAGCAAGGCAAT
The DNA here is from genome assembly GCF_023746535.1 of Sneathiella marina. Lineage (GTDB taxonomy): Bacteria > Pseudomonadota > Alphaproteobacteria > Sneathiellales > Sneathiellaceae > Sneathiella > Sneathiella marina. Next base: position 1,636,804 of record NZ_CP098747.1, on the reverse strand, counting down.
TCGCGCCCAAACTCCCAATGCTTCGGTAAAACTTGGCCAAAGTCGACCGTCGGCGCCTTTTTGCGGCTTTGAGTCTATTTGTACCTCACTCATGCAGCATCTCCTGTGCGGGCTGGCCAGTTATGTGTTTCATCACCGGCATCACGGGCCCAGGCGTAAAACGCGTCATAGAGATCCATTCCTTTTTCTAGCTGCGCGAGATCGTCGCCATATAACTGTGACATTCCGAGGGAAGCCGCGAGCAGGCCTGCGGATTCCGGTGCAAGTTCGGGCCGCGCTGTGTCAGCTCCGCGCACAATTTCCGCCAGCCGCAACAAGGGATCTGTTGTCAGGCCAAACTCTTCAATCATGGTATCAAAGGTACATTTTTCTTCCCGATGGCTCCAATAAACCTCTTCCACATCAAAGGGCGTGACCCCAAAACGATCAGCGACATTCAACACTTCTGAGGGGGCCACAAACAAAAACACTGCCTCCGGATCAACGAACCGCCGGATCAGCCATGGGCAGGCGATACGATCAATCTTCGGCCGGCTTCTGGTCACCCAGACCGTGCGCCCCTGAACATCCGGTTTCGGCAGCGTGACCGCGGGCACCAGTGGCAGTCCCGCCTCCCGCCAGGCAACGAAACCTCCCGCAAGGGACTCTGCGGAACATCCCAGATGACGGAGCCAGGCCGCAGCGCCCTGGCTGAGCTTCAGGCCTTTTTCGCAATAAATAATGACAGGCCCATGAATATATTCCGACCCCCAGTTCATGGCGTCAAATCCTGAACGGCGAAGGGCGGTTGGAATCATGCGAGGATCATTCTCAAAATCCTCATCAATACGGGCGTCAATCAGACGCGGGCAATTTGGCGTCCCAATCAAGGACCAAAGTTTTTCCAGGGAAATCAGGGTTTCGTCAGACATAGAAGCGTTCCTCCAAACAACATTGTGGAACGCGATGCTTGGGCATAGGGCCTGACGGGGAGATCGCGGAAACCCCGTGCGCATAAAATGCACAGACCGCCCATGCCTGTCAAGCACCCTATTTTCTGCGGCACCAAAATTGATACATGCCCCGAAACAGATCAGGATTGTCTTTTTCAACGGTCGCCCAATTGACCAGATTCTGTGCTGACGGGTCTTCGGGATAAGCTTGTGCATAGGCTATCAAGGGCTGTGAGGCAACAAATTCAAAGCCCATAAATTCCAGCTCAAGTTCGCTTAATGTATTATCTAAACTAGGCAAATCAAATCGTTGTTCCTGCTGATGGAAAAGGAAATCTCGGCAGCCGCTCAAGCTGTAGAAATCCAGCTCGCGAGAAACCGCTGAAGCTGGATGTTCCAGCTCCAACGTTTGTATTTCCTGACGAAGGCCTCTTATGTCGGCAAGGGTGAGTTTTTTGTGATCTGCAACCATCTCATGAACCGCCACCACATCCTGCCGGGCCTGCTCACTATAGAGGGCAATTTTCATCACGCCGTTATGCGCCAGATGCGCGAGCAATCCCGCCCAGGCACCAACCGGATCCGCCATATGATGCAACACACCGCAACATTCGATCAGATCGAATTGGCCAAGATCTTTTGGCAGGGCCGCGATATCGGCTTGCCGGAAAGTGATCTGTTCAATGCCCATCTCTTCCGCTTGCCGGGCGCCATAGGCAAGGGACATGGTGCTTAAATCCAGCGCTGTCAAATTGGCATCTTGCACACGAATTGCTGTCCGCAAGGCATGCCGTCCCGTACCGCACCCGGCGATCAATATATTTGGTTTTGTCGCAACGGGTTTTTGGCCGATACGGGGAAACAGCCTTTTTACCAGGGCTGGCAACGTGACATCGCCTCCGTGACGCAACCCTCTCCATCTTGGATAGGGGCTTTCTTCATACTGCGCCTGTACCGCTTGAGATATTTTATCACGGACAACCGAAGTCCCGGCGAAACCGGCTGCAAGCTCCTGCTCCCGTTGCTTTTGAATTCCTTGCCGCACAAGCAGCTCCCGCGTCCAGGGGCGGTTTTCCAAAACCGCTTGGTGCTCTTGTAAAAGGATTGCTGCCTTCGCCGGTTCAAGCGGCGCTTGCAGGGCTTCCAAAAGCGCGCCGCGCAAACCCTCTTCCCCCAATTCAACCAGCGGAACATCCCGGATATATTCCGTTAGATCCCGCTGCAATGCCAAAATTGCCAGCCCCTCATCATCCAGTATGGATAGCAACCCGGCAGAACCGCAACAAACGGATACCAATTGTTCAATTTCAGGATCCGGCAAAATAATCTGGGCGAGGCATGCTGCAATTACCGGCTCGGAAAACACCTTGGAAAATTTCCGTAAATTCTTTTCATCTTTCAAGAAGGTATCAAGATCGCTATTCGATATTCCCGGCATCAATAGCTTTTTCAAAATCGGCTGGCGACGCAATCGCGCCAGAATATTGAGGATCATGCCATCACTGGCCACATCAGTTCGGCCAAGACAGAGCACCAGTGCCTTATCCCCCGCATTGCCAAGATCTGTCTGACCGGCAAATTCTATTTGATCGGCAAGCTCCTGCAGTGTCACAGCAGGATATTCTTGAAGCTGCGCTGCTTTTGACAGGCACTGAACGGCCTCACGTCCGCGACCTCGCTCGCCCAGAAATCGGGCGTAGGCACTATAGGCCAGCGCATAGTCCGGATCGCATTTCAGCGCGGCCTTAAAGGCCTTGTCCGCCGCAGAGGATTTTCCCTGATTTTTCAGCATAAGGGCCAGATTGTAATGGGCCGGTGCGATGGAGCTATCGATTTTCAGCACTTTTCGATAAGCCTCGGCTGCGGCATCTGTAAGCCCTTGACGCTGCAGCTGGACAGCCTCTCCCATCTGCTGTTTGACCTTGATCATATTGATTGCCGGTGGCCGCATCAACTGGCGGCCGGCGAGGAAGACACCAGTTTCAAGCCGACAATTCCGCAAACGATGAGCAACAGGCATAAAATCCGCAGGATATCCCGGCTTTCATTGAACAAAAACATACCCAGAATGGCCACACCAACCGCGCCAATTCCGGTCCAGATAGCATATGCTGTCCCGACGGGAATAGTCTTCATGGCAAGGGCCAGCAACCAGAAACTGATGCCCATTGCCGCCACCGTCAGAATTGAGGGAACCGGCTTGCTGAAGCCTTCTGTATATTTAAGGCCAATGGCCCAGCAACACTCGAACAAGCCCGCGATACCCAAATAGACCCACGCCATTTCTTTGCTCCGATAAAAGCTGCAATAGGATGTCTAAGATCGCGTCAGCAGCAAACTGTTGGATTTCGTAATCAAGGCCACTTTACCGTCCTGATTGCGCAGGGTAAAGCAGTTAGCGAGCCAGCCCTTGCCCGGTTTGCTGCTGAGGCGTTTGGAGGTAATCTCCATTTCCCCTGTAAGAACGTCGCCGGCAAAAAGCGGCAACATAAAGCTGACCTCGATCCCCAGGCCGCTCGGGAGGAAATGCCATTCCTGCCAGATTTTTGTCGAGGCCCCCGAACTCAATGAAAAAGTATAGGCCCCACAAGCGATCACATCCTTGAACCCCATGGCTTTAGCGGCGTCTGCGTCCAGATGCATGGGTTGATCATCAAATTCGGCAGCGAATTCAAGCATGCGCGCCCGATCCAGAACCAAGCTGTTGCCGGTAAAGATATCTCCTACCTTGATATCATCGTAATAGAGCTTTTCACTCATTCTTATTTCCTTTTATGTTTTCTTGAGTATCTCATATTTAGAGCTCACCAACCCGGAGGGATAAGGTACCGTTTCCATATGATGGAGATCTATGTCCTGCTCGAGAGGTCCGAAAAGAGGAATGCCGGTGCCGAGCAGGATGGGTATTCGGGTGAGTAGCATGTCCTTCACCAGGCCCGCCCGCAAGAAAGCCTGTATAATCTGCCCTCCATCCACATAAACCGACCGCCAACCAATTTCCGCCAACTCCGTCAACACCCCTTCCGGTGTTTTGCTAGATACGCTCACCCGATCCGCCAGTTCTGCTGGAATATCGGCAGGCGACATTGATCGGCTGAGGACGACGACCGGTTTTTTATAGGGCCAGTCCCCGAATGTAAGGACCTTCTCGTAACTATTGCGGCCCATGACAATGCCGTCGATGGTATCCATAAACGCATCATACCCATGCTCTTCGCCTTCCACGGCCTGCTTCATCAGCCAATCAAGATCGCCGTCCTCCCGGGCAATAAACCCGTCAAGACTGACGGCAATGTAAATATGGGCAGTGATCATGGGCACTCTTTAAGCAAATCGAGAAAATCAAATTGCGAAAATATTGGGCAGGCGGCCCCTCCTCACCGCATCCGCAGGTTTCGGAAGAAGCGTTTGGCGCTTGGTAAATGGGAGAAGTCCGGTTTTTCCTTGAAGGATTTTTTCAGTTTCCATTTGGCGGTTTCGATCTGCATGATATTTTCGATGCGGCGATCCAGGAATTCCCAGGTTTTGGCGTGATCCTCTGATTTATCATCGAGCCAGAAGAGCAAGGTCGCGCCGTACACGGCCGAGAGTGTGAGCCGTTTACTATACCAGTTGAAGTCGGCGGACGTATCGCCTGTGGCATACCACATCAGGCTAACTGTATTGGCGGTCAGCTTGGTGGCGCGCACGGCATTCTGCGGCAGGGTCAGGATATTGACGGCACGGCGGACGGCTTCTTTTTGCGGACCGTAAAGTTCCAGCCGCGAACGAATGGCAAGGGTAATGCGATCACGGATCTTCATGTCCCGCACACCGCGCGCCTCCAGCTCGGCTTCCATTCGGTCATCGGCATTGCGGATAAACAAGGTGATCATATCAATGGCGCCATCGGGAAAGGTCAGATCGAACACCGTCATATCGGTTTTCAGGTCTTTCGCCGCCGCGATCATTGCCTTGCGCGACCAGCCATCGAATAGGACATGGGGCAGCACGGCTTCCAGGAGTTGCAGTGGAGAATTCTTCTCAATCGGTGTCATGACGCGCTCTCTTCATCGGGCTCGTTCCGGGCGCTGTTTTCAGCCGGCTTGCGCAGACTGTCCATAAACGCCTCCATCTCCTCTTCATACACCAGATAGCGCATATCTGTCATCCGTTGCGGATACAGGATTCCGTGCAAATGATCACATTCATGCTGAACAACACGGGCGTGAAAGCCGTCCGCTTCCACGGAAACCTTGTTGCCGTCCAGATCCAGGCCGGAATAGCGGATATGGGTATGTCGCGGCACCACACCGCGCAGGCCCGGCACCGACAGGCAACCTTCCCAGTCCAGGGCCGTCTCATCGGACAGGGGCTCGATCACCGGATTGATCAGGACTGTCGGGGCAACTGCTTGCGCATCCTCGCCATCTGCGGCTTGGGCACGTTCCACCGGGACTTCAAAAATTACCAGCGCCAAAGGAACCCCGATTTGTGGGGCAGCCAAGCCGACACCGCCAACAGAATCAAGGCTTTCCCGCATATCGGCGACCAAAGCCCGGATCTCGCTGGAGGTCGGATCCTCAATGGGATCCGCCACCCGCCGCAGGATCGGATTGCCCATTTTAAGAATTGGTTGAACTGTCATGTTTCAGGCCTATTTGTGACGAATACTGGATTTCTTAACGAATATATGATAGAAACATCTATCTTTAAGGAATTCACCTTAAAAAACCACCGATAATGCTTTTCTTTCGGGATAAGGCGTGCTAAACCCGCGCCAACTTGAGAAGTATTCGATAGATATTAGATTAGGAGCACCGCTAGCTGTGCAAGTTTCTGTTCGTGACAACAATGTTGACCAAGCGCTTCGCGCGCTGAAAAAGAAGATGCAGCGTGAAGGCATCTTCCGTGAGTTAAAACTTCGAGGCGCTTATGAGAAGCCATCGGAAAAACGCGCTCGCCAAAAAGCTGAAGCCATTCGTCGTGCCCGTAAACTGGCCCGCAAGCGGATGCAGCGCGAAGGCTAGTCCTGACGCCGGTTGCCTCCGGGCGACCTTCAAGAATTTCGAAAGCCGCTCTGGGTCTCCAGACTGCGGCTTTTGTTGTTTATATCAACCCCGCAGGTAGAGGCGTACCGATGACAGTCGTGGAAGGCTCCCCCCTCTCATTAATGACAGCCGATGGCTGGACCCTTAAAGTCAACCTGTTTGATCCCCCGGCAGAGCAGGCGCCGGCTTCCGTCGTGATGATCATGCCGGCCATGGGCGCCCACGCCCGACCTTACCGGTTTATGGCTTCGGCCCTTGCCGCCGCCGGTCATGCCGTCCTGACCGTCGATCCGCGGGGTCATGGCCAAAGCCTGCCGCTGCCCCGGCGCGGCGTGGATTTCAGTGTCGATGACATTGTCCGCCAGGATATGGCTGTTGTCATGGATCATATCGCCGCCACGTATGAAGGCATTCCGGTAGTGATGCTGGGTCATAGCCTGGGAGGTCATCTGTCGACAATGTACCTGTCCGAAAATCCGGACGCCGCCACCGCCCTCATCACCCTGACCGCCACCCATTTTCACTTTCGCAAGATCGGCGTCCCCTCCCTGACCATGTTTGGCGGTTTTTCGCTGCTGACGAAAATCTTTGGCTATTTGCCCGGGCAATATGTGGGCTGGGGGAAACCGTCGGCGAAAACCGTGGTCAGGGACTGGGTCCGCTGGGGCATCACCGGCAGATTTCTGGGCAGTGATGGCCGCGATCTGGCGCCCGCCGCCGCCGCATTGGAGAAACCCCATCTCAGTATCGGTTTTACCGATGATACCTGGCTGGCCCGTCCCGCCGGTATCGACGCCTTTAACGAGCGATTGCCGAATTGCACCCTGTCCCGCTGGACCCTGTCGCCGGAAGAGCTTGGGGTCGACAAGCTGGATCATTTCAGCCATCTGCAAACCGGCGCCAAAGTCTGGACCCGCATGGATCGGTGGATTCGCGACCAGATTTAAGCCGCTTTTCAGTCTTCGCTGTCCTGCAGGGCCAGAACGGCCGCCTCTGTTTCCCCGTCTGCCGGAAACATGCATTCGACCATGATCTCTTCCGCGGTGACATCCTGCGGCGTGCCGAAGCTGGCGATGGTGGTAATCCAGGACAGGGTATGACCGCCCAGCTCGAAGGCCAGTGGCAGGATCGGCAACGCATCATCTGCCGGATTTTCCAGTTTCCAGTCGTCTGGGATGTCCGGATAGGCCAGCACCTCGGCAATAAGCTTTTTCAGCGGATCAGTCTCGCCGGCGCCGCGAACCTGTCGATGGGCCCGTTCGATCATATGCCGGGCCACCCGGTCCCAGTCCTTGATCACGCCCCGCAAGCCATCCCCATGCAGGGTCAAACGCAGCAGGTTCGGCGGCCCCGCCTCCCCACCCAGGCGCAAACCCAGCATATTCATCATTTTCGCGCCCGCATGATTGATCATCAACACATCGAAACAACGGTTCATGACCACGGCCGGATAGGGTTCCTGCTGGCGCAGGATATGATCGAGCGCCCGGCGCACCTGCGACAGGCCGTCATCATCCAGCGCAGTTTCCGCATAGGCCCCCGTATAGCCCGAGGCATTGAGCAACCGGTTCCTTTCACGCAAGGGTAAATCCATCACCTCGGCCAGACGCAGAACCATCTCCCGGCTGGGCCGGGAACGGCCGGTTTCGATAAAGCTGACATGGCGGGCCGAGCTATTGGCGGCCAGTGCCAGATCCAGCTGACTGAACCCTTGTATCTGCCGCCATTGCTTGAGCAGTTGCCCGAATTCCGAGATCGACTGTTTTGCCGCCATTGCCGTCATGCCCTGTCCTTTCCATCTGTCTGCAAATGAGTATAAGCCGAAAAAAAAGGAAAGACATTACCTCTGAGGTAATTGAGAGCATGACCTGATCGGCCCATGCTGCCCGCATCCTCCTCCCAACCGAAAGGATAGTTTGATGAAGGATAGATCGCCCCGTTTACTCAAGACCTCCTTATTGATAAATGCCGCCTTTTCACTCACCAGCGGCCTCGCCTGCCTGGTCTTTGCAGATATTCTGTCCCCCTGGACGGCAATTCCCAGCTGGATACTATATTCACTCGGTGTCGGGTTACTGCTGTTCGCGGCCGATGTTGCCCTGACAGCGACCCGCACCCCCATCAATCCGCTCTTCGCCAAGATTATCATCGGCGCGGATATTGCCTGGGTCATGGCCAGCGTTGGCGTTTTGATTTTCTTCGGATCCCTGTTGACGCTGCCGGGGCAATTGCTCATAGAGCTCGTCGCCATTGCGGTTGCCGTGCTGGCAACTGTTCAGGCGGTTGGCCTGCGCCAGATGCGCGATGTAGCGCAACTAACGGTTTAGTTCGTTATTTGCACGAATCGCTTTAATAAAATAACAGAAGGCCGCAAGGTACCTTGCAGCCTTCTGTCACAAAAATTCGCAAGATACATCATCTTGCGAGCTTTTGGGGGAACAGAAGCACTACTATAAGGGAATTAAGCTGTCAAGATATTCTCTCAAATATATATCAATCTCTTTTGGAATAGTACAAACTATTCCGACTTTAAATCAACCCAAAAATGTATCTCTTAACCAGTGCAGCGGTTAGCGGGAATTAGGTCACACATTCCCGCAGGTTTTACGGCAACCATATGTGGTGCCAAAAGTGGCAGATCGGACAAATTTCCAGTATTGGATTGTCCAAAAGCTAGTCCCGCTCCAGCTCTTGAGACCAGTTCCCTGCCCATTTGTCGAGTTTGGAAAAATGGGTGACGAGTTCTTTGCCATGACCTGTAAGGCCAAAACCGGCCTCATCCAGTTCCACAAATTTCAACTGACGGAATTCCTTGAGACGTTTATTCAGCAATGTTGGCGAAACATCATCACATAATTCGCGAAGTTGACGAAACGTGACATTTCCTGCCCTGAGTTCCCAGAGGATACGAAGCGACCACCTTTGACCGAGCACATCGAGCAACACCATAATCGGCCGCCCTGTCGTTGACCCGCGAACCGGGGTCCTTAGTAATTTTGCCAATAACATAACTCCCCTTGACGCTACATATAATGTAGCACATAATTGCTACTTAATTTGTAGCACAGGAGTCTCTCATGACAAACAGGTTATTGCCCTTGGAAGAGCCGTTCACCAATGAAATTGAAGAGGTGCTTTCACGTTACCCCGCCGTGGACGGGAAGATTATTGCGCTGTTTCGAACCTTTGCAAACAGCAGGAGATTTCTTGAAAAAGGCGTTCCAAATCTCCTGGACGATAATAGCCCGCTGGGGCTTAAAGACCGCGAGATCGTAATATTGCGTGTCACAGCCAACACGAACTGTGAGTATGAATGGGGAGTGCATGTCGCCGTCTTTGGCAAGAAAGCAGGCTTCACGGAAGGCCAGTTCGCTGATATTTGCCAATCCAGCATCAATCGGGATCTGTGGTCTCCTGAGGAATGCTTGCTGTTGAACGTTGTCGACCAGTTATGTTTCCGCGGAAATATTGGACAACCTGACCTTGAGGAATTTCAACATCGCTACACTGCCGATACCCAGCTGGAGATCTTTGCGCTTTGCGGAACCTATCATACGGTGAGCTTCGTGGCGAATGCCGCGAACCTGGCACCAGAGCCTTTTGCCGCCCGGTTTCCAAGCCGGGATTGAACAGAATTCCCGATAATACCGTATGTTTGCGCCCCCCTTTTTGACAGCCAAAGAATTGATGGTGCATAAACAGGGATACCTTCAGTGCCTTTTCGCAGGAGACAGCCCTTGCACGACACCGAGATGCGACCCTTCGCAACTAAAATTCTTGCTCATATGGGAGAGACCGTCCTGCATGTGGATTTTCTGGCAAGGGGTGCCACCTGCAAGGTCTGGAAAATTCAATCGGAGCACCGGTCATATGCCTTGCGGGTTATCGAGGCTGACAGCCGTGCAGTGGATAGCGACCTTGATGAGTTTGTGCGGGCCACAATTCATGCCAAAGGCGGACGTGTTTCTGAGCCGATATTGAGTTCAGGCGGGATCAATCTGCGACTGACCGGAAAAAGATGGAGTCTTGACGCGTTCGTTCCTGGTGAGCATCCAGTGCGAGGCGCCCTTTCCGAAGCCGTCTGCCGGCAACTTGGCGAAACACTTGCCATATTACATAGTTTGCCCGTTCGGGATTTTGGCAAGCCCTCCCATGTCAACATGCCCTATTTGGTGGGTCAGAAAACAGACCCGCTGGACGGTGTTATGCAGCGTTTTGAAAACCCAATTCCCCAAACATGGGAAGATGGGTTTGTCCATCCTTTGCTTTCCAATGCCCCTGATATTTTACCCCAGATACTGGCGCATCTACGGCAGGTTGCCGCCGTGGTCGGTGACGGGAACAGTGTTCTCTGTCATTCGGACATCCACGAAAAGCAGCTGATCTGCGCCAAGGGCGCGCTTGCCGCCCTAATCGATTTTGGTGACGCCACCATACTGGACAGACATTGGGATCTCGGATCTGTTCTTTACTTCCATGGCAAGGCCAACGCTGCAATTATGTTGGAAGCCTATCAGAGCAATCTTGGGCCTGACACAATATTGCCGGAGGCCATCCCGTCGTTTTCAGTCGCGGTTGCAATGCATCACGCCTCCCGCTCCACAAAACCTGCAAAGGGCCATCGACTGGATCGGGCGATCCGGCATGTTCGGCAAATAGTCACGGGTGAATAACGTCCAGCCGCATAGCTGTATGCGGCACGACTGGAGGGCGGAATAAATCCCACTACATCCGCTGGTGACATGGCAGATGATATTTTTTGGGTTACCGGATTCTGCTTGACCCCACCAGGCTAACAACCAATGGGTATAATTTTTCGAGCCAGAACAATTACTTGCGGAAAATTCGGCAAATCTTTCAACAGCGATACTGATGCAACTAAGCCAAGGCGGCATTTTTAGGATAAATTTTCGCTTGATTGTCCGGAATTAAGAATTCCTTAGCCCTTTCAGACGTATCTTACGGCTATGTACAAGATGAGTAAATCTGGCTGGCTGGATAAAATATTCAGAAGTCTGTCGCAAAATGCCAAAATTGTTCCGGCGATCCTTACGCTGAGCATGATACTTGCGGTAATCATCGCCTGGCAAAATATGCGTACCGATCAGGAAATTCGCCTGAACTCAGATACTCGTAACAATCTCGATCATTTCACGGCCCGGCTGCAATCCCATATTACCTCTCGCCTGGCCGTCGGCCAGCATTTGCGGCGCGAGTGGGAAAATGGCTATATCAATGACACCGCGGGTTTCATTGCCGAAGCCACATCAGCCCATCTGCTTTTCACGGATTTTCAGGCGATCAACTGGATCAACAGTGACGGTGTCATTGAAACAGTCACACCCTTTGTCGGAAATGAGGCGGTTGTTGGCGTATCTGTAAAGAATCTGGCAACAGCCCGGAAATATTTCCTGGCGGCGGAACAAACCGGCCAGCCACAAACCACGCCGCCCATCACCCTGAAACAACTGGGCAAAGGGTTCGTTTGCTACGTGCCGGTCATCAAGAACGGCAAGACGAAAGGCTATATCAATCTTGTCTTTCGAACGGTGCCGCTGGTTACTGCGGCGCTCGGTGACGGGCTATTCGATAATTATCATTTGATCATCAAAGATGCCGGTATCGATATGTATAACAGTGCCAATGTCGTCGCAGACGCGCGCTACGCCCTGTCCCGGTCCATTTCCGTCGGCAACCGGCAGTGGGATGTTACCATCGAGCCGACATCCAGCCTGCTTGCATCTGAAGAGAGCGCAAGTGACGACTTTGTTCTGGTCGGCGGAATTTTATTCTCCCTTGCCGTTGGCTATTTTCTATTTCTTGCCCTCGCCCATCAGCAAAAACGACGGGCAAGCGAAACGATCTTTCGAACCTTTATTGAACTGTCACCGTCGGCAATTCTGATCAAGGATGCCACAGGGCATTATCTACATGCCAATGAGGTCTGGCATAAATGGTTTAATCCCGAGCGTGAAAATATCGTTGGCAAACATGTGAACCAACTGTTCCCGCCGGACCATGCAAATCTTGTCAATATGGAAGAACATGCGGTTCTGACCACGGGTCAGCCAATAGAGAAGGAAATTATCAGCCCGTTTAAAGACGGATCCAGGGTGCCGACCCTGCTGCAAAAATTTCCCATCCTCGATGATGATGGGTCGATCATCGCCATCGGCGGGATCAACACGGATATGCGGGCCGCCAAGAAAACCGAGAAGAACCTTCGGCAGGCTCTGATCAAGTCCGAGGAAGCCAACCACTCCAAATCGAAATTCCTGGCAACCATGAGCCATGAATTACGCACTCCGCTAAATGCCATTATCGGATTTAGCGATATCATGATCGGAGAATATTTTGGCAAAATCGGTAACCAGAAATATGTGGAATACTCGAAGGATATCCATAGTTCAGGACAGCATCTGCTGGCGTTAATTGACGAGGTTCTGGACATATCAGCCATTGAACTTGGCAAGCGCGATCTTGTGCTCGAGCCATTGGATCTGTCGGGTATCCTGAGCGAATGCGTCAAATCGGTTAAAGCCCGCGCCATCAGCGGGCATGTATATCTTGAATTGGAGGCCAACTCGCCTCTGCCGCCTGTTTTTGTCGACGAGACGGCAATCAAGCAAATCTTCCTCAACCTGCTGACCAATGCCATCAAATTTACTCGGCCGGGGGACCGGATAACCCTGTCCGCCACAACAACAAAAGACACGGTTGTCGTTACGGTTTCTGATACCGGCCAGGGGATCGCGCCGGAGCATCTGACGACCATTACGGAACCCTTTGTAAAGGGTCAACACACCCCGCTAATTGCCGACGAGGGGGTCGGGCTGGGGCTGTCCATTGTCAAATCGCTGCTTGATGCGCAACAAGGTCGGCTGTCCATAGAAAGCGAACTGAACCAGGGGACAACCGTCACGGTCGCCCTGCCTAAACTAGACCGGGAAAAAGCCGCCTGAGCCGACCGTCACTGGTCGCCAAAATGCTCCATACGCGCAGTTTCCGCGGTTCGGATTTGGCCGGCCGCGTCCCCCAGCAATCTGGAAACCTGTTCAAGCCGGCGGGCAATCTGCGAACGATCGGCTGTGAACGCTGGATCATTGATCTGCGAGGTCAGCAACTGCTGCCCCCACCAGGCAATATGCCGGGCATATTCGCTGGCGGCGATATGCTCCGGGTCCGCCAGATAGAGCTGGTCAAAGCGGGTGAAGTCCTCGATCGACAAATCTGCCGGAACATAGCCATTGACCAGGGTGATGCGCTCGCCGGCACTGTGGAGTGCGCGGGCCCGGTGGACCACCATATTGCCCTGTTGCAGGACCGCATAACCGGCGCCGGGCACCGCGGGCGATTTGACCCGCGCCGCCGGGACCGGCTGGCCGGTAATTTTCAGCTGTTCAAGTTCGCCTTTGGTGCCCTGGAAATAGTCGAATTCCCCGCCCTCAATAAGATTGGGATCGGTGACAAACAGGACATAGTCCAGGCGCAGGGTGTCCACATGCCATTTATCCACATTCTCGCCGACGGTCTGCGGATTATAGTTGAGATGGCCCAGCTGATGGGGAATGCTATGGGGAAATTGCGGTGCCCCACTGATCCGGGAGATCAAGTCGGCAACATCGGCAGAGCAGCAGAAATCCCGCAGGAATTTCGACTGATAGACGCCGCCGCGTACCATGCGCGAAATCCGTTCGATTTTTCGGGCATAAGGCGCAAGGTTACGGGCCACCTCCTGCAGGCAGGCAACCCCTTCTTCGCTGAGGATCCGAAAAGCGGATGTAATCCCCAACATGCTAGGACAGGCGGCCTGTTCCGCCGCGGAATATCCAAGTTCCCCAAGACTGACAATCGTCTCGGGCATTTCCAGTGCCAGATGCCGGGCCGGATCGAAAGGCGGTTCGCTGGGCAAGGCCGGGAAACCATCGGGGTGGATGTCGGGAAACGCCAACGGCGTCGCAAGAAGAGGCATACATATCTCCTGATCTGAAATCGAAGACAATGTAGGCGGCAACATTACATGAAACAAATTGATATTTTCGGCCTAACACATTAGAAATTTTCATATGTTGAAAATTGACTGGCGCCATTACCAATTACTGCTGGCCATTCGTGAGACGGGCGGCTTGACGGCCGCAGCGAAACAAAATGGCATCACCCAATCCGCCGCCAGCCACCAGATCCGGGAAGCAGAGCGGCGCCTTGGAATTCAGCTGGTGGAAATGAACGGCCGCCTGCTCGTTCTGACGGCTGCCGGTGAAAAACTGGCCGAAGCCGCCGGGATTGTCGGCCCGCTTTTGAAGAATGCCGAAGCCCGGGCGCAGGAATATAGTCATGGTCGTCAGCGGCGATTGCGCATTGCCTATGGCCCCCAGGATGGACTGGCCTGGGTGGCGGACATGGCGCATTATCTCCGCGATCTGCCAAGCCCGCATTTGCTGGACCTGATTTATATCGAGAGCGGCGCCACCGCCCTCAGCCTCAGTCATAACCAGGCGGATCTGGCCCTGACCCTGGATCATGCCGCCCCCGCCAAATCTGCGATCGCCCAACGCTTTATCTGTGAGGATCCGCTGGTTGCCATTGTCCCGCCGGACCAGCCCCAGGCCCATGCCAGTTACCTGGATGCGGAGAGCTTCGAGGACACCGTCTATTTCGCCCATTCCCTGACACCGCAATCGGGGTTCGAGCTGGACGCCTTTTTCGGCCCCGCCGGCACCCGGCCGGGTCATGTGGCGCAGATCCAGTCGCTGGGCGCCATCATCGATCTTGTCGCTGCCGGACTGGGGGTCAGCATCCAGCCGGCCTCAACGGTGCGCGCCGCCCATAAACGTGGCGAGGTTGCCATCGTCAGTCTGGCGCCGCCGGAAATAACCCATTCATGGTATCTGCTCGCCCGGCCGGAATTTCTGCAAGCCGCTCCTGACGTGGAGCTGGAGGATTTAACCCGCGTCCTGCACACCCCCCTCACCCTCGGATAGCCAAAAAAAAGATTGGGCCGAAACCCCCAAGACCAAGCGGCGGGCCTCCGCTGCCATTTCAAAACAAAAGCAACATAAATAAAAACAAATAAATAATGACAATATAAATAGCATTAAAACTCCTATCTATCTATTAAACACCCTTTTATTTTAAATATTTATATAAATATAGAGTTAATTACATCTTAGATCCACAATTAGTAAATATTTATACTATTTCAGGAGAATAATATGTTTACTATATTAAAAAATTTAAATGAAGTACTTAATGTTTGCACCGTAAACCCGCAAAGAGAGAAGTTCGGCACCGCAATAAAAGCCAGGAAAAAGAGCGTCATTACGTCGATGTTTACATTCCTGAACAACAATGAGGACATCAAATTACGGCTCTTGGAACAAACAAAGAGCTTGTCCAAGGAATTTTTAAATCCGGGCGCGGAAATAATTGCCCTGGATTACCCGCAAGAACATTTTGAATATTTGGCACAATTATATATCTATAGACAATCTATCGACAAAGCGGAAAAGGATACCCGAAAGAAAATCGTCAAGACGACCGTCCGACAGTATTTTCCGACCAAGGACTTTAGAACCAAGGTTCGAGACGTCATTCTCAAATATGACTTCACCATCCCAACCAGGAATCTTGAAAGCTTCACCCGATACCATTGTGAGCTGATCCGTATGATACAATGCTTCAAGAGCCTTAGTGATTACGAAGATTACATGGGGGATTTTTTTAAGGACGATAAGACTGCAAAGCTCTCAGCTCTGGACTATGCGGCGCACATGCATAATATCAGCGTAAAAGTCGATAGCAGTATTAAGGAATCAGGTGTTGATACCATTTTTTCCATACCCAAGAGTGAAATTACCAGTCTTAAAACGTATTTTTCCTGCCTTACCTACGGTTTGACAGCAGCGCAGAGGAATGAATTTTTGGAAAAATACCTGGATCCACAAATTTATCCACATTGTGTCACTGCCACTACTTTTTTGATACAAAATCCGACCAGGGTTGGACAAAGAGACATTATCCTGAGAAAAACAGATGCTGAATTGCTCCGCCGGACCTTTGTCCTGAAAGATAAAATGAAATACCCTGAGGAAAAAGACCGGATCCAGAACCAACTGATAAAAAGAAAAAATGCAAGAGGCGCGAAAGAACTTTTGCCATCGGTAATTGCGGCGATAAAATTAAACTGCTTTTTCGGCAGTGATTACGACAACACCGTCAAGTTTTATAACAAACTCTTCGTCGATCAAACAGAAGAAGATAAAGATCAGTCAGATAGCGTTCATATTTATCTCACCAACAACAATCTAACTGCAGAAAAGTTATTCGAAATTCTCTCGGAAAGACAAAAAAACCTTGAATTGACGGCCGAGGACAAGAAGGATTACAAGGATGATGATGATAATGACGATGAGGAAGAAAAAACAGAGTCCAATGTTTTAGACAACCTCCTCCAGGTTTCAGCGCAAGCCGACACATTGTTTGAAGAAAACCTGGAAGAGCATGCTCTCTCCCAGGACATAATTGCTGAACAAACCAAGGCGGAGATGAAAAGCAAGCAGCATCCTGATGATGAGTTCGACAATGATGATAATGAGCCGATTGAGAAGAAAAAGAAGGAAAAAGGATCTGACAAGCCGACACCCCAAAAAAAAGTAAAGCGAAAGTTCGATCCAGACAGGGTTTATTCTTCTCCAAAAAAGAAAAGGAAGAAGAAATACGTAAAGTCATCCACATCCAAACCGGACCCCAAAGCTGTTCAAGCCACGGGACAGGAGATAATGGTTTCCATTGGCGTCTTGACGGGCATAAATCGTCGTTTGGAAGAGCTCACGGAAACAAATGATAGATTGGCAAACCTTACCGTTGATAACAAACGACAAAAGGATCTAGATTTACTGCAGGCCAGGGCCGCGGAACAACGGAAAATCATGGGCGCGGAGACCGAAGCAGATAAATGGGTTTTGGCTGAAATAAACGACAAATGCCTGGCCTGCGACACCGTCTTGTATGAAGCCGGAAATTTCCTTAAAGGCCTGCAAAAAGAAACCGCTATTTTGCAAAGTTTCGACGATGCCTTATGGAAGCTCATTGGCAAAGAGCCCTTGATCACCGGCAAAAACTGGGGCGGAAAAATTCAAAAAAAGCTGGCAGGCAAATTCGAGACAATTGAGGCCCACTATCACGGCCGGCGCTTTGATCCTGGCAAGAGGGTTAATATCAACGGGAAAAAGCGGCATTTGAAACTGAATGAGGCACTGGTTTTCTACGTCACTCAGCATAGTACGACGAAGGGGATAAAATATTGCCTTGCCATCAAGCTTTGGCATTTAAGAGATCCCGACACCCCCCTTTACAGAGGACATCGTGGACGCAGAATATATGAAATCGGCGGCCTGGTTAAACCGGCTGACAGTATTGATCCCATCAGCATGCGACCGACCTGCAATATGGCCGTACTGCATGTGGAATAAAGGGGCGGTGACCGCCGTGCCCTGAACAGAATGATGTCAATCACGCCAGGTCATTTTTGCACTATATAGTTATGCGGCGGTTTCCCACCGCCGCATTACAGGCCGGTTTATCATCTGCAAAACAACAAAGCCGTCCGGCACGGCCGGTACCTGTCCCGGCGATGCGCAAGGCCTGAAATTGGACGATTTGACCCGCGTCCTGCACACTCCCTTCACCCTCGGATAACCAAAAACGACCTGCTTTCATCGACCATTTTCGCAAAACCTGTCAGCAATTTACGAATTCTACACAAATTGACTCTAGTTATGGATGCCACAGAAAAAATCAAAATTTTCTGAACCGTAGAATAATAAGTACCGGAGAGTATCGATGAACCGCAATTTTCTAATTTCCCTGACAACTGCCGCCGCTGTTGGTTTTTTCTCAAGCACCGTTGCCGCCAACGAATATGAAGCCGCCCTGAAGGGACTGGCGGATGAGCAAATCCGCGTCTGGGCCCAGGACCCAGCCGTTGTTGCCGCAATCAAGGACCAGAACAAGACATCTGAAAATCTCAGCCAGAGCGACATTGACAGCATGGACAAGAAATGGCGGGCCGAAACCAAAGGCGGCGCCAGCCCGATGATCGACAAGGTTCTGGCCAATGACACGTCAACATTTCTGAAAGGCGTGAAAGAAGAGTCGCAAGGCACCATTACCGAGATTTTCGTCATGGACAAAAAGGGCCTGAATGTCGGGCAGAGTGATGTGACCTCGGATTTCTGGCAAGGCGATGAAGGCAAATGGAAAAAAACCTATGCTGCCGGTCCTGACGGTCTTTTGATTGATGACGTGGAATTTGACGATTCATCACAAACCTACCAATCACAGGTCAGTGTCACCATTGTTGACCCGGAAACCAATGTCGCCATTGGCGCAGTCACCGTTGGCATCAATGTTGAAATGCTTGAATAAGCATCCAACCTCCCTGCTCACATGTAATACCAGTAACAACTGTCAATGGATTTAAAAATGAAGAAGACCGATAGTCTCGAAACATCCGGTGTTAAAACCGGGTCCAAATTTACCGTGAGCCGGAAAATACTTCTGGTGGTGCTTGTAACAATGACCGCAAGCATCACCCTCCTCTCCTATTTCGGACTGCAAAGCCAGCGCCAGAATATCGAGAGCCTTGCAACCAGCAATAACCTGACAATTACCGAACTGATGGCCGAGCAGCTCGCCGGAGCATTGAAATGGAAAAAAACCGACAAGATTGCGGAAGTTTATGCGGATATGACAACCGCGGAAAACAGCAGCCTTGCAGAATTCCTGACCTTTGACAACAGCGGGGAACCTGTCACAGATTACCAGTCTGAAACATTGTCAGCGGCCGGTGCGACTGCTTTTTTTACGGATAATAAATCAAATATCACCGACAACGCCCCTTATTCGGAAACAACCGCGGAGCACCAGCTTATTGTCGCCCCTGTTCTGTCGAAGAAGGGGGCACTTGTGGGCTATGTCGCCGTTGCCTGGAGCCTGGATGTCCTGAACGCCCAGCTGGCCGGTAATCTGCGTCAGCAACTGATGCTCGGCGCCGGTGTTCTGCTGATGGTATTGCTCGTCACCGGGTTTCTGCTGAACCGTTTTATCGGGCGTCCGCTCAATAGCCTGACATCCGCCATGAGCCAGCTTGCCGCCGGTCGGCATGATGTGGAAATCGAGGGTACCGATCGCGGCGATGACGTCGGTGACATGTCCCGCGCCGTTCAGGTGTTCAAGGAAAACGCCCTCAAGGTCAAGGCCCTTGAAGAAGAGCATTTGCGCGAAGAGCAGGAAAAACAGGTCCGTTCGGAAGAGCGCCGCCGCGAAGAGGCAAACCGGCTGGAAGAAGAGCAGCAACGACAGGCGGCCGACGCCAAAGCTGCTGCGGAAGATCGCCGCAACCTGCTGACCAATGTGGCCCAGAAACTGGAATCCACTGTCAATACCGTGGCCCTGCAAATCTCTGAATCAGCCGAGCATATGAAAGACAAGGCCTCCTCCATGGTGGACAGTGCCGCCGATACGGACCGCCATTCAACATCCATTGCCGATGCTGCGGAAAATGCCGCCGGAAATGTCAGCGGCGTGGCCTCTGCCACGGAAGAACTGTCTGTATCGCAGCTTGAGATCGGCCGCCAGGTCACCGTCTCCACCGACCTGTTTGAAGAAACCATGAAAGTCGCCAGTAACACCGACAAGGTTGTCGGCAAGCTTGCGGCTACGGCCACGGAAATCAGTCAGGTTATTCACCTGATCAATGACATTGCCAACCAGACCAATCTTCTTGCCCTGAATGCGACCATCGAAGCCGCCCGCGCCGGGGATGCCGGCAAGGGCTTTGCGGTTGTCGCCTCTGAAGTCAAGGGTTTGGCGACCCAGACCACCCGCGCCACGGAAGATATCACCCGTCAGATCGATGAAATGCAAACCGCCACCGGCGACGCCGTTGACGCGGTCAACAGCATCGAGACCATGATCAACCGGATTTACGAGACCATCCAGACCATATCCAATACGGTCAGCGATCAGGGCAAGGCAACCCAGGAAATCACGGAGAATGTGCAGAAAGCCTCGTCGCGGACCATCGAGGTGTCGCAAAGCGTCACCGATGTCTCGACCATGGCCTCCGCCTCCGGCGCCTCGGCGACCGAGTTGCTCACCGCCGTCAACGAACTCTCGGAATTTTCCGGCATGCTGCAGGACGAGGTTAAAACCGTCCTCGAAGATATCCGCACAATGGCCGGGTAAGGGCGATATGCCTTTGAAGGCCGACTTAATGTCCTTCCGAGAAGATATAGTTCTGCCAGCTTTTCATCCGCAGCAATATTTGCCGGATAATGGCAACATGGTGAAAATGCTCGGTGATAATGGCAACCTCCGCGACAGAGCCTGCCGGTAGATTGATATCGGGCATATCCGTATCCAGTTCAATGATCACCGGCGCCCGATCCGGCGGACCACTTGCCACGCTTATCAATTTTCCACCGGTCTGCAGGGCACCAGAGGCGAGCACGGGTAAAACGTCAACGATCCTGCCCTCGAAAATTTCTCCCGGTAGCGCCGGAAATATGACTTCGGCCTTGTTCCCTATTTCCAGCCGCTGCAAATAATTTTGCTGGAACATAGCCACCAGTCTCGGTTTTTCCGCATGGATAAACAGCATGCTTGGTGCCAAAGGCAACGGTACGGCCATCATGCCCGGCCTGAGAAGCAGCTGCGTAACCAGGCCATCCGTCGGCGCCCGGACGACAGTTCTGGACAATTCCCACCGTTTTTCCTCTAGTTCCGCCTGCCGCTGGCGCACCACCGGGTTCAACCCGCCGCTCTCTGAGTCAAATGCCAGCTGTACGGCCCGCTCCTGTGCTTCCGCCCGGCGGTATTTTTCCTGCACCGATAGCAAAAGATCGCCACTGGATCCGAGTTTCTCGGTAGCTTGTCGTTCCTGTGCTTCGGCCTGCCTGAGTTCGGCCTCCAGCCCGGCGACCCGTTGTTTTGTATCATCAAGACGCTTGCGCGGAATGACACCGCGCGCCAGCAATTCCGTATCCCGCTCAAGGTCAATCTGTGCCAGGGCCAGTTCTGAGGCCACTCTTTCAACCACGGCATTGGCCTGATCCACGGTTTCGCGAACCTGTTGCCCAAGCTCGGATTTTGCGGCTTCAAGTTCTGCCGCAGCTTGCGCTGTTGCAGCTTTTGCTTCCACCAGCTCCGCGTCCAGCTGCTCATCCTGGGTCAGGGCACTGCTGACCAATGCTTCCAGACGCTGGACCTCCAGTTCAAACGGGATCGGGTCAATGCGAAAGAGAACATCGCCTTTCTTAAGGAATTTGTTGGGAACAACCGGCACATCCACAACATGTCCGCGCACATCGGGTATAATCGGTGTGGTCGCAACAGCTGTCTGCGCAACTTTTGTATAAGGATGGTTGTAGTTCATCACCAGCATCAGCAGGCCCAGCATGGCAACCCCGCCGAGCAAGGCCGTCCCGACCGTGTAGCCTGTCAGCTTGATTTTGAACAGTTTGAAGACACCATAACACAACGCCGTATAAGTGAGGACCAACAAGGTTTCCATATGCCTATCCTTCCGCGTCTTCGGGAGCGGCAGACTGTTCCAGCCTGTCCATCCGTGTTTCCAGCGCCTCCAGTTTTCCGGTCATGGCGGCCGCAGCCGCGCCGCCATCGGAGAAGCCATAGCCACGGTACGCATGATACAGCGTCGCCCAGATCCACAGAAACGGCCAAATGGCGTGCAAGGTGAACATGCTCACCCATCCGCCGTAATGAATGGCCTCCGCATGGGGGTGATTGCGCTTTTTCGCAATGTTGTAGGGAATGTCATGAATGGCGATGATCGCGTAAAACAAAATAATCGCCACAATAATCATGATGATGAGTGCAAGTGTCTCTAACGTCATTCCAGGCCCTATCTTCGTCAGTAAAACTTAGAGGGATAGAATGACTCGGCAATCAAGCACAGACAACAAAAATATATGATCCCGATAAAACGCGGGTTTGCATCTACTCAAAATCGCTGCAGGGCTGACCAAATGTTACCGGGACTGATGGTTACCCCATTGGCAGCACATCCGATCCGGGTCATTCTGCCAGTCATCTGTCTGGCAGGCTGACAGGGTCATGATTATTCCGATTAGTAATATAAGCCGCAATGTCTCTTCTTTCTGTCATTCTTCAGCGAAAAACGCTGCCTCTCAGCCGAGCAGCCCGGCATCAGGGATGTTGGTCATTTCCCCAGGTGCAGCAGTTGGGATCCTGTGCCCGCGGTTTGCCATCCGTCGTCTGACAGGCGGCTGCCCCCAGGAGAACCAACAGTAAAACCATCATTTTCATTTGAGCATCCCTTTAGCTGATGTTGCAAGAGTTAGGGGCGCCGACCATCTGACTTGCCGGTATTATAGCTTTTCGACAGCGTCCCGCCGACGGTCATTTGACATCCGGAGGCGACGACCGCCATGACAGTTAAAATTATAATCAGCCGCATGCGGATCTCCAGATTATCTTCTCAATATATACGATATAATACAACAACCGGATCACATCTAGTTGAATTGGCTCAATGCCTGACAACCCGATAAAAAAGCCGCGACAGAAATCGCGGCTTTTTTTTGGGTTATCTGGTAAGCGCTAGAGCGACCGGCTGATTTCCTCGACCATCTTCTTGGCATCGGCCAGGAGCATCATGGTGTTGTCCTTGTAGAACAGATCATTGTCGATACCGGCATAACCTGCGGACATGGAGCGTTTGACGAACAATACCGTCTGCGCCTTGTCCACATCAAGGATCGGCATGCCGTAAATCGGGCTCTGCGGATCATCGCGGGCGGCGGGATTGGTCACGTCATTGGCCCCAACCACAAAAGCGACATCGGCGGTTGAGAAATCGGAATTGATTTCTTCTAGCTCGAACACCTCGTCATAGGGCACGTTGGCTTCCGCCAGCAGCACGTTCATATGACCGGGCATCCGACCGGCGACCGGATGAATGGCATAGACCACGTCAACACCGGCTTCTTTCAGCAAATCGACCATTTCGCGCAAGGCATGCTGGGCCTGCGCAACGGCAAGTCCGTAGCCCGGCACGATGATCACCTTGCCGGCATTCTTCATGATAAAGGCCGCGTCATCCGCAGACCCTGCCTTATGCGGCCGGTCGCCCTTGTCCGGGCCGGCAACGGCAGCATCGCCGCCAAAGCCACCGAGAATAACACTGAAGAAGGACCGGTTCATGGCCTTGCACATGATGTAGGACAGGATGGCACCGGAGGAACCGACCAGTGCACCAACGATAATCAGCGCCGTGTTTTCCAGGGTGAAACCAATGCCTGCGGCAGCCCAACCGGAATAGGAGTTGAGCATGGACACCACCACCGGCATATCCGCGCCGCCGATGGGAATGATGATCATAAAGCCGATGATGAAGGCCAAAGCCGTCATGGCCCAGAAGATACGCGGATCCAGATCCACGCAGAACCAGATAACCAGTGCGACAATCACAAGCCCGATTGCC
This sequence comes from Sneathiella marina, assembly GCF_023746535.1. GTDB lineage: Bacteria > Pseudomonadota > Alphaproteobacteria > Sneathiellales > Sneathiellaceae > Sneathiella > Sneathiella marina. The sequence continues at coordinate 1,613,315 of NZ_CP098747.1, read as the reverse complement.
AGATTGACCATATGCTGCCCGGGGAATGTCACCGGATTACCGGAGACCAGACCTTGCAGCTTGGTAAAGGCGATCACGGAACCGGAGAAGGTAATGGCACCGATAACAATACCCACCGACATTTCAATACGGCTGAGCACGGTCAGGGTACCTGAGGCATCGAGAATACCATAGGCCTCGGGGTTGTAAAAAGCGGCCGCGGCCACCAGGACGGCGGCCAGACCAACAAGGCTATGGAACGCAGCAACCAGCTGCGGCATAGCCGTCATGGCGATACGCTGGGCAATCACGGCGCCAATGGCACCGCCCAGAACGATCCCGCCGATCACCCAGTCATAGGAGACCACATCGGGGTTGAGGATAGTGACGATCATGGCAATGGCCATTCCGACCATCCCCATGATATTCCCGCGGCGTGAGGTTGCCGGGGACGACAGGCCCCTGAGCGCGAGGATGAAAAGAATTGACGAGACCAAATAGGCGAGCGCCGTAATGTTAGCTGACACGGATCTGTTCCCCTATTTCTGTTTTTTCTTGTACATGGACAGCATCCGCTGGGTCACCAGGAATCCTCCGAAAATATTCACCGACGCGAGGACAATGGCAATAAAGCCGAATATCTTGGCGAGAGAGAAATCATCCGGGCCCGTCGCGATCAGCGCGCCAACAATAATAACGGAGGAAATGGCATTGGTGACAGCCATGAGCGGTGTATGCAATGCCGGTGTCACACTCCAGACCACATAGTAGCCAACAAAAATGGCGAGCACGAATACGGCCAGCCTAAAGACGGTCGGATCAACAATATCCATAATCAGTTCCCTCCTTCAGTCAAAAGCGGGTGGATGATCTTGCCATCCCGGGTGAGCGCACTGCCCTGAATAATCTCGTCGTCCCAATCCATGTTGAGAGCGCCGGTTTCCTTGTCCATCATCGGGGTCAGGAAGTTGAGGAGGTTCTTGGCATAAAGGGCCGAGGCGTCTCCTGCAAGGCGGCCCGGCACGTTGCGATGGCCGACAATCTTGACCCCGTTTGCTGTCGTCACAACTTCACCCGGTTTGGATTGAGTGACATTGCCGCCCATCTCCACAGCAAGATCGACGATCACGGATCCGGCTTTCATCACCGCCAGCATCTCATCGGTAATAAGAATAGGTGCTTCGCGGCCCGGAATAAGCGCTGTGGTGATGACGATGTCCTGCTTCTTCACATGCTCGAACACCAGCTCGGCCTGACGTTTTTTATAATCGTCACTCATTTCCTTGGCATAACCCCCGGCATCTTCACCGGTTTCGTCGGTTTCCACCATGATGAACTTGGCGCCCAGGCTTTCCACCTGTTCCTTGGTCGCCGCCCGAACGTCCGTCGCGGTCACGACAGCACCAAGACGGCGGGCGGTGGCAATGGCCTGCAATCCGGCAACACCAACCCCCATGATAAAGGCCTTCGCCGGTGCAATGGTACCGGCAGCGGTCATCATCATCGGCATGGCATTGCCATATTCCGATGTTGCGTCCAGCACGGATTTGTATCCGGCCAGATTGGACTGGGAAGACAAGACATCCATGGACTGGGCCCGGCTGATACGCGGCACCAGTTCCATGGCGATGGCATCGACACCGGCCGCAGCATAAGCCGCCACCTGTTCTTTGTTCTGTAAGGGCGCCAATTGTGAAATCAGCATGGCGCCTTTCTTCATCTGGGACAGTTCGTCCGGCCCGCCTTCTGCGTCCGTAAGCGGTCGTTGTACTTTCAGGACAACATCGGCATCATTAACGGCCGCCGCCGCATCAGATGTAATTTTTGCTCCGGCAGCTTCATAATCTGCGTCCTGGAAAGAACTGGCTGTACCGGCCCCTGCCTCGACAAGGACTTCCGCGCCCAGGCCCACAAATTTCTTGACTGTGTCCGGAGACGCGGCAACACGGGTTTCGTGGTCCCGACGCTCTCTGGGGATAGCGATTTTCATAATCGATCCTCTTGGTTTTGTTATTAACGTGGGTTTGAACAATGCCCCGCAACATCGCTCAACATAGAATGGCCCTTTGGACCTTTCAGGCGTTCTAGAGTAAGAAAATCGCCATCAAAATAAGCAGAATGACAACACCTATTGTGCCAAATGTGAACAGTTTCACAAAGGCATTAAAGGACTCTTTCTGCGCATCAATGTTCATTTGTCCGGGCTCGGTCATCATTTAGGCCTTTCGCTTCTCACTCGTCAGTTCGTATTAGTTTGCACTGCAATATACCGAAATCTATTGCCGGAGCAATAGATTGTCGCGGTAGAACCTGCAAAAAATGAGAATTTACGGCTTAAACCGACCTTAAAGAGCTTCAATCTCATCGATAAAGCCTTCGATAACACTGAGGCCTTTTGACCAAAAAGCCGGATCGGAGGCGTCAAGGTTGAACGGCGCCAGAAGTTCTTTATGCCGCAGGGTGCCGCCTGCTTTCAGCATTTCAAAGTATTTCTCCTGAAATCCTTCCTCCGCGTCCTGATAAACCGCATAAAGCGCATTAACCAGGCAATCTCCAAAGGCATAGGCGTAAACATAGAACGGAGAATGGATAAAATGCGGAATATAACACCAGAAATACTGATATTCATCATGCAGCCGGATAGCCGGCCCCAAACTTTCCTTTTGCACATCCATCCAGATCTTGCCGATCTGATCCGGAGAGAGTTCCTCTTTCTTGCGGGCGTCGTGAACCCTCTTCTCGAACTCGTAAAAGGCAATCTGCCGGACAACGGTATTGAGCATATCCTCGACCTTGCCTGCCAGCATCACCCGGCGTTTCACCGGATCGGTTTCTTTTTCAAGCAACGACCTGAAGGTAAGTTGCTCTCCAAAAACGCTGGCTGTTTCCGCCAAGGTCAGGGGTGTATCCGCCAGCAGCCCGCCTTGCGGACCTGCGAGAACCTGATGCACCCCATGCCCAAGCTCATGCGCCAAGGTCATGACATCCCGAGTGTTTCCCTGATAATTCAACAGCAAATATGGATGCGCACTTGGCACGGTTGGATGCGCGAAAGCACCCGGCGACTTACCCGGACGAACAGCCGCATCAATCCAGGGATTCTCGAAAAATTTCCGTCCCAGTTCAGAAAGCTCGGGAGAGAACCGACCATAGGCATCCAGGACCGTATCCCGTGCTTCATTCCACGAGATGATCCGGTCGTCTTCTTCGGGGAGCGGTGCGTTTCGATCCCAGTAATCGAGCTTTTCAACGCCCATCCATTTCGCCTTGAGCGTATAATAGCGATGGGACAAGGAGGGATAGGAAGCCTGGACCGCGGCAGATAAGGCGTCCACGACTTCAGGCTCCACCTGATTTGACAGATGCCGCATATCCGCGGGATTTCCAACATTGCGCCAGTCATCTTCAATGGCCTTATCCTTAGCAAGCGTATTGGTTACCAGGGAAAAAAGCCGGACATTCTCACCGAACACCTTCCCCAGGCTTTTCGCCGCTTTTTTACGAACGTCGCTTTCCTTGCTCGACAAAAGATGCAGGACTTGCTGTGACGCCATTTCCTCTCCATCCACCTCGAACTTCAAGCCGGCGATGGTCTCGTCGAACAATCGAACCCAGGCACTGCGGCCCGCGATATCTTTTTCGTGCAGCAATTTCTCCAGTTCATCGGAGAGCTGATAGGGTTGCAAGGCGCGTACGTTCCTGATCCAGGGCTCGTATTTCTTCAGGCTGCTGCCCTCATACATTTCAGCCAGTTTGGTCTCGTCAATCTTGTTCAGTTCCAGCGTCAGGAACAACAGATCCGTCGAAATCTCGTTGACCTTCTCCTGCATGGTTTGAAAAAATTTGCCGATTTCCGGATCCGACATATTTCCCGCATACACCAGATAGGCGTAGGACATGATCCGGCCCTGCAATTCGCCGATTTCCTCGAAGGTGCTAATGGCCAGATACAGCTCCTGCCCCGCCAGATCGCTGAGTTTTCCTTTGTAATGCTCTGCGAAATGCCGCGCATCTTCAGCCGCTGTTTCCAAGTCTTCCTTGAGCTCGGCCGATGTTCGCGAGGGGTAGAGGTCCGTCAGGTCCCATTCGGGCAGGTTGGACAGGGCTGTATTATTCATGTGCTGGGAACTCCGAAACTTATGATATCTTTAACCTTACATAGGCAGGAAACATCAACTAACAAGAAAATTAGCATGGGCTGCCGCGACCGGTTTATTGCGATCCCCCTGCCAGGCTTCAACCCGCAGATTCGCCACACGTCGCCCCGGCTTTGTTATGATGGCTTCGGCATAGGTTTCAATGGGCTTGGCAGAGCGTAAATATTCCACGGTAATATTTATAATTTTCGGCACCCGTGTCACATCCTGAGTTGCAAATAAATGGACCATCGCCGCACTTTCCAAAAACGCACCGATGACACCGCCATGAAGCGCCGGCAATACCGGATTGCCAATAAATTTATTATCCCCGGGCAGGATACTGACAAATCGGTCATTTTCCGTATCCAGACGCATGCCCAGGAAGCTGAAATAGGGAATCATCTCGAAAGTACTGGTCCAATCCTTAGCCTCCCTTGCCTCTTTAAGTATGGCAACGAACTGCTCTGTTGAAATGTTGTCCATACTAGCGCCCTCCCTTGCCGGAAACCCGATCCAAAGGCTTCGTCTCGCTTGATTTCAGCATAAATGTACCGACGCTGTTGGCAATGGGATCTTCCGGGTCCGTGTGATAGGCAATTGCCCGCGTGAAGGCGATTTGCTTGGTAATTTTGTAACAGCTGGCATGGGCGAAAACTTCTTCGCCCGGCGTCGCCGGCTTGAGGTAATCGATCCGCAAATCGAGGGTGGCTATCGGAAGATATTTCTGCAAGCGTGTGTAGATACACATCCCCGCCGCCGTATCGATCAATGTCGTTATGATACCCCCATGTAAAATTCCGTTCATGGGATTGCCGGCAAACCGGGCGTCATAGGGCAGACTGAAGATTACGCCACCCGCATCCATATCATGGACCTTGATGCCTATTTCCGAACAATGCGGGATACCCGTATCAATAATATTTTGAATCTGATTTATATCGAATGCATTCGACATACTAAATTAGCCTTTTTTATAGGATTTGTACCATTCCACAAATTTTGGGATACCCTCTTGCAAGGATGTTGCCGGTTCATATCCCACATCACGGCGTATGGGGTCAATATCTGCGAAGGTTTCTTTTACATCACCCGATTGCATGGGCATCATTTTCAGGTTGGCCTTAACCTTCAGGGATGCCTCCAGTGTGCTAACCAGATTAAGCAAGGGTTCGGACCGGTGATTGCCAATATTATAGATGCGGTAAGGAGCTGCCTCACTGTTATTCACTGGTGGCGCGGCAAGAACAGCAAGTACGCCATTGGCAATATCGTCAATATAGGTGAAATCCCGTTTCATTTCGCCCCTGTTAAATATCGGTAGCGGCTCACCTTGCAACATTTTCTCCGTAAAGGTCCAATAGGCCATATCCGGCCTTCCCCAGGGGCCATAGACGGTAAAAAACCTCAATCCGGTAAGCGGGATACCGTAAAGATGCGCATAGGAATGGGCCATCAGCTCATTGGCTTTTTTCGTTGCAGCATAAAGGGACACCGGCTTATCAACCGACTGGTCTACTGAATATGGAAGTTCTGTATTGCCACCATAGACAGAGCTGGAACTGGCAAAAACCAGATGTTCCAATTTATCCAATTGCCGGCAATATTCCAGTATTGCAAGAAAGCCCGTAACATTTGTTTGCGTATAGTCAAAGGGATGTTCAAGGCTGTATCGGACACCGGCCTGTGCGGCCAAATGGACAACCTTCGTAATATTCGGGATTTCAGCCAGCGCGGGCACAATGCTTTCCCCCTCCGAAAGATCGAGCTTGAGGAATGAAAATGCCTCATACTTACGTAATTCATCCAGCCGCGCCTGTTTCAATTGGACGTCATAATAGGCGCTGAGATTATCTATTCCAACGACATGCTCGCCCGCATCAAGCAGCGCCATGGAAACATGCATGCCAATAAATCCTGCAGCGCCCGTTACTAATACCGTCATTTCCTATCCCTAATCCTTCACGCAATGGTAACTTAGCTTCGGTTTTTAAAACACGCCAACGAAACTCTCAAATTATGTGGCAAAAATCACTTTAATTTATTTATGTCAGCAATATTGACCTTTATTGCAATAAATGATAGTGCTATTATATATACAGATAGTAAACCAGACGTTATCGGGAGTTTCCTCGCATGCAATTGGCCAACGTTTCCCTCAATGATAAATATGAACTGGAAGACGGGCGCGTCTTTCTCACCGGTATTCAAGCCCTGGTGAGACTCCCTCTCATGCAGAAGGCTCGCGATCAGGCAGCCGGCCTGAATACAGCTGGATTTATCTCAGGATACCGGGGGTCTCCGCTAGGGGGATATGACCAGTCCCTGTGGAAGATCAAACCGTTGCTCAAGCAAAATGATATTCATTTTGAACCGGGCATAAATGAGGATCTGGCGGCAACAGCTGTCTGGGGCAGCCAGCAACTCAACCTGTTTAAAGGCGCCAATTATGACGGCGTTTTTGGAATCTGGTATGGCAAGGGACCGGGCGTTGACCGGACCGGCGATGTTTTCCGTCATGCCAATAGCGCTGGCACGTCGAAATATGGCGGTGTTCTTGCCCTTGCCGGAGATGATCATGGCATTGTCTCCTCCTCCATCGCCCATCAAAGCGAGCATGGTTTCGCCGGATGGATGATGCCTGTCCTGCATCCTGCCAGTGTGCAGGAAATTCTCGATTATGGCCTTCTTGGCATAGAGATGTCTCGCTTTTCCGGTCTCTGGGTCGGATTTAAATGTATTTCAGAAACCGTTGAAGGCGGCGCATCTGTCTATGTCTCGCCAACACGCGGACAGTTTGTTTTACCGGAAATCGACATGCCGGAAGGCGGATTGAATATTCGACCCAATGATAACCGGTTTGATCAGGAAACCCTCCTCAACGAACATAAGATTTATGCCGCCCGGAAATTTGCCCGCGCCAATAACATTGACAGGGTCGTCATGGATAGCCCGAAGCGGCGCCTTGGGATCGTGACAACGGGCAAGTCCTATCTGGATGTCCGCCAAGCCTTGCGCGATCTTGGAATTACCGATGAACTCGCTGCTGATATCGGCCTAAGTGTGTATAAAGTCGGTATGCCCTGGCCGCTGGACCCGGAAGGGGTTCGCACTTTCGCGGAAGGTCTGGAAGAAGTCGTCGTGATCGAAGAAAAACGGGCGATGATCGAAAACCAGATGAAAGAACAGCTTTATAATTGGCAGACAGCAGTCCGTCCTCGGATCATCGGCAAATTCGATGATGAGAAGAATGCGATCATGCCCTCTACCGGGGAATTGACACCAGCGCTGGTTGCCCGGGTCATTGCAGCGCGTATCCGCCGTTTCTACACCTCTGAGTCCATCGAAAACCGCCTCGCTTTTCTCGACAGGAAAGAACGGCAACTCAATGCGGAGCCGGCCAAACTCATCAGGACGCCTTTCTATTGCTCCGGCTGTCCGCATAATACCTCAACGGTTGTCCCCGAAGGCAGTCGTGCTGTCGCCGGTATCGGTTGCCATTTCATGGTGACCTGGATGGATCGAAACACGGACACTTTCACGCAAATGGGCGGCGAAGGTGTTCCCTGGGTCGGTCAGCAGCATTTTACGGATGAAAAGCATATTTTTGCCAATCTGGGAGACGGCACCTATCATCATTCCGGGCTTCTCGCCATCCGCCAGGCAATCGCCGCCAAGGCCACGATGACATATAAAATCCTGTATAATGATGCCGTGGCAATGACCGGCGGCCAGCCGCTGGATGACCAGCTTACTCCCTGGCAGATCGCGCAACAACTGGCCGGCGAAGGCATCACAACGATGCGGATCGTATCCGACGAGCCGGATAAATATCCTGCCGGCACCCCCTGGCCGAAGGGAACGACAATTCACCATCGCGATGACCTGGACAAAATCCAGAAAGAGCTTCGGGAAATCTCCGGTGTGTCCATTCTATTATATGATCAGACATGTGCTGCTGAAAAACGGCGGCGACGCAAACGCGGGACCTTCCCGGACCCCGCAAAAAGAGTTGTCATCAATGACCTGGTTTGTGAAGGGTGCGGTGATTGTTCGGTGAAATCCAACTGCCTTTCCGTTGAACCCGTTGAAACCGAGTTTGGTCGCAAGCGGACCATCAACCAGTCCAGTTGCAACAAGGATTTCTCCTGCGTAAAAGGGTTTTGCCCGAGCTTCGTTACCATTGAGGGCGGGGAGCTAAGAAAAGCCAAGCCAAGTGCGGCTGAAAACCCTGCGGAAAATCTGCCGCAACCGGCCACGGTCATCCTCGAGCATCCGTACCGTATCCTGATCACCGGTATCGGCGGGACAGGTGTTGTAACCATCGGAGCCTTGCTCGGTATGGCCGCCCATCTGGAGAACAAGGGCATTTCGGTCCTTGATCAGGCGGGCCTCGCCCAAAAAGGCGGCGCCGTGACAAGCCATATCCATATTGCCCCGACGCCGGAGCATATCAATGCCGTGCGTATCCCCGCCGGACGGGCCGATTTGCTGATCGGCTGTGATATGGTTGTCTCCGGGTCATATGATTCTCTCGCCAAGCTGGATGTCGGTGTCGCCAATGCGGTTATCAATGCACATCCGGCGCCAACAATGGATTTCACCCTTGATCCTGACGCCCCCTTCCCTGTCCAGGATACTTTGGATCATATTCGCCACGCCGTCGGCGATGATGCCTGCTTCATCGTCAACGCCAGTGATATTGCAACGACATTGATGGGCGATTCTATTGCGACCAATCTTTTCATGTTGGGATACGCCTTCCAGCAGGGTTTCATTCCTCTCAGCGAAGAAGCTCTTTTGCGGGCCATTGAGTTAAATGGTGTTGCGGTTGAAGCCAACAAGAAAGCCTTCGCCTGGGGGCGTGTCATGTCCCATGACCCGGATCGGGTTCTGGCAGAGGTAGAGGAATTGAAAGGCCCGGTTACCCTTGAAGCACCTGCCGAGGATATAGACGAAATAATCGCTCGCCGTGAGCAGTTCCTGAGCGGTTATCAGAACAAGCGCTATGCCGCAAAATACAAAAAGCTGGCAGACGCCATGCGAACTAAAGAAGCTGAGCTGGAGCCGGGTAAATCCGAACTGACGGAAGCCGTCGCCCGATCATATTTCAAGCTATTGGCCTATAAGGATGAATATGAAGTCGCCCGCCTCTATACGGATCCGCAATTTATGCAAAAAGTAGAGACCATGATGGACGGCGACTATAAGTTGAAATTCCATCTCGCACCGCCCATGTTCTCAAAACGTGACCCTGAAACCGGTCATTTAAAGAAAAAGGAATTTGGCCCCTATATGATGAAGGCGTTTGGTATCTTGTCGAAATTCAAAGGGTTACGGGGCACTCCCCTGGATCCCTTCGGCTATCTCGCGGACCGCAGGCATGAAAGAAAACTGATTGTCGACTATGAAAAAACAACCGCAGATCTGATGACCGGACTTACCAAAGACAACTATGTCATTGCGCTTGAAATTGCCGGTTTACCTCTGCATGTCCGCGGATATGGCCATGTGAAGGATGCCGCCATCAAAACCTATGAGGGCGATCTCGCACATTTAATGTCCTTGTTCCTGGAACCTGAAGTCGAGAGGCAAGCTGCCGAATAATCGCTCAGCCAACGAATGGCTCCCCTAACGGATATGAATTGGCTCTATCGCATCGTTTGTGCCGCGCCTATCATACACCGGAGGAGAGTAAATAATGCTGGAACTAAGACCGAACTGCGAGACCTGTGATAAAGATTTGCCAAATGGCGGATCTGAGGCCTACATCTGCACGTTTGAATGTACCTTTTGTGAAGCTTGTGCTTCAGAAACTCATAAGGATGTCTGCCCCAATTGCGGTGGTAATTTCAGTCTACGTCCGACGCGTCCGGCAGCCCTTATGGATAAATTTCCTCAAAGCTCCAAACGTGTATTGAAATCTTGAGAACAGCCTAATCGGGAAATTTCACCCAGGTTTCCTGCAAGGGTCTTTTGGCTTTCGTCGCCGGCCGACCTTCGGGATCAAACAACGGTCCCAGGCCCGATGAAAGACGCCGCAATAGATGCGCCGTTTCCATATTCAATGCAATTTTTTCGTCTTCCCCTTCAGCACAGGATTCATGACGTTCCGCCGCGGCTTTAAGAATCTGCTTCCCTTCAGTTGGTGTGAAGAGGTTGTTCTTCACACATTGCTGCAAGATAAGCTCACACAGGGTCAGCGCCGCAAACCCGGCAGCATCTGTTGAAAATTTTGTCATGACTTCACAGCCCGGAATATACCATTATAAAGATTATAATGGCATTTATATTCACTTAATCATTGCAGGCCTGAATACAAGGGGTCGAATATCTGCTGGTGAAAATCAAAAAGCAGCGGCTTCCTTTTCCGTAGCTTCTTCTTCTCCTTCACCGGCGGGTGCCATCTCATCAATCATACCGAGCGCATGTTTGTATAAATCAATCATATACTCCTGCTCTTGATAATCTGCTTTGTCCATTTTGCGCAAACGCATGACCGCCCGCATGGCTTTTACGTCGAAGCCCGTGCCTTTGGCTTCTGCAAATATTTCCTTGATATCATCAGCAAGGCCTTTCTTTTCTTCTTCGAGACGCTCTATTCTCTCAATATAGGACCGCAAATGATCTGCTGCGACACCACCAACGTCAGCCATACCTTAACCTCATCGTAAAAAATATTTTGAAACTTATTGTCCGAAAAACCGGACCCGACATGTAGCATCAAATGACCAGCAGCGTACATCCCGCAATTCAGATTATTCGGAAAAAACTCACCTCAGTGATTAGGATGGCTTTTCGCAAATGCCGCTTTCTGCTCGTCAGTCGCTTCCGTTTGATACTTGCTTTTCCAGTCACTGAACGGCATGCCATAGACAATTTCACGTGCCGCAGCCTTGTCGATTTCCTTACCCTTCTCCGCAGCCGCTTCCATATACCAGTTGGACAGGCAATTACGGCAAAACCCGGAAAGATTCATCAAATCGATATTCTGTACATCTGTCCGATTGCGCAAATGATCGCGTAAGCGTCGATAGGTCGCTGCTTCGAGCTCCAATGTTTCTTGATCAGTCATCTTGTTCTCTTTCTTCAGATTGTTTCTTTTACTGTATGCCAGAAATAGTTTCTTTCAAGACCTGATCCACGACTTTTATCAATGCCGCGCGGTTATCATCACCGCCTGCGGTGCTCTCGCGGTACAAGGCGAGCTGGCGATCCGCAGAGGTTCCCCGCCTTACGATTTCCAACGCATGCTGCACTTCAGCCTCACAGCCGAGATAAGCCGCGTCTTCAGCCGTCAAACCTATAATCTCTTCTATTAACTCTGCCGCAGGAACGGGGCCTGGTATGCCAAAATCTATCAAATCACCCTCAACACCGAAGCGTTGCGCAATCCATCTATTTTCAGCAACCAATGTCTGCGGATAGACGCGCCAGCGCTGATTATTACGGCGCAACCGGTAGAGCATACGCAGAACGCAGGAATATAAGGCGGCAATGGTCAGACTATCCTCTACCAACGGACAGACATCGGTGAGCCTCATTTCAAGGGTTGGGAATTTCGACGACGGGCGTAAATCCCACCACAATTTGGATCCGTCCTCTATGGCCCCTGACTGTACCATGGTCTGGACCAGCCTTTCGAACTCGCCATAGCTTTCAAACCGGTCGGGAATACCCGTGCGCGGCAACGCGTCAAAAACACTCACCCGATAGGATTTGAGGCCGCTATTCTCCCCCCTCCAAAAGGGTGAAGAGGTACTGAGCGCCAGCAAATGCGGTAAGAAATAGGAGGCCTGGTTCATCAGGTCGATGCGCAATTCCGGATTTTCTATACCGCAATGCACATGCATGCCGCAAATCATCATCCGGCGCACTGTTGCCTGCATATCGCGGGCAATGATATCGTAACGCTCTTTCGGGGTATGCTTGAGGCCCTGCCAGTCCGCAAAGGGGTGGACCGAGGACGCCATCAACCCCAAACCATGGCGATTTGCGACTTCCGATACAGTACCGCGTAATTCGTGCAGGGCATTTCGTGCGTCCGAAATATTGGCACAAATTCGCGTGCCTATTTCAAGCTGAGAGCGCAGAAATTCAGGCGTAACGATATGCCCGGGCAATCTTTTTTGGCATTCACTCAGGATGGCGTCCGAGGGTTCCTGCGCCAACTGTCTTGTTTCCAGATCGACGAGAAGATATTCCTCTTCAATCCCAATGGTAAATGTCGGCTCCTGCAAACTCATCCCGGCTCCCCCTGCCTTATATCCTACATTATATTTTGGTGCCTACACTGCAATTGGATCCACCGGCACCAATTCCAGGAGCTGTGACACTGTGTCCGCCATGATACAGGCCCATTTTTCCGCGCCCTGATGGGTATCAATCAAATCCTGCCTGATTTCAATGGCGACATTGGGAACACCACGGTCTATCCCGTGGGCAGACATAGTGTAGCCCAAAGGATCCCTTGCCGAATAGGGTTCATTATTGCCAACGACCAGGGAGCTGTTTTTCCGTAAAATTTCCAACATCGGGCCGGCAATTCGCTCATCCCGGTCCCACAGAACACCGATATGCCACGGCCGCTCAAAATCATTCATAATTGGTGTAAAGCTGTGCATGGAGATTAACAGAGGCAAGCCATGGGCCGCGATTTTTGTATCTAACTGCTCTTCGATTGAATGATGGTAAGGCTTGAAGTAGGTATCGATCCGGTGTTCTTTTTCCTGTGCCGAAATATTCTTGTTGTCTGGTATCAGGACACCGTCACTGACGACCGGTGTCAAGGCCATATCTTCGGGATACCGGTTCGCATCCAGCAACAATCGCGAAAATCGCGCGTATATTGCCGTCGCCGACAATTTGTCCGCGAGCCGCCGTGTTACATCCTCAATGCCGATATCCCAGGCGATATGCCGATGCAGTACGGACGGATCATTAAGGCCTAAGCTGTTATAAGCTGGCGGAATATGCTGGCTGGCATGATCAACCGTGAATAATAGCCGGTTCGGGCTGCTGGGATTTTGAATATCAAATACGGGCATAATTTATAGAGAAACCATTCTTCACATAATTAATTTTCGACCGCGACAATATCGAATTCCGACACCGCTTACAATGGCACAGGCTGGAATACTAAGCCGAAACGCTATTTTACTGGCCAGTATCCTGTTTGTCATATTACACTCTGCCGTGCGGATTTATTTCGTTTCAATACCATCAAGAAATTTAGCGGAATCCATGGCCAATAAACTTGAAAAATTCTTTGTAAGGGAATTCCGGGACAAGCCGTTAAAAAAATTCTTCAGCAGTGTTAAAGGTCTGAAAGTAATTTGTAAATCCTTACCGGAACGCCTTTCCGCGGTGACCATCCGTGAAGAGGATCATCTTATCATCTGTGATCCAAGAGATCTTGTTGGCAGATCTGTCGTCCTGCATGGAAACTGGGGCCGTACGGAAACAGAAAAGGTTGTCGCATTTCTGGAAGATAAGGAAATGTTGAGCGGGAACGGCGTGGCGATGGACCTTGGTGCCAATATAGGCACCCAAACCTTGTATCTGTATCTAACGGGTAAATTTAAAAAGGTCATTGCGGTTGAGGCCGCGCCAAAGAACTTTGATTTTTTGCATGCGAATGTCCGGGTAAATGGCTGGACAGAGTCCATTGAACCCCATCATGCCGCGATTTACACAGAAGATGGTGTCATCAATCTGAATCTTAAGGAAGAAGATGTCAGCGGCGGCCATTCCTTGCTTGAATTACCCGGAAATTCGAACTCCGTGGAAGTCCCTGCAATTACCATAAAAAGCCTGATAAACACCTATTCCATAGAACCTGAGCAAGTCGAATTTGTCTGGATGGATATAGAAGGCTTTGATTTCGAAATCCTCCAGGAAATCCAGAAAACCATTGGCAGCAAACTGCCAGTCTTCTTTGAGTTTTCGCCCCATTTCATGGGTGAACAGAAGACGCGGGAATTTGTTGAGTTCGTTCAATCCCACTATACCCATATATATGAATTTCAAAACCTTGCCGAGGATCCGGTGCGGCTGAACGAGATAGACGCCTTTGCAAATACGGATCAAAAAGACTTACTTGTTTATAGCCGCTAAAATCTCCACCTTCGATGAAAGCCTCCCATGCCTCCCTTTATTCTCTACGGAATGCCCCATTCCCTTTATAGCGGCAAAGCACGCGCCTACCTGATCAAGCAAAACATCAATTTCAAGGAGGTCACTGCCGGACATCCCGATTACATGAACAATGTTATGCCAAAAATCGGTCGCTGGATTATTCCGGTTTTGCAAACCCCGGACGGGGAATTGGTTCAAGACGGCTCCGATATCATCAACTGGTTTGAAGGTCGAAAACTCGCCCGATTGCCAGCTTATCCAGCAACAGCCCGCCAGCTTTTGGTTGCGTTGATTTTCGAGCTTTTTGGCGGCGAAGGGTTGCTGAGACCCGCCATGCATTATCGCTGGAATTTTGATCCCGAAAACAAAGACTTTATTGAAGATCAGTTCGGACTGTTCCGAATGCCGACCATGACGAAACCGGAACGCGCTGAAATTGTTGAAAAATCAACGAGCCGTATGCGGGCAGCGGGTGTGATGTTTGGGGTGACAGAGGAAACAATTCCGGCAATCGAAGCGGCGTATGAGGAATTTCTGCGACTTCTTGATGCTCATTTTTCTGTATATCCCTATTTACTCGGCGGTGTGCCAACCATTGGGGATTATGGTCTGATCGCATCCCTATACGCCCATTTGGGCCGGGACCCTCACCCTGCCAGTTTAATGAAGCGGATCGCTCCGGCTGTCTTTCGCTGGACGGAGCGCATGAACGCCGCAAATGCTGACATTCCGGAATTTATCGATACGGCCGAAGAAATACTGACTGATGATTTTATTCCCGACTCATTGAAACCGATCCTCTCTCTTATCGCCAGAGATTACTTACCGGAAATAGAAGCTTTCGTTGGCTTCACAAACAACTGGCTAACCGGGCAACCGGATTTGGGGTCTGGCGATACCGTCGGTGGGGACGCTAAAGCGAGAGCCATCGGCAGCTGCACATTCACCTGGTCGGGCCATGAATTAACGGTCGGCGTCCTGCCTTATCGTATTTATCTTTTGCAAAAAATACAGGATGCATTCGATCGCTGCGAAACACAGGAAAAAGACAAGATAGAAATCCTGTTGGCGGAAACAGGGTTGGAACCCCTGCTAACGATCCGTTGTACCCGGCGCGTTGAACGCAGAGACAACCGGGAGATATGGGGAGAGGAAAATCGCTGATCAGCTATCACCAACTGGCGCCTGATCAGCTTACGCAAGCGTCCTTGCATATATCCGGTCCGGCCGATCCAAATGCGGTGTCGCGCCGAATTGGGTCAGATGCAGTTCATCCCCTTGAAGTTCAAATTTATGGGTAGAGGTATGCCCGACCATCAGAAACATCTTGCTTTTCATGTCGATGTCCAGGCCAAGCGACAACGCCACGAGTGTTGCAATAACACCGGTGGATGTCACAAGTAACACACGCCCGTCAAGGGTTGCCGCGTCCTTCAAGGCACTCAATATCCGTGACCGAAAATTGTCAAAGCTTTCCAAGCCATCCTGGACATCTCCCGTTCGCCAAATTTCAAGGACTTGCGGAATATGGCTGGCGAAATCCTCTGCTGTTTCGGGAAAAGCAACGCCATGCGTCGCTTTGATACTATGGGCCAGGCCAAAATAATCCAGCTCGTTCAGACGCTTATCCTGACGAAAGGGCACATGGGACAGGCCCAGGGATTGCGCTGTCTCGATTTGCCGCATTAATGTGCCCGACAATATATGATCGAAATCCAGGGAACGTCGAAAATAGTCGCCCAGCCAGCGCGCCTGTTCATGCCCCAGATCACTTAACCGATCGTAGCTGGCTTCATCTGTCGCGCCTGTTTGCGCCTGACCATGGCGGATCAGCGTAAGTTCAGTCATCAATGTCTCTCTAAAAGTCAGTTAAGCGACGCTTCACATCGCTGTTTATTATAGTTCTTTATTAACATCCACGCGAATGCTAGGCTTTTAACACCCCGCAAAAATAATAATAATTTCACACAAATTCACTATTACGGCTAGTATAAAAGCCATATGGCTGTACGCCTATGAGCAAGAAAGTAAAGACGTATGCGACGATTAAGAAATACAAAAGTTATCGCCACCTTGGGGCCAACCAGTTCAACAGCCGAAACCATAGAAGAATTACATCTTGCGGGAGCAGATATTTTCCGGTTGAATTTCAGCCATGGGACCCATGCTGATCATCGCGTAACCTATACCCATATTCGTACACTGGAAGCAAAGCAAGGCCGCCCCATTGGCATCCTCGCCGATATGCAGGGCCCGAAAATTCGTATTGGAACCTTCGCTGAAGGACCGGTTTATCTTGAAAAAGGCGCGTCTTTCCGCTTCGATAATGATACGGCGGCGGGCGATGCCAGCCGAGTTTCCCTGCCCCATCCCGCCGTTCTCAAATCGCTCGACATCGGAAGTGAATTACTTCTCGACGATGGAAAGCTAAAAATGACCGTGACCGGCGTTTCGGACAACCATGTGGATTGTGTCGTCTCGACCGGTGGGAAACTGTCGGATCGTAAAGGCGTTAATATTCCCAATGTTGTCGTCAAAATCAGCGCCCTGACGGATAAGGACCGCCGGGATCTGGATTTTGCCCTTGAGTTGGGTGTGGATTGGGTCGCTCTGTCCTTTGTCCAGCGACCTGAAGATATTGCTGAAGTCAAAAAAATCGTCGCTGGCCGGGCGGCGGTCATGGCTAAAATCGAGAAGCCAGCGGCCGTCGAGCGCTTATTCGACATCATTGAGCTATCCGATGCGGTGATGGTTGCCCGCGGCGACCTTGGAGTGGAAATGCCGGTTCAGGAAGTCCCGTCCATCCAGAAAAAAATCATCGCCTGCGCACGCGAAGCCGGTAAGCCCGTTGTCGTCGCCACTCAAATGCTGGAAAGCATGATCAGCTCCCCCGTGCCAACCCGCGCCGAAGTGACCGATGTCGCCAACGCCATCTATGACGGTACCGATGCCGTCATGCTTTCTGCGGAAAGCGCCGCCGGGGATCATCCCATCGAAGCGGTTACCATGATGAATGATATTGCCGAAGTAACGGAAAAGGATCCGATTTACCGCAACATCATTGATGCGACCCACGGGGATCTGGAAGCGACAACAGCGGATGCCATAAGTGCCGCGGCATCGCAGGTGTCCCGGACAATCGGGGCCTCTGCCATCGTAACCTACACGACGTCCGGATCGACAGCGCTTCGGGCAGCGCGCGAACGCGGAAAAACATCCGTTCTTGCGCTCACACCGTCGCTCAAAACAGCGCGGCGGCTCGCCCTGGTATGGGGATTACATTGCGTCCATACGAAGGACGCGGAAAATTTCGCGGATATGGTGGCCAAAGCCTGCAAGATTTCTTTTGCAGAAGGATTTGCCCGACCCGGCGATCAAGTGGTTATCATGGCAGGTGTTCCCTTTGGAACGCCCGGATCCACCAATATCCTGCGTATCGCCTGGGTCGGTGAGCAATAGGGTCTAAAGTTAAAGTAACCCTTTAGATATTCTTGTCATCCCGCTCTTTTTTAAGCTGTTTCATGCGTTCTTTCACGCCCGGCATATGCGGGTTTAACGTGACCGCTTTTTGAAATGCAGAGATCGCTCCTGCATTGATATCCTGCCGGTCATAAATCTGGCCCAGCCCTGACAGGGCTCCAAAATGCCGGGGCTCCAGTTCCAATGTCCGTCCGATATCCTCGACAGAGGCATCAAACTCGCCCATTAGAAACAGAACCGTCGCCCGCTTGTTCCAGGCTTCTGAAAATTCCGGATCAATTTTAATGATCGAGGTGAATAGCGTCAGTGATTTGGCAAGGGCACCCTGGCTCATATAATTCATGCCCTGCGCCATCAGGAAATCAACCGTATCGCTGCCCGATGTCAGCCATATTGTCCAGATAGACCGCTCAATTACCTTGCCTTCATCATAATCTTCGGTTTCTGACAAGGCAGAAAACAACTCATCAAGCCGAGGGTCATCTTGCCGGGCATTCGCCGGGCTGGTCCACAAAAATATTGCGGCAATAAGTCCGAGAGTGAAGTTCGACCATTTCATATACCAAATATAAGGCATTCCTGCGCATTTGGTAAGAGAAAGAGAGACACGAAATTGTGAATTCGCTATCTATTTCAGCTGATCAGGTGTCGGTCCTCCGGTTGCCCAATCAAGCAATTGTACCGTATGCAGCACGGGAAGATCCATACCAGAGGCAATTTGCGCAATGCAGCCAATATTGCCAGCAGCAATAATTTCCGGGTTTGTTTTAGCGATATTGGCCACTTTTCGGGCTTTCAGTTTTCCCGACATTTCCGGCTGCAACAAATTATAGGTCCCTGCCGACCCGCAACAAATATGAGATTCCGGTATATCCATTACCTGAAAATCCATCGCTGCCAAAAGCTGCTTGGGCGGTTCTTTTATTTTCTGGCCATGTTGCAGTGAACAGGCGGAATGATAGGCAACCTTTAGCGGCGGAATATCCGCTGTTTTCTGTAAAGCCAGCTGCGGGAGAAATTCCGTTATATCACATGCCAGCTCGGCAACCGCCGCCGCTTGCACGGAGAGTTCCGTGTCATTTTCAAATAGATGCCCGTAATCCTTTACCGTGGTGCCACAGCCGGAGGTATTGATCAAAATAGCATCAAGCCCTTTCCCGTCGATTTCCTCGGACCAGGCGCGGATATTCTGACGCGCCAGATCAAGGGCCCCGTCTTCCTTGCCCATATGAAGCGGGAGCGCCCCGCAACAACCGGCCGCTTTTGGAATTATCACTTCAACGCCGTGGCGGGTCAGCAGGCGGATGGTTGCGTCATTGATATCCGGGGCCAGGACCTTTTGGGCGCAACCGGTCATCAGGGCAACCCGCTTCTTTCGCGGCGCTATCGGCGCATGCTGTTCAATACCATCCAGTGCTGATGGAGGTTCAAGTGTTGACGGCGCCATATCCAGCATTGCCCGGACACGGCCCCGGAACAGCCCCTTGAACGGTTTCGCCAGAACCGCCCCGATTAACGCCAGGCGAAATAGATTGGGGCGCGGCAGAATGACCCCCAAAATCCCCCGCAAAAACCGATCGAAAACCGGGCGTTCACAGGTTTCCTCGATATATTGCCGGGCATGATCCACCAGATGCATGTAATGCACCCCGGACGGACAGGTGGTCATACAGGACAGGCAGGACAGGCATCTGTCGATATGGGTGACCGTCGACGCCGGAGCCGGCTCATCACTTTCCAGCATTTGCTGGATGAGGTAAATTCGGCCCCGCGGGCTATCTCGTTCGTCACCAAGTTCCGTATAAGTGGGGCATGTGGCCGTGCAAAATCCGCAATGCACGCAATTTCGAAGAATCTCATTGGATCTGGAAATTTTTGGATCCGCCAATTGCACCAGGGAAAATTCTGTTTTCATATCAGTGGGTTCCCTGCCCGTCTTCATCCAGATACATACGGCCGGGATTGAGGATGTTTTCCGGATCAAACCCGTTTTTGATCCGGCGGTTCAACATTGCGACGGTTGAACTAACAGGTTGGAAGGGGGCGATTTGGCGGCGCAGCGTCTCGGATCCGCGGATCAGTGTCGCATGGCCCTCTGCACCGATCGCACCACGGATGACAGCCTCCCCGCCATCGTCACTTTCCGATACAAGCTGTACCCAGATCAAGCCACCAGCCCAATCGACAAAATACAGGCAATCCGTGCCCTCATCCTTTATGGCTGACATCACCCGATCGGCATTTGCCGGCGGTACCGATAACCGCCAGAGGGGGGCTTTTTCCCCGACAAAAGGCGCCGCGTTACCGGTCAGCGACCAGAACTCTGCGGAATTATGGCTGTGCAGTACCTCAATATCGCCAAAAGGCGCCATTATTTTGCGCATGGCGTCACAGCGAAACGTCGCAGAGGGTTTCGGTCCCTCAATTTTTAGGGCGATAACCGATTTTCCCGGTTTGGAAATATAGTCAAGGGGAATTCTGGCGGCGGCTTCGGCGGGCAGATAGGCCGCCGCCGCAACATCATGCACCGAAGATAGCGCATCGCGCATGCAGGCGATTGCGGCCCGTAAATCCGCATCATACACAAGCACGGTTCGCACCGTGTCAAATTTGGGCAGTACCTTGAACGTCATCTCGGTTGCAATTGCCAGCGTCCCGTAACTGCCAGCCACCAGCTTGCATAAATCATATCCCGTGACATTCTTCATCACGCGGCTACCGGTCTGAAAGGTCTGCCCCCGCCCGGTAAACCCACTGACACCGAGTAAATGATCCCGGGCCGCCCCGGATTTCACCCGGCTGGATCCTGACAGGTTTGTGGAAAAAATACCGCCAAGGGTCCCCATATCCGCCGCCGTACCCAACAAGGGTCCGTAATCCGGCGGCTCAAACGCCAGTTTCTGGCCCTGTTGATCCAGCAGGGCCTTCACCTCACTTACCTTCATGCCGGCTTTCGCTTTCATGACCAGCTCTGCGGGTTCATAGAGCAGCACCCCCGTCAGGCCCGACATGTCCAGTATGGCATCGGCGGCAACGGGACGGCCAAGAGCGACTTTCGAACCCTGCCCCTGAACGGCAAGCCCGTGTTTGCCCGCCAGAGCCCAATCGAGCATATCCTGAATCTGAGTGTCAGATGTTATCGTGGTTGTCTGCATGTATCCTAAAACCTTGGAATATCGGGAAAGGGGAGTTCGCCGTTATGAACATGCATTTTACCAAGTTCGGCGCAGCGATGCAGTATGGGGAAAACCTTCCCCGGATTTAACCGACCATCGGGATCAAAGGCACATTTTAGCCGTTGCTGCTGTTTCAGATCCTCTTCGGAGAACATCTCCCCCATCAGGTCGCGCTTCTCGATGCCCACGCCATGCTCCCCGGTCAGGACGCCCCCGACCTCAACACACAGCTTTAATATGTCAGCCCCAAATTCTTCACAGCGTTCAAGTTCACCGGGAATATTCGCGTCGAACAGAATAAGCGGATGCAAATTGCCATCCCCCGCATGGAAAACATTGGCGACCCGCAGGCCATACTGTTCCGACAATTCCCCCATGCGTTTGAGAACCTTTGGCAGCTGGCTCCGCGGGATTGTCCCGTCCATGCACATATAGTCGGGTGAAATCCTGCCAACCGCCGGGAACGCAGCCTTTCGGCCCGCCCAGAACGCCATGCGTTCCGCTTCATTCTGGCTGGTCCGGCTGACAGTGGCGCCGCACGCGGCGGCGATCTCGTCAATTTTCTTCGAATAATGCTCGATCTCGACTTTCGGGCCGTCAAGCTCGACGATCAACAAGGCTTCCACATCAAGGGGGTAGCCCGCCTGGCAAAATTCCTCAGCCGCGTGAATGGCATAGCGATCCATCATCTCCATGCCGGCCGGGATAATGCCCGCACCGATAATCTTGCCGACGCAATCACCTGCCTGTTCGCTGGACGGGAACCCGATAAGCTGCGCGGAAACATGCTCCGGTGTGGCCAGGATTTTAACGGTTACTTCCGTGATAACCCCCAGCAATCCTTCAGAGCCCGTAATGACACCGAGGAGATCATAGCCTTCAGCATCCAGATGCTTACCCCCCAGCCGAATGACCTCCCCCGCCATGGTCACCATTTCAATGCCCAGGACATTATTCGTCGTCAGGCCATATTTCAGGCAATGCACACCACCGGAATTCTCGGCGATATTGCCGCCAATGGTGCAGGCGATCTGGCTGGACGGATCCGGCGCATAGTAAAAGCCATCCGCTTTTACCGCGTCTGTAATGGCTAGATTTGTAACGCCGGGCTGCACCACCATGCAACGGTTCTCGTAATCAATTTCGAGGATCTTGTTGAACTTTCCAAGCCCGAGCAAGACGCCATCGGCAAGCGGTAAGGCACCGCCCGATAAAGAGGTTCCCGCACCGCGGGGAACCACATTGACACCTTCGGCCGCACAGAATGTCAGAATCTCGGAAATTTCCTCAACGGTTTCCGGTAAAACCGCGATCATGGGGAGCTGGCGGTAAGCACTCAAGCCATCGCATTCGAAAGCCCTGAGGTCATCTTTGTCATCAATAACCGCTTCAGAATCGGCAACGATCCTGCGCAGCTCCGTCACCAGATAGTCCCGCTTGGCAAGAACATCCTGATTGGGTTTTGGCATCAACATGGTGGCACCTGTGATTTATCAACATTTCCTGCCAAAGACTTAGGACGTTATCCCGGGTGAAAGCAATAAAAAAACCGCTGCTACTTTCGTAGAGCGGTTTTCCAATTCGAGATTAAAACGTTCGGCGGGTAATTAGCCCTGACGCGCTTTGAAACGCGGGTTCGTTTTATTGATGACATAAACACGTCCTTTGCGGCGCACGACGCGGCAATCGCGATGGCGTTTCTTCGCGGACTTAAGCGAGTTCAAGACTTTCATTGTTCATATCCTAATAGCAAATTTAAATTCGAAGCCGGAACATACTGACCTGTTCCCACCCTGTCAATGGTGAAAACCACCAAAATCAGTATAAAAAAGATCGAAGGTGGGAATGCCGATTACTTAATCTGCATCGGCACGCGCGCGTAAACCCGAAACACTTTCAAATGACCCGCATCCATCAGTTTGACGCGGCCCATCCAAAGCTCGCCCTCTTTCAAGATCCAGTCATGCAGATGCCCGCTTTTTTCACCATCTGCGGTTCGCTTGGCATAGTCCGCAAACGCCCGCTGGACATTCAAGCGATACTCGTCGGTAATATTTTCGGCGATACTGACTTCAAATCCGGCTTCCGTCATCAATTTACGGGTTTCCTGGACGTCCAGCAGATATGGTTTCAACGGCTCATTCTGTTTCCAGTTATCCAGCTCAGGGGCGTCCCCGCCCATCCCATCGAGCATAAAATCGGACATCATGAACTGGCCTTCCGGCCGCAGCATTCTGTGAATGGCCTTAAAACATTTCTGCTTGTCTTTTACATGGAACAGGGCTTCCGACGCATAAACAACATTTGCCGACCGTTCCTTGGGCTTGAAATCATCAAAGTCACAATGAACAGAGTTTATGTTGCGTTGCAGGCCGGCCATTTTCGTCATTTCGTTGGCGGCATCGATAAGCGTTTGATCCTCATCATAATTGGTGACATATGTCTCGTAGGTTTCGGCGACCCAACGGGCAAATCCAGCCAGATTTCCGCCAAGCTCGCTCACGCTCATGGTCTTGTTGAGACCCATGGGCTGCGTCATTCTGGTTTTCATCTCATCGGGAATACAGCGCGTCATCCCTTCACCGAAAAGCGTGACAACGGATTTTTGACGACTGACACTCCACCCCTTAACTGTTGGCGGACCGTCTTCTTCCAATTGCTGACGCTCTTGTTCTTCAAGAACAAGCTGGGGTTTTACCTTTTCCAGGTCATACCCATCCCACCAGGCCTTGAAGCGGCTTTTTAAGGTAGGTTTGTCGGCAACGCCCGCCTCCGAACCCTCATCTCCCCTGCTCATACGAAATACCTTGAACTCAAACTTATTTGCCCGCCCGGAAGCGGAAATACCAACTCATTAAATTTAGGCTCTTATTTTGGCAGTAAACTCTTAAACTTTGGTAAAGCAGTCCTCTAATTGTACTAGGAAAATACAATACGCCATAAGCTAGTAAATTTTCGCGCTGCAGCAGGCCCGCAAGGCTGCTAAGTCGCGTCCCAATAGGGAACCCGGAGTTCACGTTTCATGACCTTGCCGATGGTACTCCGCGGAAGCGTATCGCGAAACTCAACGGCGGCGACCCGCTGGGTTTTGCCCAGCCGCTCATTCGCCCATTTGCGGATATCCTCTTCTGAAACCTGTGATCCCGCTGATTTAACCACCAGCGCCAGGGGGGTCTCGCCCCATTCCTCACTGGGGATGCCAATCACGGCCACATCTGCGACATTTTCATGCTTGGCCAGCGCCACCTCGATATCTGCCGCATAAATATTGAACCCGCCTGAGATAATCATGTCTTTCTTGCGGTCGAGCAGGAACAGGAAATCATCCTCATCAAACCGGCCCATATCACCACTTTTGAAGAAAACTTTCCCCTCCGGCGAGCGCCAGATCATTTCTTCCGTGAGATCCTGCCGGCCATGATATCCGGACATCATAGCATCGGAGCGGCCGACAATCTCGCCAATTTCACCTTTGGCAAGCTCAATGCCCTGTTCATTGATAATCCGTAATTCAACCCCTTCACCGGCCTGCCCGACGGACGCCAGCTTGTCCGGGAACTCGGTTGCCGACAGCGCGGTGCCAATGCCCCCTTCCGTCAAGCCGTAAACTTCAATCATCTTGCCCGGCCAGCGGGCCACGATATCCCGCTTGACCCCTTCACGAAGCGGCGCACTGGTGGATAGTTTCACCTCAAAGGAACTGAGGTCATAAGTATCAAAATCAGGTCGGGCAAGAATCCGTTGATACTGGACAGGCACCAGCATGGCATGGCTGGCTTTCTCCCGCTCGGCAATTTTCAGAAACTCGGCCGCGTCAAACTTGGGCATCACGACAATACGGCCGCCCAACGCCAATGTGGGTAACAGTGCTACCAAGGTCGTATTTGAATATAATGCCGTGGACACAAGCGTTACCGCGTCCGAATTGATCCCCATGGCTTCGAACCGCACGACATGCTGGTTCCGCATTTTCTGGCTTTGTTCAATGCCCTTGGGAACGCCGGTGGTACCGGAGGAGTAAATCAGGTTAAAGGGATCTGTTTCCACCACATCCACATATAAATCGGCTTCGGACGCGCCCTCCAGCAACGTTTCATAGGGCGTCCAGCCATCGACTGCAAAATCGAAGGCCACATAGCCATCTTCCGGCACGGCATCGATGGTTCCCTTAAACGGATCGATCAGGCTTTTAGTGGCGTCGGACGCAAACACTATTTTCGAGCCGGAATCCCGGATCATGACCGCCAGCTGCTCCGACGAGGCCATGCCCGACAGCGGCACAATACAGAGGCCGGCTTGCAGGGCGCCCAGAAAAACTTCCAGATACTCGACACTGCTTTT
The DNA here is from genome assembly GCF_023746535.1 of Sneathiella marina. Classification (GTDB taxonomy): domain Bacteria; phylum Pseudomonadota; class Alphaproteobacteria; order Sneathiellales; family Sneathiellaceae; genus Sneathiella; species Sneathiella marina. The sequence goes on along the minus strand of NZ_CP098747.1, from coordinate 1,588,066 downwards.
CGCCAGGATCGCCACCATATCGCCGCGCCCCAGGCCGCGGGACGCCAGCATGTTGGCAACCTGGTTGGTCCGCGGTAAAAATTCCGCCCAGGTGCGTACCTCCTCGCCGCATTTGAGGACCGGCAAGTCAGGCTTGGCGGCGGCGGCCTGCCTGATACGGTCCGCATAATGGATAAATTCAAAGGTTTCGGTAGAAGAAGGCGAGACAACGCTGTCGGTCATAATCTGGGTCCTGTTTTATCATTCGGTCCCACATTTACGGGGCCGTGTGGTTGCTTTTGCCGCAGATTAACGGCAACCAGCCCGTTTGAAAAGCAAAGAAAAAGCGCAAAGGCAGGCCCCTGCCTTTGCGCTGGTGTTTCATCGGCTATTTTGCGTTGATACGGCCACCGGCCGTTGGGCTTATTTCACCGCGTTCCGCGATATAATCGATGACGGTGGTCGCCATCAGCGTTCCGCCTGCCTTGTCAATCAACTGTGTTTTACCCTTGAGCACCGCATAGCCGTCCCCGCCATTGGCAACATAGTCATTGGTTGCCAGCGTATATATCTTGGCCGGATCCAGAGGTTCCCCGTTGACCTTGATATCATAGACGCGCGAGCCCACGGGCAACGCCTTGTCATAACCAAAGGTCAGGCCGGAATAATGGCCAAAGCGACCGGCCACATCCTCCACTTTCGAGACACCGGTTTCGACGACTTTTTTGACATCATCGCCGGACAGCTCAACCTTGACCGTGACATTGCCGAAGGGCAGTTCCGTCAGGATGTCTTTGCGCGTTAAGATCGTGCCCGCGTCATAGATCTTGTCACCGCGGATACCGCCGCCATTGGTAAAGCCGATATCCGCATTGACCTCATCCTTCATGGCATCGGCAATCAGGTTGGCAAAGTTTGATTCCGTTGAGCGGACGGTGCCCCGGCGGGTATCCAGCGCCACGGTGGTTGTGCCGATTTCAACACCCAGCTCCTTGTCAAGTTCCGCTTCATACCGGGCAACGACGGCGCCGATTTTCGGATCGCGGTCCGCCCCCTTTGTCGGGATCATGCGCCAGCTCGGCTGCACCACAAGGCGTTTCTTGCCGCGCTTTTCAACCCATTCGACATCCAGGTCGACGACCCCCAGATAAATACCCTGGGACCCCGACTGCATGATTGTTGTACGGCCAACGACCATGGTTGCCGGAATATGATCATGACCGGCCAGGATAAGATGAATCCCCTTAACGCTTCTGGCCAGCCGCAGGTCTTCCTCAAAATCCATATGGGTCAGGGCCACGATGATCTCGGCCCCCTGCTCCTTCAGGGATTTGACCGACCGTTCCGCCGTCTCGAAAATATCGCCAAATTTAATTTCCTCTCCCGGAGAGGCCAGAAACTTGGTTTCCGGTGTGGTAATGCCAAAGAAACCAACCTTGAACCCGGCTATTTCCATGATCAGGTAGCCTTCGGCGCCCACGGCAATTTTACCGGTCGCATCAAACACATTGGTGCCAAGCCAGGGAAAATTAGATTCGGACACCCGCGCCGCGATCACGTCGGGACCGAAGTCAAATTCATGATTGCCCAGCACGGCAACATCCGTATTTACCGCGTTCATCAATTCGATCATTTGCGTGCCCTTGGTCAGGCCGGACAAGATGGAGGGGGAAATCAAATCCCCGCCAAAGGTTGTTATGGAATTGGGAGAGCGTTTCCGTTCCGCCATTAACAGGGCCGACAGCTCAGCAAAACCGCCATTTCCCTTAACACCGGAAATCTGATCCATATCGTTGGTATGCAAAAAGGTCAGTCGCGTCGGCTCGGCCGTTGCCAATGCCGTCATCAACATCATCGCCGCCGCAAGGGCTGCCATAAATTTCAGAGAAATCGCCTGTAACTTCATGTCGAAGCTCCTCATCCTGTTAGAAATAGGGGTTTGTTCTTGTTGCATATCAGACTACGCTGTTCTGCTCCTGATGGCAAAAACTAGCTGTTCTTTACAGGGATTATTTGCTCTATTATTTGTGCGATCCACCCGTCCTGTTCGCAAATCCTACTATCGAGGTCCCCATGTTTGATCTTCATCCCCAGCTCGCAAGGGACACCGTTCCGGTTCTTGATTTGCCCGTTTGTCGCGTCCTGCTGATGAAGGATAGTCGCTACCCCTGGGTTATCCTTGTTCCTCAACAAGCAGATCTTACGGAACTACATGACCTTGATACGAGAAGTTACACGGCCGTCATGGCCGAAATACGCCAGGCTTCGCAGCTGATGGCGGCGCTGTTCTCCGCCCATAAAATCAACATCGGGGCCCTTGGCAATATGGTCCCGCAGCTGCATATCCACGTGATCGCCCGCCAACAGGGGGACGCCGCCTGGCCCGGCCCTGTCTGGGGGGTGGGAACAGCCCGTCCCTATTCGGAAACAGAGCTTGCCCGGCGCATCGAAATTATTCGATCGGGCTTCAAGGATCACAAGACCTCGTAACCGAACTGCTCCGCTGTTTCCGTGAGCCAGGTCCACATGTTCAATGCGGTTGTCCGCATGAAAATCAAGTCGAACTGATCCGCCTTGTTGCGGATCAGCAGGACGCCCAGGCCATGTATCTCGGTAAAGCCGCAGGCGCCGACGGGAAACGCTTTCTCGGACAAATCAAGGCGGATGCCCCGTTTTAACAGATTGGTCACCTTCGGGCCGTTCAATGACAGGGCGCAGCGGCTATGGCTGAGGGACACAACGCTGCCCTCTTCATCGGATACCATGGCGCGCAGGATATCGGCAGTCCCTTCATCGCCATAATAAACCAGCCGCCGCGGTGCCGCCCGCAGGAGCGAGCCTTCCCTGATCCGTGAAACCCGGCCCGCAGCGGGCAGCTCGCCAACGCCCAAAAGCTCAAACAATTTTGAACTCATCGCCGGGGAGGCCGCCTCCCAGAAGGAAAGCTCCAGATAGGAAAAGCTCTTTGTTTCTTTTATGGTGACGCCTATGTCCTCAGCCAGATTTCCAAACTTGCCGAGGATGCGTTTCTGGCTGAGCGGCGATTTTCGTTCAAGCATGCAATCGCTCCCCATTCGGATCATAGAAATGCGGCGAGCAGACTTTCACATCAATGACACTGTCACTCATGGCATCCACCGCCCGGATGATGGTGCCGTCCCGCGCCCGGCCTTCGGCCAGCAGGCCCAATCCGATTTGCCGCCCCAATGCAGGGCTGTAGGTGACGGACGTGACCTGGCCAAGACCATGACCGCGTGGTGTCATGCCATCCCCTTCGAACAGAAGATATCCGGCCTGCAACGGGATCGTCCCATCCACGGGCGCGAGGCCGACCAGCTGCTGCCGGTCTTTGCGGATCAGTCCTTCGCGATCCTTCAAAACGCTGCCCACATAAGCTTTTTTACTGCTGAGCAATCCCGCCATTCCCAGATCCGTTGCCGTGGTCCGGCCATCAAGTTCCGGTCCCGCCACATGCCCTTTTTCGATCCGCAGCGCCCCCAAGGCTTCGGAGCCGTATAAAATCATCCCCTCACCCTGTCCGCCCGCCAGCAACTGGTTCCACAACAGCTCGGCATAGCCCGCTCGGGTATAGACCTCATAGGCCAGCTCGCCCGAAAAACTCAACCGGCATATGCGGATCGGTAACCCTTCATGCTCGAAATCAAGAACGCCCATAAAGGGCACGGCTTCGGTGCTGAAATCCGTACCCGGAAAACTTGACGTCAGGATTTTCCGGCTGTTGGGCCCGGCCAGTGCCACCCCGGCCCATTCGTCGGTAACCGAGGTCAAATTGACCTTCAACTCCGGCCAGTCAATCTGCAGCAAATATTCCAGATGGCGCATGACCCGGGCGGCGCCCGTTGTCGTTGTTGTCATAAAATACCGGTTCTCCGCCAGCCGCCAGGTGGTTCCGTCATCCATGACCATGCCATCATCGCGCAGCATCAACCCGTACCGTGCCTTGCCCACCGCCAGCATTTTCCAGCCATTGGTATAGACCCGGTTCAGAAATTCCGCCGCATCCGGCCCCTGTACATCGATTTTCCCCAGAGAGGACACATCCACCATGCCGGCCGTTTGACGGACGTCCGCCGTTTCGCGGATATAGGCTGCGGTGACATCCTCTCCGGCTTTCGGGTAATACCAGGCGCGGATCCAGTCGCCGGCTTCAACGAATTTTGCCCCGGCCCGCTCATGGCAGGCATGGAACGGACTGTACCGGGTCGCACTCAGCTCGGCGCCAATGGACCGTCCGGCGACCACGCCAATACTGATCGGTGTATAAGGCGGCCGGAAGGTTGTGGTTCCGATAAGTGACCGTTCTTTCTCTTGGGTCTCAGATAAAATCTCCAGAGTATTGATATTACCGGTTTTTCCCTGATCGCCTGCCATGCCCTGCGTGGTATATCTTTTCACATGTTCCGGGGATTTGAACCCTTCCAGCTGGGCCTGTTCAATATCGTCACGGGTCACATCATGCTGTAAATCGACGAAGCATTTTCCCGCTTTTCGCACCGGAATAGCCGTGACGGAATGGCGATCCTCCTCAATCTTACCCTTGAACAGCAACGGCATGGTTTTGCGGCTTCCCGTCAGGTATTTGGCAATTTTCACCGCATGCAACGCCGCCGCCTCCGCGTCGAAATATCCGGCCATTGCCCCGGCGCAGCCGTGATCACTGGTTGCACAAACTCCGGGCATATAGGTATCCAGTGCGGCGTCATAAACCGGTTTAATGCCGATCTGGCTTTGTAAATGGACCACCGGCGCCCAGCCCGCCGATTGCAACAGGCTGTCACAATCGATGGAGATTTCCTTGGCTTCTGATCCTTCCGACAGGCGGACAAACTTGACGCTGCTGACATGCTGATGGCCCCGCGCCTCAATTACTTCACAGCCGGGGAAGAACGGAATACCGTTGGTGCGGGTAAACTCATGCAACCGGCCATCAACCGTAGTCCGGCTATCAATGATTGCCGCCGGTTTGATCCCTTGCTGCATAAGGGAGACGGCCACATCATAGGCCCGATCCTGATTGGTATAGAGGACAACACGCTTCCCCACAGCAACGGCGTACCGGTTAAGATATTGTTCCGCGGCACTGGCCAGCATCACCCCCGGCAAATCGTTATTGCCGAAAATAAACGGCCGCTCCAGCGCCCCGGTTGCCAGAATGACTTTCCCGGCCCTTATATGACGCAACCGCTGGCGCGGCAGATGAGGATCGGGCGCGCTGACATGATCCTGCACCCGTTCCACGCAGCCAACCAGATTGCCGTCATAATAACCAAAAGCCGTGGTCCGGCGCAGGATCTTGATATTATCCAGCCCCTCGGTTTCCGCCAGCATCCCCGCACGCCAGTCTTCCAGCGACTTACCAGCAATCTGTCCCTGCTCATAAAGAAGCGCACCGCCGAGCTCGAAATCCTGCTCGACCAGCAGCACCCGGTGCCCGGCCTGACCGGCGGTCAGGGCCGCGCTTAATCCGGCCGCCCCGCTGCCAACAACCAGAACATCCGCATGATCATGGACATGCTCATAACTTTCCGGATCACGAAGATGCGTGCCCTTGCCCATGCCGGCTGCCCGGCGAATGAATTTTTCATAAAACTCCCACGCGCCGGCGGGCCACATAAAGGTCTTGTAATAAAAACCGGCGGTCAGGAATCGCGAAAACAACCCGTTTATGGATAACGCATCAAGCCGCAATGACGGCCAGCGGTTCTGGCTCTTTGCCGTCAGCCCGTCGAACAGCTCCTGCGTTGTCGCCTGGACATTGGGTGTCAGCCGGCCCAGCTCCCCCAGTTCCACCAGGGCATTGGGCTCTTCGACGCCCGCGGAATAGATGCCGCGCGGCCGGTGATATTTAAAACTCCGGGCAACCAGATGCCGGCCATTGGCAAGCAAGGCTGAGGCCAGGGTATCGCCTTCAAAACCTGTCATTTCGCGTCCGTCGAAGCGGAATTTTACCGGCTTGCCGCGATCAACACGGCCACCGGAAATCCGGCATTTATTTGCGTTACGCGTCATTCAACCTCTCCCGTATCCGGATCGGTGAAGGTGACGTCGCTGATCTTGTTGCTCAGCACATCCCGGGTGATTTTCAGCCAGGACCGGCAGCCCTGCTGATGGAACCAGTATTCCATATGGGCGCCTTTGGGGTTTTCCCGTAAAAAGACATAGTCGTTCCAGGCTTTCATATCCGTATTGGACATATCGGGGCGTGTCCGGCTGGCATCGCCGCCATAGACAAATTCCGTCTCGTCCCGCGTGCCGCAAAAGGGGCAGTCAATCCGCAACATGACAGGATCCCCTCATCCGGGCAGGTGAATAATAATCAATGTGCATTTGGAACCGGCCCCGCGCCTCTCTCATCGATCTGATAGCCTCTGGAAAAGCGATCCAGCCTGAATTTTTCGTTGAAGCGATGGGGTTCATCGCGGGCAATGGTATGGGCAAAGCACCAGCCGGAGGCCGGCGTCGCCTTGAAGCCGCCATAGCACCAGCCGCCATTGATATACAGCCCGTCAATCGGTGACTTGCAGATGATCGGGCTGCCATCCATGCTCATATCCATGATCCCGCCCCATTGACGCAGGATTTTGAGCCGCGACAGAAACGGCGCAAAAGATACACCGGCGGCGAACACATGCTCGAACGTCGGCAAGCCGCCTTTTTGTGCGTAACTGTTATAGCCGTCAATATCGCCGCCCATGACCAGCCCGCCCTTATCGGACTGGCTGATATAGAAATGCGCCGCGCCGAAGGAGATCACCGTGTCGAAAATCGGCTTCAGGGGTTCCGAGACAAAGGCTTGCAGAACATGGCTTTCGATGGGCAGGGTCAGGCCCGCCTTGGCCGCCAGATGGGACGTATGACCCGCCACCGCCATGCCGATCTTTGGCGCACGGATGTCACCGCGCGACGTCCTGACCCCGACGATTTTTCCCTGATCGCGGATAAATTCCTCTACCTCGCAATTTTGCAGGATATCGACGCCCAGTTCATCACCGCCGCGCGCATAGCCCCAGGCGACGGCATCATGACGCGCTGTCCCCGCCCGCTTCTGATGGATCGCTCCCAGAATGGGGAAGCGGGCCTTGGCGGAATAGTCCAGTCCCGGAACCTGCGCCTTCATCTGGTCCGTATCGATTAACTCCGCTTCGATGTCATTGAACCGCAATGTATTGACACGCCGGCGCGCCGCATCCCGCTGGGCCGGGTTGTGGAAGGTGTTATATTGTCCGCGCTGGGAGAACATGACGTTATAGTTCAGGTCCTGCGACAGATCTTCCCACAGCTTCAGCGAATGCTCGTAAAATTCCGTGTTGCCCTCGATCATGTAGTTGGAGCGGACAATGGTTGTATTGCGGCCTGTATTGCCGCCGCCCAGCCAGCCTTTTTCAAGCACCGCCACATTGGTAATGCCATGTTCTTTCGCCAGATAATAGGCCGTCGCCAGACCATGCCCGCCGCCGCCGATAATGATCACGTCATAATGGTCCCTGGGCTCGGGATCGCGCCAGGCCGCCGACCAGTTCTTATGGCCGGACAGCGCCTGCTTGAATATTTCAAAGGCCGAATATCGCGCCATTCAAGTCTCCCCCATTCTGTGGCCAACCATACGACCACATATCTGCCCATAGCGACATAGGATTATGGTTCTTTTTTGTCTCAATACGCCACTGATTTCTGCAACAGCGTCATCATTGACATTATCTGCGTGCCGATCCAAACTTTTACCCTGCAGCAGGCTTTAATCAAGGAATAAAAATGACCAAACAATCCTGTCTTGTTATCGGCGCCGGCGATGCCACCGGCGGCGCCATTGCCAAACGATTTGCCCGCGAAGGGTTTGAAACCTGCCTTGTCCGCCGGGCCCGGCATCTGGACCAGCTGCAGGATCTCGCCGCGGAAATTACCGCCGAGGGCGGCTCCGCCCATGCCTTCGGCGTCGACGCCCGCGAAGAGGACGAAGTCACCAAGCTGTTTGCCAAAATCGAACAGGACATAGCCCCTCTTGGGGTTGTCGTGTTCAATATTGGCGGCAACGTCAATTTTCCCATCACCGAGATGACCAGCCGGGTCTACCGGAAAGTCTGGGAAATGAGTTGCTTCGCCGGTTTTCTGGCGGGCCGTGAAGCCGCCAGATACATGGTACCGCGCAACAGCGGCACGATTATCTTTACCGGGGCCACCGCCTCGGTGCGCGGCGGCGCCGGCTATTCCGCCTTCGCCGGGGCAAAACACGGCTTGCGCGCCCTCGCCCAAAGCCTGGCCCGGGAACTGGGGCCCAAGGGCATTCACGTGGCCCATACCATTATTGACGGTGCCATTGATACAGCCTTTATCGCCGAGCGGTTCCCCGACCGCTACGCCACAAAGGACCATGACGGCATCCTGCGCCCCGCCGAGATTGCCGAGAATTACTGGCACCTGCATTCCCAGCAGCGCAGTGCCTGGACCTTCGAGATTGACTTGCGGCCCTGGGTTGAAAATTGGTAACGGACAAACGCCCCGTCGACCGGACAGGTATTTCTGGTAAATAGGGCCCCTAATCCTGCCAGCCGGTCCAATCCACCCACCGGCCGTGAAAATCAGCCCGGCCAACCTGCTGACGTTCCCCGCCCGGCCAGAAAGTCAGGCTCAGCTCGGCCCCCGGACCGACGCCGTCATTCTCCATCAGCGCCCAGGCAAGCGGCGCACTCTCCGTGGCCCTGGCGCCGGCTTCATGAATGATTTCCTCCCCGGCGGCCCGCGCCTCTTGCGGCAGATACTGCCAGGCGATGGTGCTGTAAATAACATGCACCGCCCCGTCATGGGTTCGGGCGGTTTCCTGTCGCAACCAGTCCAGCGCATCGGCTTCCGCCACGCGGATATCACTGGCGGCCGCAATATCAAACGCCGCCCTGGTGCGCGTCAACCGATCCTCCTGATCCGCCCAGATGTAGGAAAGCTTGCGTTCCCGATCCTCCCGCGAGCCCGGATCAATGGGCTTCAGGTCACAGCCCGTTCGCGCCAGAATATCCAGCGCCGCCTGCGGGGCCGGAGACCCATGCCATGTCGGATTGAGGGTCACGGCGGAGTTTTCATCGCCCCATGCCTGATCCCCCAGGGTAATATGATAGTCATCCAGAAACAGGTTCAATCCCGCACTGGCCCCGATTTCCGTCAGGCTTAGCGGCAGCCCGGTCCGTCGGCTCACTTCCAGAAACAACGGCAAGGTCGCCCCGGACCGCCGCACCTCATTGGTTTGCGGCGGGCTTTTCAGGCGGTTCAGAATAAACGCACTCTCCGTCTCAAGAACAGTGCAAAGCGCCTCCCACAACATCTCGTCATCAACCGATTGATCCTGCGGCGGATATACGGCCTGTAAAACAGCCGATTTCTTTGAGATCAGCAATCCATGCAGCGCACCGGCCAGCCGCAACGGCACGGAATCCGCCAAGGCCGAGGGATCACCCGGCCAGGTCAGAATATGATCCGCCACCGCCGTTCCCGGCGCCAACCTCTCCCCCATCAATCGGCAGAGCCGCGCGGTAAAGGGGGACCCGAGTGACTCACAGGCTTTTACCTGCTGCAAAAAAGCGGCGCGAATGTCTTGTTCCGACACATAAATCTCCGGTTAAAATAACATGTACAAAAATAGGGTGATTTGCCATCACCATCCTGTCATTTTCTGACAAGGGGTATTTGTTAGGAAGGAGTGAAGACTACAATAGATCGCTTCAAATGTCAAGCTTTTTATCTCTTATACCGGGTATTGATTTTAATTCTAATCTCGTAAATCCAAAAAAAACGGGGATTGAGTGACCCCAATCCCCGCCTCTTTCGTCTGCTTGTATGTTAGTAAAGTGCCACAGGGTTAATGATCATCTGCACTGTCCCGCGAACCCGTGGCTGGCCGAGAACAAACATGAATTCTGTCACGCCGTCCCGGACAAGAGGCCCGGTATCCATGGTTTCCAGAATAAAGATACCATGTTCTTTCAACAGCACGACATGGCCGTAGAAGGGACGGCCTTCTTTTTCAGGTGGCACAACATCAACCCCCCAGGTGTCAGCCCCAACCGCCATTACGTTCTTCGATGCGAGCCATTCTGCCGCATCTTCCGATGTCCCCGGTTCCCCACTTGCCCAGGCCACCGGATCGGATTCCAGTTTGGCGTCTGTCCAACCGGTGTAAAACAACACCACATCACCTTCGCGAATTTCCACGCCTTGCGCCTTGGAAGCGGCCTGAATATCAGCTGCGGTAAAGAACTTTCCGGCGGGCAGTGATTCCATACCAAAATGTTTGGCCATATTCAAAACAACACCCCGACCAACCATGGGCGGCATTAGATGGGTTCCCAGTTTTTTCAAGCCTGTAATGGCAGCAAAGTCTTTTTCGTCATTGCAGTTATAATACATACCGTCCTGACCAAGATGACCCAACCCGTCGAGCTGTGAGCCGATGCCCAGCCAAAGTTGCATCAGATCATCATTGTAACTGCCGTTATACGCAAACAGGCGTTGCGCCCCCTGCTGGTTCGGTTGCACCACTTGCAAACTCAGCCCGCGCGGAGGAAAGGCGGGTGTGGCACTATCAATCACAATCCCGAGTGGCACCGATTTCCCTTGTTTAATAAGTTTACTTGCCGCCAGCGTCCGTTCCGGCGTCACCAAATTGGCCGAGCCAATTTCATCATCCGGCCCCCATTTCGAGGGTTTGCAATCCTCGGCTAGCGCAGCTCCCGTCATGAAAGTCAGTCCCACCGCACTGAGCGCGAGGGTTTTTAATATCGACATTCTCTTCCTCCACATTATTTTTTTATTTAGAAGGAAAGCTTAATGTTCGGCCTTCCATTACACAAGGCCGGAAAATAATTACTTTCAAAGCTTTGAGGTTGCGCCATATTGATTTCAATGTCGGTAACAATTTTGTCGCGAAATTGTTCTTTTCTTGAACAGTTGATTCGCGTACCGTCGTTCTGGATAAAATCTCATAATGGGAAGTAAATGATGAAAAAAATAATAGGGATCGTAATTGCGGGGATGATGATGAGTGGTATCGCCAACGCTGTGGACAACCGTGTCGACGGCCAGCGGCCGGACGCACCGGCCCTTGCCAAGCCCGGCGATTACGGTATTGGTGTGCAAACCCTCGACCTGGTAAACAAAGGCCAGATCGATATTCTGAACGTGGAAGCCGGCAAGCCAATTCCAAAATATGACCGGCCGCTGACGGTTGAGGTCTGGTATCCCGCCGACGGTGACGAAAATGGCGGCACCTATGAAAATGTATTTTTACGCGATGGCAAAACCCAGGTCTCCTTGTACGGCCTGGCTGTTCGCGGTGAAGACCCGCTGAAATCGGCGGAGCCTTATCCGCTGGTCATTATTTCCCACGGATATCCCGGAAACCGGTTCCTGATGAGTCATTTTGGTGAAAACCTGGCCTCCAAGGGATATGTCGTTGCCTCCATTGATCACACGGACAGCACATACGACAACAAGGCCGCCTTCGGCAGCACGCTGGTCAACCGGGCGCTGGACCAGAAATTCGTTCTCAATGAAATGACGCGCCTTAACAGTGACAAAAGCAGCTTTCTCAACGGCATGATCGATACCTCCAATACCGGTCTCATCGGCTATTCCATGGGCGGCTATGGTGCGGTGATTACCGCAGGTGGCGGTGTTACGAAAGCCAGCACCGAATATCCCTGGGGAGCGCCTGCCGGGACACTGGAAGTGATGATGGCCGGCACTGATTCCCATGAAGCGCTCATTGATGACCGGTTCAAGGCCGTTGTCGCCATCGGGCCCTGGGGCATGAATGCCGGTTTCTGGAACGCGGAAGGACTGGCTGGTGTTCGCAAGCCAATCATGTTTATCGCGGGCAGCGAGGATGAAACCTCAAAATATGAAAATGGGGTGAAGGCGCTGTATGACGGCTCCGTCAATGCGGATCGGTATTTGCTCTCCTTCATGAGCGCCGGTCATAATGCGGCCGCCCCAATTCCGGCACCAAAGGAATCCTGGGCACCTGTCGACAATCTCGACTTTTTCCCGTTTGAACATTATGCGGACCCGGTTTGGGATACCTTGCGCATGAATAATATCGCCCAGCATTTCGTGACGGCATATTTCAACCAGCATCTGAAGGGAGACGATGATATGAAGTCTTACCTGGATATTGTTGAAGTCGCGGAAGATGGTGTTTACGCCGTTGAGAAAGATGGCTCACAAAAGCCCGAGCATACGTATTGGAAGGGCTTTCAAAAAGGCTCCGCCAAGGGCCTGAAGCTGGAACACTCAACCCCTAAATAATGCGTTGCTGGCAGCGGGGCTTCCTCGCTGTCAGCTTTTCTTTTTGCCTGATCCGAACAAGACAAACAAGCCGAAAGGCACCATGCATATCAACAGGACGCCCAGCGAAACCAGGGGCAGCACATCATGCCCGAACGCCACATAAGTGACATTGGAAATCCACGACCCGATTGAGATGCCCAGATACAGGGCCGACGCGTTGAGCGCCAGCAACAGGCTGCGCTGCGCCGGATCAATATTGGCGATGCGCTGCTGTTGCGGGGAATGAAACATCATCCCGAAGAAAGCCCAGCAGGATACCCCGATAAACGCCAGCAATAAGACAGGCGCGACAAATTGCAGGATCAGCAACCCTGCGGCGAGCCCCAGCAGGCTGATCAGGATTATCTTGTCCGGCCCAAACCGGTCCCCCAACCGTCCGGCAAAGACATTGCCCAGAACCCCGTTGACGCCATAGACAAGCAACACCACCGCAATCAGGTTCTCCGGCATATTGAATTTGTCGGTCATATAAGGTGCGATCAATGCATATGTGCAGAAAATCGACGTCATCTGCAGGAATGTCATGAGGATTGCCCCCGACGATCTGCGCCCCATAAGCGCACGCATCAGGTGTCGCAGCGATGATTCCGCCCCGGGATTTCTATCGCGCACCAGCAACAGCACGGCGGTCATGGACAACAGGCAACAAAAAGCCAGCAGCAACAGGACATTCCGCCAGCCGATCAGGGTCCCCAGATACGCCGTCAGCGGTGTTCCCAGCACAGAGGCAACCGTCAGGCCGGCAAACACAATCCCCATGGCCCGCCCCTGTTGCTCCTGCGGTGCCAGCCCTGCCCCGATGGCGGAACACATGGGGCTTACCGAGGCGGCCCCCAGCCCCATAATACCCCGGGATATAAACAGCATTTCGTAACTGGTGGCATAGGCCCCCATGACCTGCGCACCCGCCAGGATAATGAGCCCCATTGAGAGGATTGTAATCCGCGGAAGCCGATACAGGAACACTTGCGTCAAGGGGGCGGCAATGGCGAATGTCAGGGCAAAGACGGTGATCAGAAAGGCGATATCCGCAGGGGAGACCCTTAAGCCATCCGCGATTTCATATGTCAGACCGATGACGGACAGGCTCGAGGTACCCACCATGAAATAGGCAGTACTCATGGACGCCAGCGCCCAAAGAGGGAATGGTTTTTTTATTATTGTTTTTTCCATTTTTGCAGTTATACCAAATCAGGATTGGCACGGACAGTCGTAAAATTCAGCGACCCGTCCGTGAAAAACCAAATTCACACTTATTATGTGCATTTGAATCGCATATATTTCTGAAATCGCCATAATTATATTATTTTTCAACCGTACCGGCCTATTAAAACGAGAATACCATAAAAAAATTTAATTGAAATTATCAAAAATTTTCTCTACTTTGAAGCGAACGAAATAGATCGCCCTTCTAAATCACCTAACGAGAATCCAGTTCAGCCCTGCGAGCTGCAATTTATGCGGTAATGCCGGGTAAGGCACCTAAAGAAAGAAAAACTATGACGCTAAAGAATATTACCGCTTCAGCCCTTGTGGCCGGCGCAGCCTTCCTCGCATTTAATGCCAATGCAGCCATTGTCGCAAATACCGATGTCACACCGAATGCCATTTTCGGCAGCGGAAATGCAAATGGCGGTTTTGCTGTCGACACCCAGAATAACGTCGAATTGGGCCTGCGCGCGAAAGTGCGTTTTCCGAAAGAAAATACTTTTCCCAACAATGGCACAACAACCTATACGTTTGATCCGGGTAACGGACCGGGAAACCCGACAGCCACTCGCCCGCTTTGGAACTTCGAATGGTCCGTAAATTCAAATGTTGATGGCCGTGATGATGGCGCTGCGTTGTCAGATTACAGATATCTTCTGTCTATTGATACCGACCCCGGTGTCGGCACCTCCTATATCACTTTCGATCCGATAAATGTTCCCTATGCTGATAATTCCATTGGCACCAACAGCACGCCGCAAGGAGGCGGGGAAGAAGCAGCTAATCCATTGGAATATGCAGCCTTGATCAGCGAAAATAATGTCGCGCAAAATTCATGGTGGTTGGGAACCTTCCTGGATCCCACTTTCGATCCGAACGCCACCGGCATATATAATTTTATGCTGGAAGCCTTTTCCAATGATGGGACCCGGCTCGCCAAGACGGAAATGAATGTCGAGATTTCAGCCGTTCCGCTCCCCGCTGCCCTGCCGCTTTATGGCGCCGGCCTCGCCGCCCTCGGCTTTATGGCCTGGCGTCGGAAAAACAAGGCTAAAGCAGCCTAGCATACCGAGCCTGCTAAATTGACAAGCGGCCGTATCCCGGATCCCGGGTACGGCCGTTTTTTTTTAACAACAAGGTGCCCGGGCTGCGAGCGCGGTGTTGAGCAGGTGCTCATAATCACCCGGCGTATCAATATCGGCGATATATGCACTGCTATCCACAGCAAATATCTCGGTTTTTTCCGGGTGATCGCGCACCAGTTTCCGGCATCCCGCCTTCATCGTCCCCTTGGCAATATCTGCAATAAACTCGCGGGGAATAATGATCGGATTCCCTCGTTCTCCCGCATAATCGGGGATCAGTATTTTCGGTGCGGACTGAGCCCGGAACCGTCTATGTAACCGGCAGTAATCTTCTGCACTCAGGAAGGGCATATCGGACAGGGCCACCATCATCCCCTCGCGCGGGCCCGTGAGGACGCGGCATCCGGCCCGAACGGACGACATCTGACCCATTTCGTAATCGCTGTTATGGCAAAATCTCACCGGCAAATCCAGTAGTTCATTGGTTACCCGTTCTGCATCAAACCCGGTGACAACCAGTACTTCACCAAGGTTCGCCGCGATCAGCTGCTCGGTCACATGACGGATCAGGGTGGTCGACCTGAACGGCATCAGCAGTTTATTTTCGGCCCCCATGCGCCGGGATTGCCCCGCCGCCAGCATCAACACATCCAGTCTTTGCAGAACCGAGGCCATGTCACCCTACTTCCTGATCGACATCATTTTGCGGTTGTTGTTGTCGATCACTCTGTTGCCGACGATGGGCGATGATTTCCGTGATGACAGCAAGGCCGATTTCCTCGGGCTCAATGGCACCGATATTCAAGCCGGCAGGCGCGTATAGCGCGTCGAAACCGGCCTTCAGATTGAGGTTTTCACTCAGCAGTTCTTCTTTTAGCGTATTCAACTTACGTCGGCTGCAAACCATCCCTTTGTACCCCGCACCGGAGGCAATAACAGCGCGCAATGCATCTCTGTCCCGTTTGCCCTGCGTCGCAACAATAGCAGCATCCTGAGTATCCAAAGTCAATGCATCCAGATCGAAGCCATCCAGATAAGCCGCGGCGCCCGGCATTTTTTCATGGTCTTCCTCGGAGGCTGCGACAATTAGATGGGCATCCAGGCATTGTGCGACGGATAGAATGGCTTGCGCAATCGGCGACGCGCCACAAATCAGCAGAATACGCGCCGCTTTCATGGGCTCAAGAAATATATCCACGGTGCCGCCGCTGGGGCAACTGGACTTATGCAAGGTGACCCCATCCACATCGGTTGTTGTCACCACCTCATCTTTGGGTTTGACCCGGATCATTTGCGGCTCGCCCAGCTCAAGGCTTTGCAAGGCCGCCCGGCGCACGGCGCCCGTAACGCAGCCGCCGCCGACAAATCCATGTAAATCGCCTTCAGGCGTCACAACGGCTTTTGCCCCGGCACGGGCCGAAGTGCTGTCCGCTGTCCGCAATACGGTGGCGACACAGAAACTCTGTCCGCGGGCGCGCAGTTTCTCAATCAGATCGAGCGTTTTCCTGGATGTAACCATATAAACCCTCCCTTCCTTATACCCTGGCGATTTCCGGCTCGAGCGCCGCCAGGCTTTCCAGCGTATTGGCGGCCGCGAAATAATCGATATGGGGCTGTGCCGCGGCCATCGCCTGAGTAACCGGTTCATACTGTCGCCAGCCCAGCAGCGGATTTAACCAGATCAATTTTGGGGCCCGTTTTTTCAGGCGTTTCAATTCTTCGGCCAATTGATCCGCCGGCCCGGTGTCGTAGCCATCACTCAGGATCAAAACAACCGACCGACCGTTGAGGCTACGCTTGGCATATTGAGAGTTGAACTGCGCCAGACTTTGCCCGAGCCTGGTTCCACCGCCAAACCCCTCCGCCATCAGCGACAGGCGGGTCATCGCCTTCGTCGAGTTTTTATCGCGGACCACATCGGTGACGCGGATCAGTTTCGTATGAACCAGATAGGCGTCTGCTTCCATCCACTGACAGACCAGTCCTTTCACGAATTGCAGAAAAAACCGGCTGTAATGCTTCATGGAGCCGGACACATCCAGAAAGACAACAAGCCGGATCGGACGATCGGGGCGCGCGCGCCATTTCAGGGAAATCGGCTCCCCGCCGGTCCCCAGACTCCGCCGGATCGTCCGGCGCAAATCAAGTTTCGATCCTTGCACCGACAACCGGTGCCGGCGGGATAGCCTGTATCGCATGGCACTGGCGATGCGATAGGCAAGTTTCTCAGCTTCCCGGATTTCATCGGCATCCACATACTGGCGTAAATCCGTTCGCATCTGAGAAGTTTTGTCCGTTGCGATCAGGCGACCCGACGCCTCGCCTTCAACTTCCGCCACGCCTTCGGTCTCAATCTGCGGTGCATTCCCGCCTTCGGGCACCGACGCTGACAGATGCTCTTTCCAGGCTTCAGGCAGGGAGGCTTTGGTGCGGTTGCGAACATTTTTCTCATGCTGCCAGCTGGCCCGTTCCTTGCCGAGCCTTGTCCAGTAGGCCTCAAATAAATCGTCAAACTGCCGCCATTCCTCCGGCCGGCCGGTCAACAGGACTTTCAACTTCAGACGAGCATCATCCAAACCTGAAAAAGGATCACCGATAACGCGTAATGCCATCTGTGTCTCGGCGGGACCCAGGGCATACTCATTCATGCGCAAATGATCAATAAACCCGGCCATGCGTGCTGCCAACGGGTGGTTTTCGAGGATATTTTTATCCTGAATATGATGGCTAATGGGCTCCATATTACGCCGCTTTACCGAGTAGTCGGCTGGCAACCTCCTTGGTGATGGATTTAAGGTCCGTTTCTGTTTTCAGCAGACAGATCAGCGTCGACTGGATGGTCTCAAGATCTCCGTCCAAACTGCTGATTTTCAATCCGACAAGCGCCGCCGCCCAATCTAGCGTTTCCGCAACGCCGGGATTTTTCTCCAGTTCTTCCTTCCTCAAATTCAGGACAAAACGAGATATCTGGTCGGCAAGGCCTGCTTCAATATCCGGCACACGAGACAGGATAATTTCCAGTTCCCGCGCTTGCGACGGAAAATCCACATAGGAATACAGGCATCGCCGACGCAATGCGTCAGATAACTCTCTTGTCCCGTTGGACGTGAGGATGACATGCGGAACTGACGTCGCCGTTATGGTGCCAAGTTCAGGCACCGTAATTTGGAAATCAGACAGGATTTCAAGAAGATAGGCTTCAAACTCCTCATCCGCCCGATCAATCTCATCGATCAGCAACACCGGGGAGATTTCCTGACCAATGGCTTGTAGCAAAGGACGTTCGAGCAAAAAATCTTCGGTAAATATATGCTGCTCGACTTGCGAGGCCGTTTTATCTTCCCGCTCCGAAGCCTTTATATACAGCAGCTGCTTTTGGTAGTTCCATTCGTATATCGCCGCAGCCGCGTCCAGACCTTCATAACATTGTAAGCGTATAAGATTGGTCTGCATGATAGAAGCCAAAGCTTTTGCCACTTCTGTTTTGCCAACTCCTGCCTCCCCTTCCAGCAACAAGGGCCGCTTGAGATTGATCGCCAGTTGCAAGGCCGTGGACAGGGCGTCATCCGCCACATAATCCGCCGCCCGCAGTTGATCGCGTATGTTTCTGTTTTCCGTCATCTTACCCCTACCAAATAGTGCGGGGCCGGGAAAAGTCACCCGGCCCCGACCAATGTCCTAGTCAGTCAGCCCTAGTTTTTGGGCAGTCTGCCATACGCGCCAATGATCATGGGGCATTTGAGTATGGGTCAAACCCTTATGAGCGAACGCATCGTGAACCGCATTTGAAAAAGCCGGTACACCACCCACGTTGGGGCTTTCACCGACGCCCTTGGCCCCGATGGGGTGATGGGGCGACGGGGTTGTCGTATAATCAGTTTCCCAAACCGGTGTTTCCACGGCGGTCGGCAAGAAGAAGTCCATCAGGCTGCCGCCATGCACATTTCCGCCTTCGTCATAGGTAATATGCTGTCCCATGGCGATGGCAAGGGCCTCTGTCAGTCCGCCATGAACCTGCCCCTCAATGATCATCGGATTGATACGGGTACCGCAATCATCCAAGGCGTAGAAACGCCGGATATCTACGACACCAGTATCCACATCCACATCAACGACGCAGAAATAGGCACCAAAAGGATAGGTCATATTCGGCGGATCATAATAGGACACCGCTTCAAGGCCGGGCTCCAATCCCGGAATGGCCTGATTGTAGGATGCAAAGGCCAGCTCTTTCATGGTTTTATGGGCTTCCGGATTTCCCTTGATCTGGAACCGGTCCACATCCCATTCCAGATCTCCTTCATGGACTTCCAGCAAATACGCCGCAATCATCTGCGCCTTGGCGCGGATCTTTCGCCCGGCCATGGCGGTGGCGGCACCGGCCACCGGCGTCGACCGCGAGCCATAGGTCCCCAGACCATAAGGCGCCGTGTCCGTATCCCCTTCCTCCAGGGTAATATCTTCCGCCGGGATACCAATTTCAGTTGCCAGAATCTGGGCAAATGTCGTTGCATGCCCCTGCCCCTGGCTAATGGTACCAAGACGCGCAATGGCCGACCCGGTCGGATGGATGCGAATTTCGCAGCTGTCAAACATGCCAAGACCAAGTATGTCGCAGTTCTTTACCGGCCCGGCACCAACGATCTCCGTGAAGAAGGCTGTACCGACCCCCATCAAGGTCCGGGTTTCCCCGCGATCAAAGGCGGCCCGGTTTTCGGCCTGTTCTTTGCGCAGGGCGTCATATTCGACTGCGGCCATGCCTTTTTCCATGGCTGTATGATAGTCACCGCTGTCATATTCCCATCCAAGTGCGGACTGATACGGGAATTGCTCCTTTCGGATGAAGTTCTTCATTCGAAGTTCCACAGGATCCATATCCAGTTTCAGCGCCAGAATTTCAATCATGCGCTCAATCAAATACGCCGCTTCCGTTACCCGGAACGAACAACGATACGCCACCCCGCCCGGCGCCTTATTTGTATAGACACCGTCAACGCCAACATAAGCCACCGGAATATCATAGGACCCGGTCACGATATGGAAAAATCCTGCCGGGAACTTGGTTGGGTCCGCACAGGCATCAAAAGCCCCATGATCAGCCAACACATGGCACCATAGACCTGTAATTTTACCGTCTTTGGTCGCGGCAATTTTACCGGTCATATGATAGTCGCGGGCGAAAGCGGTTGCCGTCAGGTTTTCCATCCGGTCTTCAACCCATTTAACCGGAACTCCAGTGACGATAGACGCCACGGCTGCGCAGATATATCCCGGATAAACACCGACCTTGTTGCCGAAGCCGCCGCCTATATCAGGTGAAACCACCCGGATATTATGCTCCGCGATGTTGGTGATCAGGGAGGCCACTGTTCGAACCGCGTGCGGCGCCTGAAAAGTACCCCACAAAGTCAGTTTGCCGTTGATCTTGTCCATAGAGGCCACACAGCCGCAGGTTTCCAGCGGGCAAGGATGGACCCGTTGATACGTAATCAATTCTTCGGCAACCACTTCCGCATCAGACAGCGCTTTTTCCGTGCCATCCTTATCGCCCTCTTCCCACAGAAAGATATGGTTATGATGCTTACGGGGACCATGGGCCCCTTCCATTTTATCCTTTATATCTTCGCGGAGTAACGGCGCATCTTCATCCAATGCCTTAAAGGCATCGGTCAAAGCCGGCAATTCCTCATAATCCACTTCCACCAGCTCGACAGCATCGGCCGCGATGTAGCGATCTTCAGCGATGACAAAGGCGACTTCCTGGCTTTGAAACAGGACTTTCTCGTCCGCAAGAACCGCCTGCACATCCCCGGCCAAAGTCGGCATATAATGGAGGTTAAGCGGTTTGAGATCTTCTGCCGTCAAAACCGCAACAACGCCGGGCACTGCCAGCGCCGCTTCCTTATCGATGCTTTTGATCCGCGCGTGACCGTAAGGGGAGCGGACGAAATCGCCGAACAACATGCCCGGTAAATTTATATCGTCAACATAGTTACCTTTGCCTTGCGTAAATCTGGCATCCTCGACGCGTTTCCGTTCTGAGCCGATACCTTTAAGGTTTTTTACCCGATCTTCCCGGGATAGGGGTGCTTGATCATTCATGTTATTCTGCTGCCTCCTGAGCGTTGAGCATATCCGCAGCGACCGTGATGGCCTTGACAATATTCTGATATCCGGTGCACCGACAAAGATTGCCGGAAATTCCATAGCGAATTTCCTCTTCCGTCGGTGATGGATTTTCCTGGAGCAAACGATGCGCCCGGGTAATCATTCCCGGTGTGCAAAACCCGCATTGCAACCCGTGATGCTCCCGAAACGCTTCCTGTAAGGCATGCAAGGTGCCGTCGGGATGCGCAATTCCTTCTATTGTGGTGACATTTTTTCCGTTGGATTGGCCGACAAAGGTCATACAAGACTTAACCGACTTTCCATCCATATCGACTGTACAGGCCCCACAATGACCCGTATCACAGCCAATATGCGGACCGGTCAGTTGTTGATCTTCGCGAAGGAAGTGAATTAAGAGCGTGCGCGGCTCGGCTAGGGCTTCCACTTCCTTGCCGTTTACCGTCATTTTAACATGCATTTTTGACATTTTTTTCTCCGACAAGATGTGATTAGGCCGCGTTGGCCGCAGCAGCGCGAATGGCGCGTTCAACCATAACGCCCAAAATATGAGTGCGAAATTCTTTGGGACCTCGACCGTCAATGGCCGGATCAGTAATAGACTTTGCGGCCTCCACGGCAGCTTTAATACTGGCATCATCCAAAGATGAGCCCACAAGCGCAGCCACAGCAGCGTCAGCATAAAGAGGCGTATCCGCCACATTTGTAAGACCGATCGAGGCCGAGCTTACCGTCCCATTATTCAAGGTCAGCATGACAGCGGCGGCAGCGGTCGCATAATCACCGATCTTGCGTTTCTGCTTCATATAGGCGTACCCATGGCCAGCGGGCGGTGCCGTGAATTTTATGGCGGTCAGTATTTCGCCTTCTTCACGCGCCGTAAAAAACGCGGCTTCGTAGAAGTCACGCGCCTTGACGTCACGACTACCGGATCCACCGGCCAGGACGAAAGTCGCATCAAGGGCCTGCATGAGCGCCGGCATATCATTGCCAGGATCTCCGTTGGCCACATTGCCGCCAACTGTTCCGACATTTCTGATTTGAGGATCGGCAATCTGCAGGGCTGTTTCGCGTAAAATCGGGCAGACAGCATGAATTTCTTCCGAACCGATCAGCTCGGCTTGCGTCACCATGGCGCCGATGGTTACCTCCGATCCAGAAACGGTAATTCCCTTGATATCGGAAATATCCTGAATATCGATGAGATGCTCTGGCAATGCCATGCGCAATTTCATCATCGGTATCAGGCTGTGTCCGCCAGCAACGATGATCGCATCGTCTCCCATATCTGCCAGCATGCCGACAGCTTCGGAAATGGATTGCGGTCGATGATAGTCAAATGACCCGGGTATCATTCTGATGCTCCTCCCTAAATATTAATATTCAGACACTGATTTTGGCCTGATCCAGCGATTACTTCGCGGTTGGGAAGAGCATGAGGCAAAATCTGGGCAGAAGGTAAGGTAACAGTCTTAGATAACGCCTATGGTGCACGAAATGCGAAAATTCTGCACGAAATGCGGACGCAACTCCAATCGAATAGCTATCCGATTTTTAATATTTCACGTAGTTCTGCCAATCGCCCGCGGCTGACCGGCGCTTCAATATTCGTCTCGTCCCCCATTAAACAGAAGGCCTTGTCACCGTCACGACGCAGTCCGGTAATCTTCTGGCGATTAACCAAATAGCTGCGATGCGTGCGGATAAACATGCTGGGGCTCAGCTTTTTCTCAAGCCGGGAAATTGGCCAGGGACAGAACAGTTCCTCTTCCCCGTTATGAAGCTTGGTATAATGTCCATCAGCCTGCGCCATCAGAATGGCTGAGGACGGCAAGAAGCGGATGGTTTTGTTTCTGTCATAGGGAATGCGACCATCATTTATATCCTCCGTTGATTGAGACATGGCCCGCGAAAACGCGACCGAGGAAGCTGCCTTGGCGGTAACCTCGTCCCTTCCATTCAGCAGCGCCTCATTTTCCGCTATTGCCGGGGCATTCTCATCATTTGCGGTCGATGTCGCAGGCTCAACACCCGACGGTACGGCCGATAACAGGAATAATCCGCAGATAAAGAAGGACGCCAGAGCGACGATCAATGCCAATGTATCTTTACTCAAAACCGGTGTTGCAACCACATCGGTATTTATGCTGAAAATTGTGAAATACATGGCTGAATAATGCATGGCAGAAATAGCAAGCCCAAGGACGACGGCTCCCGCGATAGCGGCTTTTAAGGTGCGCTGCCCATAGGCAAGTTCCATGGCGGCAATGGACGCTGCAATACCAATTGTTACCGCGACCACCAGCCCCACCGGATTGTAAGTGACAATACAGTTCGCGGAAATGGCGCTCATCCCCAGATAATGCATTGCGACAATCCCGATGCCGGTGATCACACCGGCGATGGCAATACGTTTCTTGTTCCGCACACCAAAATGCAGCGACAGCAGGGCCGCCCCCGTCACCAAAATTGCGATAAGGGCTGATCCAAGTGTTGGCAAAGGCGCGTAGGCCAGCGACAACGGCATATCCACGGCCAACATGCCGACAAAATGCATGGACCAGATCCCGCCGCCCAGAGCCAAGGCACCTTGGGCAACCCGTCTTTTTCGCTGTGCCACCGTCATCAGGCGTAAATTGGAGGTCATCCTCAGGGCCGTAAATGATGCGGTTATCGCGATTGCAATTG
The DNA here is from genome assembly GCF_023746535.1 of Sneathiella marina. Classification (GTDB taxonomy): domain Bacteria; phylum Pseudomonadota; class Alphaproteobacteria; order Sneathiellales; family Sneathiellaceae; genus Sneathiella; species Sneathiella marina. Next base: position 1,564,625 of record NZ_CP098747.1, on the reverse strand, counting down.
ACGCCATCACCAGCAACGGTGAATAGGCGATTTCAAGCGGCA